>DASVGE010000028.1:0-48580 GCA_036379695.1 Pyrinomonadaceae bacterium | reverse complement strand
GCACCGCTTTGGCCAAAGCGGTGCCAAGGCACCGCACTCCAAGGAGGCGCCCAATCTAAAAGATTGCAAAATTAGCCGGTTGACCTTAATCTATGCGGCACACGTAAACCTCTCTCCGATTATTTTCATCTTTATTCCGTACGCCCCCGACCGCTATGAGAAATGCTTCGAGCCAAGTACAACTTGAACGGTCACCTGTCTCTGAAGGGAGCAACGAAAATGAGAGTATTCTGCCCCGAACACAAAAGAGGATTCTTCGCTCCTCGACAAAGTCCTATCAAGTGTGAAAATCGCGGTCACTTGCTCGGCGAGATCGATTTTGAAGGCCAAGCCGCCACTCCGGTCGAGCTTGGGTGGCAGTATTGCTGCAACTGCGAGCACTTCTGCCCGGTAGATTTCGACCAGTTTGGCTTGCAACGCTGCCCGGTTTGCACCCGAAAAAGCTCACTTCTCTACTTGTGCGATCGCTGTTATGTCATAAGTTTTGAGTCAACCACGCCACTCCAGACCAAGAATTTTACGTTGACGCCCGAGGGCGCGCCGCAGCCGTCGTGTCCGGGATGCCTGACACCGGCTTCCGCCGACTTGCACGAACACACGTGCGAGGAACTGAACGCTTCGTTTGTCACGGGCTTGAGCGCGTGCCCGATTTGCGAGGAGCGCCTCGACATCGCGCCGGCGTTTCCGTCAACTGTGGCCAGCTACCTGAAGCGAACCAGAGCCGCCAACAAGCTCAACGTCACGTTTGACTATGAGACGGGCGCGTTCGTGCCGGTTGAGGATGGCGAGTTTGTAGTCGTCACAAACATCGATCAGGCATTCGTGCTGCCGCGGGCGTCGAAGTTTGCCGCGAAGCGTGACTTTTACGAGTACTACCAGGATTACTATCACTGTTCCAATCCGGATGCCGGCGAGGTGCAGATCATTCATCCCGCGTTTGTGTCGCGCGTGGGAGAGGGCTGGCAACTTACGGCTATGGGCCTGCTCGACGTCGTCAAGGAACAGCCGAAGCCGAAACCTGTAGCAGCACCCGTGATCCAACCACCGCCGCCTCCGGTCGCCGCTAAACGCGAGGAACCAGTGGCGCGTCCAACGCCCGCGCCGGCGCCGCAGAAGGAGCAGCCGGGCGCGAGGGCCTGTGTTGATTGCGGGTCAATGATAGAAGCGAAGTATGCGTTCTGCTGGAAGTGCGGCCACGCCATGGACGGCGATTCGTCGATTCCCAACGGACGTAAGCCGCCGACGATGCTGATGTCACAGGCAGTCGATCTCGACGACGAAATGACCATCCAACACGAGTCACGGCCGCTCAGTTCGACGATGCTGCCGTGGAGTACTGAAAGAACCTCGGATAGACCAGGTCGTGGATCAGTTCTAAAACTCATCGGCATCGGGATGATAGCTTTGACCATCGTGTCGCTTGGTCTCTTCGGATTGCTGCGTTCGGAAACACAGACTGCTTCGGCCAGCGCGCCTGCTGAGCCAGTGGTGACGCAGGCGAGTCAACCACAGCCACCGAGCGCCGGCATTAGTACTGAAGTTTCGCGCAACGCGCCTGCTGAAACGACGACTACACAGCAAGCGGCTACAGCCACTCCCGAAGACGAATTGAAGAAGCTTCGCGAAAAAGGCATGAGCGCCAAACCTGCCGAGCGCTCGAAGATCATTCAGGCGTTCGCGAAAGTCGAACGGCAGTATCCGCGCGATTACCGTTTTCCATATGAGCGCGCGAAGTTAGCGGTGAAAGGTTCGCAGGCAAGCTCGCGAACAGAAGCTTTCAAGGCCCTCAACGCCGCCGCGGAGAAAGCCATCAATACAGGCAAGGCGAACGAGATGTTGAGTGGTTTGGAGACTGACAAGTCAGGCGACTTCAGCAAACTCGCCCAGGGCCGCTACGAGTGGAGCCGCCTCGTGGCAGCGCTCAAGAGAAAAGATCCGAGCCTGTTAAGCGAGTAAAGTTTTAGCCACAGATGAACGCGGATGAGCGCAGATCAGATCTGCGTCATCCGCGTTAAATCTGCGGCTTAGTTTCACCCTCGCTCCGTGCCCTGACCCTTTCGTATCTTTGTCCGTTCTTTGTGTCAAAATTTTTGTGCCTTTGTTCTTCTTTGTGGCATCTTTGCGCTATGAAATCTGGCCCACTATTCACAATTGCTTTGAGCATGCTGCTGTTCCGCGTACCCGTTGTTCACGCACAACAAGTCGTCCGCATCACCGAACCGAACGCCACCAACCCGGCCGAAGTCTCGATCGCCATCAATCCGAAAAATCCGGACAACATGATCGCGGCGTCGTTTCAGATCGGGCGTCCGCCGAAACCACGCGCCGGCAGTTATCACTACGTCACGTTTGACGGTGGCAAGACGTGGAAGACTGTGCCCACACCAAATCCGACGAACCTGGTGCAGGGCGACGACATAGTCGTCTTCAGCAACGATGGCATTGCGTATCACGTGCACTTGTCGTTCGACGGCATTCGGCAGTCGCGGCCCGTGCGTGCCGAGAATGGAATGATTGTGAACGTGTCGAAGGACGGCGGTAACACGTGGACCGACGGCACTGCCGCGATCAATCACGTCAACACCGTGATTCCATTCGAGGACAAACCCGGGATGGTGGTCGATACTGCGCCCGGCTCGCGCTCGAAAGGCAATGTCTATCTTGCGTGGACGAGGTTTGACGTTTACGGCAGCTCCAATCCCGAACACCGTTCACAGATCTACTTCACGCGCTCGACCGATCAGGGACAGACTTTTACGATGCCGCTTCGTATCTCAGACACCGGCGGCGACTGTCTCGATAGCGATAACACTGTTGAGGGCGCGGTGCCGGCAGTGGGACCAAACGGCGAGGTGTATGTCGTGTGGGCGGGCCCGCTCGGCCTGGTGCTCGACAAATCAACTGATGGCGGTTTGACGTTCGGGAAAGACAAAGTCATCGGCAACATACCGGGTGGTTGGGACATTCCGATCGAGGGTCTTAGTAGAGCGAACGGGATGCCTGTGACCGGAGTTGATCTGAGCAATGGACCGAACAAGGGCACGCTCTACGTCAACTGGGTTGACGCGCGTAATGGCGATCCGGATGTGTTCGTGATGTCGTCGCGAAATGGTGGCGATACGTGGAGTGCGCCGGTGCGTGTGAACGACGATCCGGTGAAGAATGGGAAAGAGCAGTTTTTCACGTGGATGTCGATCGATCCGGCTGATGGATCGATCAATATCATCTTCTACGATCGACGCGACACGACGGGCACGCAAACAAAGCTGACCCTGGCGCGCAGTGTCGACGGCGGCCGAACCTTCATGAATCACAAGATCGACCTGCCACCGTTCGCTGCAAACACCCGCGCATTCTTCGGAGACTACGGCAGCATCTCCGCCCACCAGGGCCGCGTGGTGCCGGCGTTCATGCACTTTTTGAACGGAGGCGGCCTCGCCATCTCCGTAGCGTTGTTCAGATTCACGTTGGGTACGCAAGAGCTACTAAAGTGATATAGCCACGGATTACACGGATGAACACAGATTATTTTTTTCTTTATCCGTGTTATCCGTGAAATCCGTGGCTAATCAATCCGCTTGCGTTCAATTGCGCGCTGGGCCAGGTTGCCGCACGCTTTGACGAGTTCCCCGAGTTGCGCAAAGCGTGGATCGCGAGTCAGACCTTTCTGATAACGAAAGTAGATCTGCTGCACGATCACCGCGATCTTCAGCAGCCCGTACGCGAAATAGAACACCGGCTCATTGATGCGACGACCAGTCCGCCTCTCGTAGTGGTCCAATAGTTCGTTGCGGGTCAAACTACCGGGCAGAGATGTTAACCCAAACCCATATCGCTGCCACTCTTCCGGATCCGTCGCCTCAACCCAGTACCCAAGACTGGTCCCAAAATCCATCAGCGGATCGCCAATCGTCGCCATCTCCCAGTCAAGCACAGCGACGACGCGCCCCAGATCATCAGGCGCGAGCACGAGATTGTCGTATTTGTAATCGTTATGAATCAGCGCCGCTTTCACGGAATCTTCCGGCAGGTTCTGTTGCAGCCAATCCGCCAAACGCTCGATCGCAGGAACATCATCGGTACGCGCATTGAAATAGCGTTTGGTCCAGCCCTCAACCTGACGCTTCACATAACCCTGCGGCGATCCGAGGTCGCCCAGTCCCGCCGCCTCGTAATCGATCTCATGTATCTCGGCAAGATTCTCGATGAACGTTTCCGAAAGACTGCGCATCAGCACGGGTGTGAGATCGATGCCGCGTGGTGGCTGCGCGCGCAGGATGACTCCCTGCACACGCTCCATCACGTAGAACGGCGCGCCGAGTACGCTCTCGTCTTCGCAGTACAAGAGCGGTCGCGGAACTTTGTTGTAGACCGGATGCAGATGCGCAAGGATGCGATACTCACGCCCCATGTCGTGCGCGGTTTTGATCTTCGCGCCGATGGGTGGCCGGCGCAGCACGAGCTCGCGATCGCCGATACGCAGCAGGTAAGTGAGATTGGAAAACCCGGCTGGAAACTGTTCGACTGCGAGTGGCCCCTCGAGTTCCGGAAGATGTACGGTGAGATAGTCGCGCAGAACTTCGTGAGGCAGTTCTTCACCAGGGCGCACCGGACGGCTGCGATCAATCGTGTTTCCCATATTTCTTCAACACACTCCGCGCCACCACTGTCTTGTGTACCTCGTCCGGTCCATCGTAGATCCGCGCAGCCCGCTCGTGCCGGTACCAGTACGACAAGAGTGTCGCGTCAGTCAGTCCCAACGCGCCATGCACCTGGATCGCGCGATCCAGCACCTTCTGCAGAATGCCCGCGACGAAAAACTTGATCAGCGAAATGTCTTCTCTCATGGCCGCCGCGCCTTGCCGATCGATCGCACGTGCCGTTTGCAAAACAAGCAGACGCGCCGCGTTGATCTCGGCACGACTCTCCGCGATCCACTCCTGCACGTTCTGGCGGCTACCCAACAACACACCCGGCGACAACTCTCGGCGCGAGGCGTAGCTGCACATCAAGTCAAAGGCACGCTCGCAAATTCCGACCCAACGCATGCAGTGATGAATTCTTCCTGGTCCAAGTCGCTCCTGCGCGATGGTGAACCCTTCGCCTTCCTCGCCCAGCAGGTTGCTCTGCGGCACGCGACAGTTTTCATACCTGACTTCAGCGTGACTGGCGTAATCGCTGCCTTCGTCGCCCATAACGCTGATGTTGCGTATCAACTGAAAACCCGGCGTCGGTATCGGCACGACGATCTGGCTCGCACGCTTGTAACGGTTGGGCGCTTCGGGATCGGTGATGGCCATCACGATCGCGAAGCTCGCTCCTTCCGCGGACGACGTGAACCACTTGTGACCGTTGATGAGGTAGTCGTCGCCGTCTTTCACTGCGGTCGTGCTCATCCACGTCGGATTCGATCCGGGATGTTCGGGCTCGGTCATCGAAAAACAACTGCGTACGTCGCCGCGCGCGAGTGGCTCGAAAAACTCGCGTTTCTGTTCCGGCGTGCCATGACTTAGAAGTATTTCCATGTTCCCGATGTCGGGCGCCTGGCAGTTGAAGAGGTAGTGACCAATCGGCGTGCGCCCCAGTTCTTCGCTGACGAGCGCAAACTCCGAGAGCGTGAGCCCGAGGCCGCCGTGTTCTTCGGGCAAGTGTGGCGCCCAGAGACCCATGCGTTTGACTTCGTCGCGCCTGGTGTTCAGGGCGGGGACGAGATCGCGAAACGGGCGCCGCAGAAAGTCAGGCTCGAGTGGATAGACCTGCGTGCGAACGAATTCTTTTATCCGGTCGAGCAGGCCGAGCAGTTCCTCGCTGTGATGGTTAGTCATGATGAATAGGTCCTATATGACGTATAGGACCTATATTGTCAACGCGCTTCGAGTTGTTGGCGGGAGAGGGTCCAACGGTGCTGAACGAGGTCGCGTGTGGTGGAGTCGAGCGTTTTGTCGCGGGTTAGCGAGGCGAAAACGTCTTGCAGTTCCTTCTCTTCAGCGGCGACAGGCGTCTTCGCTTTCTTCAATGCGACGATCTCTGACGTGAGGGCGTCAGCTATCTGGAGCTTGAATAGATAATTGCGCGGGTATTTTTCAGACAGTTGACGCGCAGTCTTAATTGCATCTTTCCAGCGCTTCTCGCGTTTGTAGAGGTCGACCAGGAGCACGTTGGCAACGTCGCGCGCCCACTTCCCTTCCGCGGCGACACGTTCGAGCGCTTCGAGTCCGCGCTTCTTCGATCCGCGCACACCCATCGTCGCTACCAGCATCTTCGTCGGCAGCGGCAGCGAACCGATAACGTAGTTCATCAACCCTATGGTCAACTCCGCATCGCGAAAATCAGGCGCGAGCTTGAGTACGTCGCGATGGTGCTCGACCGAATCTTTGCCGGAGCGAAAGGCAGCCATGAACTTCCGTTCGACACCGCCCGCGAATGCGGCTTCAAGACCTTCAGCCGCACCAAGAAAGTAGAGGGCTTCCACGTCCTTCGGATCTTTGCGCAGCCGCGTTTGCGCGAGCTGTTTTGCCTGCCGCGTCCACTTGCGAAACTCTTCCGCGTGTTTGCGATTTACTTTTGGTTTGGCATCGGTGTAGGCGGTGGTGCTGTAGAGCGTGGCTTTCAGTTCCCACGCTTCGTTCAACTGCTGCACCCAAATACTCGACGCAAAACACTGCGCGCCGGCAGGATGATCCGGTGCCAGCTCGATCATCTTTTGAAAACGACTGCGCGCTCCTTCGTAGTCGAGGTTGTAGAGCGCTTCGTATCCTTCGGCCCGCAGCGCATCAAGCCGCGCCCGCTGGTCCTGGCCGTACGCCGGAACGATAGAAACAAGGATGAAGAGTATTAGAGCAATAACTTTCATGTTCAGGATTTACAAGACTCAAAGGATTAACAGGATTGCTGGAGTGACACTTATCTAACTGCCACACGTCTTACAACAACAAGCACCACGACGCCCTAGACTTTCAACATGTCGCGTCGTCCTCAAATCTACTATCTCAGCCGCACCATTATATGCCTCATCGTATTGCTCTCAATAGGCTCGCTCTTCATTCCCATCCAGCATCCCTTGCTGATCCCGGTCGACATTTTGCTTCGTACTTACCTCATCTTCATCGGCACGGTGATGGCGCACGAGAGCGTGCACGGTCATCTCGGCAGGACAAAAGCCGCGAACTTCTGGTGGGGGCGCATCGCACTGCTGCCGAGCATGGTTCCCTTCACGAATTTCCGCAAGACGCACCAGTTGCACCACGCGCACACAAATCTTCCCGATCGCGATCCCGATCACTTCATGAAGTCGCGCAACTTGTTCGAACTCTTCGTGCGGGCTCTCGCGATGCCTCACCACTGGTTCTTCTGGCTGCGCAAACGCGGCTGGCTAAAACGGCACGACCTGATCGAACTAACACTCAACTATGTCGCTATCGTCGCGATCTATTCCGTAGTCTTCGCCGTCGCTGGCCCAACCAGATTGCTCTGGGGCATGGCGCCGCCGCTCATCCTCGTCTCGCTGCTGCTCTGGTATCCGTTTGCCGTGCAGACACACGAAGGTTTCTCAACCGGATCTGCTATCGCGCGTTCACACAACTATTACGGACACTTCATGTACTGGTTCTCGCTGGGCTTGTCGATGCATCGCGTGCATCACTTACAGCCGAAACTGTCGTGGATCGAGTTGCGACCGTATGTGGAACGTGTTCCGCCGGGATTGTCACGTTGGTTGCCGCAAAGAGACATTCAGGTTCAATGACGATGCCGTTGCTGGATCGTGCGTTCTACGTGCTCGACGGCGCGCGCTCACCGCAGGACTTCACGCTGATTCTCCATCTGAACGACGCGCCCGCGGCGGATCGCTTTTACGCGGGAGCGAAGAGCGCGATGAACCGGTTTCCGGCGAGTGGTTGCTGTATTGATGGAAAGGCGTGGGTGTGGCGCGGGGATAAATATTTCGGACTTCAGGTGACGACGAGTGGTGCTGAGCTCGAGAGATTTATTGACGAGCCTTTCGATTTACGACGCCAGCCGCCGGTTAAGCAGATGCTGGTTCTCGACGGTGAGACGCGTCTCGTTACCAGGTTTCATCATTCCGCGGCTGATGGTTTGAGTGCGGCGCTGTGGGTTGGGCATCAGCTCAACGTTGCTTACGGGCTTGAACCGGCGCAATCCGCGCGTAGTGAGTTCAATGGTTTAGCGTTGCGGCGACAGGCGGCGGCGGTGCGACGTAGTCAGTTTGCATTTGACGGCGCGTCGGATGGTTTGTGGACCGCAAACCTGGAGCGTTCGGGAGCGAGACGTTGGGTCACGATCGGTTTTCCCGCGACCGAGTTGCAGAGAGCTTGCAGACGCGCAGGCGGATTCACCTACAACGACTTGCTCGCAACCTGCACGCTCGAAGTTCTCAGGCGTTGGAATGTCGAACACGAGTCACAAAGCAAAGTCGGATTGTGGATGCCGATGAATGTGCGGCGCGAATCGAGTGTTGGCTTTGGAAATGGCACGAGCCGCATCCGTGTTTATGCGAGATACGATGCGGGCGCCAAGCTCGTCGAAAAGTGTCGTGAGGTGCGGCGTCAGGTTTCGTGGAGCAGCGAACAGGGCGAGTGGGTGGTGCCGGAAATTCCGTGGTTCACACGCCTGCCTCGACCCATCGTCAGTCCGCTTCTGCGCGGCTACCTCAATCTCCCTTCCGTCGATATGGCCACCGCTGTGTTTTCACACGTCGCGAGCGGGATGGCGAATACCTCCGAAGCATTCAAGCACGTCGAACGGATCGAATGCGTCGGTCTACTGCATCCACGCCAGCGCCTCGCCATAAACGCCGCCACGCACCGCAGCCACACCTGGATGACCTTCACTTACGATCCGGCTCAATTAACCTCCGACGACGTAAATGAGATCAGCCGGCTTTACGAACACCAGATCGCCCTTGCACGTGAGGAGCTGTAATGAGGGCCTACATCAACGACACTCTGCGAGCCGCGCTTAGTTGGACCATACTTTACCTCGGTCTGCTCGCTTGCGCCTGGCAGCGCATTCGTTTGTTGGCCTTCAGCGTCAATCAGCGACGGCTGAAAAGAAAGTACGAGATAACTGACGACACCCCAGTGCTGACTTATGGCCCCGAGGTTGTGCAATCCATCCGCGCAAAAGCGAGCAAAGACACAAAGTTCGCCACCACTTCCGGCACCACCGGCAAACCCAAAGAACTGCTATACACCAACCGGCGCCTGCTCGCTCTGAAGCTGGCTTTCAGCGAAATGTTCGCAGCCGCTTGCTACGCATTCCGTCTCAAACGCACCTCACTCTACGTCTTCAGCTCATTCGAAACAGACACCTCACTGACCTCACTGTTACTCGACGAAAGCGCCCTTCCTCATTACCTGTCGACGCTGCAAGCACCGTACAGAGTCCAGCATCACCCTGCAATCCAGGCACTCGTCTCCCAGTACGGTGCGACGGCCGTGCGCTTATGGATATTGACCATCTCAAATCCCGGCGTGCTCTACAGCACTAACCCGTCGACAATCTCGACGTTCCTCGACGAGCTAACAAACAATTGGAATCGCAGTTCAGCGCTCATCCGCGACTGGTGTTACGCGCCCGCATCGTTCGCCACGGAAGTTCACCGGATCGCGCGCCGGCTCGCATCGCACGGTTGCGCCAAACGGCTAAAGCAAATCGCGAACAGCAACACGACACTGCCACTGTCGCAATTCGCACCCGCCGTCGCCGCCTACATCTGCTGGACCGGTGGTTACGTACAACCGTTCCTCGATCGCCTTGCCACACATCTGCCCTCACCACGATACGAACTGATCCCGATGTACTCGATGTCAACCGAAACGGTGGAGACGCTCCCCTATTTTCGCGAGGCAGAGGCGGCGTTTCTTCCTTTTGCCCCAGGCGTGCTCTATGAATTCCTCGACGACGATGAGAACCTGCTCGACACGCGTCGACTTGAGCCGGGTAAACTCTACGCAATGGTCGTCAGTGATGCTTACGGTCTACGACGTTATCAAACAGACGATCTCTTTCTCTGCAAACGGAAGATACTTGGAATGCCGGATTTGGCTTTCGTGCGACGCCGGAGTCTCGAGTACTCCTTCACCGGCGAGAAGCTGACCGCGGAACAACTCAGCTCAGTTTTCGAGCAACTACGCGCCAGTTATCCATCGTTGCTGGCCAACAGGTTTCTAACGTGCGTGCCCTCACTGCCGCCACATTACAAAGTGCTGCTCGTCGGCGACTCCAACGTCGAATACTCTTATGACTTCCTCGCCGCGCGTTGTGACGAATTGCTTTGCGAGATCAACTGCGAATACAGAAGCAAACGCGCCAGTGGGCGGCTCGGACCGGTCGAGGTCGTAAGCACAAAATTCAAAGAACTCGTTGCGATGAACAGCACCTGGGAAACCCAGTTCAAGTTCCTACCGCTAATCCTGTCTTCTTTCTCCGGAACTGACGTGCCAGTGCAGGTGTTTTGAGTCCTGGTACTTGCCGAGATTGGTCAACACACGACAGGCTCCGTGTTCCGCGAGCACTTCCGTCGCGACTTCACGAACGACACGAAGCAGTTCCAACAGCAGAGCGTCGTCTTCGATCGTAAGCAGCGATGCGATGTGACGCCTGGGGATCACCACGATGTGAACCGGCCAGAAGGGCCGCGTGTGGTGATAAGCGAGCACGTTGTCGGTTTCGCGCACGACCCTGACTTCGGTTCGCCCGCTCAATACTTCATCGCAGTAAAAGTCGTCAGTCATGAGCGCCGATTTTACGCGAATCTGTGATACTTTTTGGAACTCGCAGCGCTTTCGCAAGTGAGATTGCACGGAAAATCCGGCTCTCCCGATCTTCAACCACCTACTTGGAGGAGAGTTTTCCCCATGTTTCGACGAACAATTCTATTCCTGATATTGATGTTGTCCTGTTGTGGAGCCGCGTTGGCTCAAACCCCAGGACCGCAGTTCTGGCGCAAATTGACTTGTGAACCATTGGAGCCACGAACCACTCTCGAACAGCTCGAAAACAGCACGGGATTAGTCATTAAAGGCTTTACACGAATCACTACGATTGAACTGCGCGGCATCCGCGTCGACGCGATTGAGATTCGAGCTTTTATAAATCCCAATTACACGCGCGTCGCTAAGGGGCTCGTGGTTGTATTGCGCGAAGGTGGCGAACGGCCAAATGAAAATCGTGCTTTTGTCGACTATCAGGAAATTGAGTGGCTACTCAAGGGGATTGATGTTATCTCCAGCGTTGACGAAACCGCCACGAAGCTACCCGGCTTTGAAGCGAGATACCGAACCTACGGCGATCTCGAGATCAGCGTCTTTCGGCAAACGCGCAGTGGCAATGCGGTGACGATGAGGACCGGCATTTGCGATTACGCGACTGTGACTATGTCACTCGACGATCTCGCGAAAATTAAGGCCATGATCCAGGAAGCCAAAACACGGCTCGACGACATAAAATAAAGCCACAAAGAAGCACAGATATTAGCCACCAAAAGGCACATAAGGCACAAAAGAAAGAATGAACTACCTTTTGTGCTTTATGTGCCTTTTTGCGGCTTAATTCTGACTAGGCCTTTAGTCGCTAATCAACTACTCGCACGCGTGTCTCAGCGCCGTTCGTGCGAATCTCGGGAACGTACATGGCATGGCCCAACACGGGCAGCGCGTGGAACGTTCCCGGAGCTTCGGCTCTCATCTCGTAACTGAGTTCCCATAAGCCTTCCGGAAGCTTGTCGATAAACAACGCAACTTTCCGATCGCGCAGTTCCTGGTAAACCCAACGCGTGCGCCCGGTGAAACCGCCACCTGACTTGAGCTCGCGAACATTCAGACTCTCGCCACTGCGGATCTGCACCGATTCGAGCCCCGCCGGTTTCAGGTCTTCGAACAACAGGTACTCGTAGTTGTTTTTCGCCTCAACCGTCAGCACCACTTCAATTCGATCACCGCTCTTAACCGCCTCACCATCGTTCAACGGTACTCGTTCCGCAACGAACCCCTTCAACAAGGTCGGATGATTCACGAGTTTGAAATACTGGCGCCGCACGAAGATCTCGTTGCCCGCCGGCTTCAAAGGTTCTTCGAGACTGAAGAACTGCGCCGCCGCCGAGAAGTAGAGTGGACCAGTGCCACCGTTTCTCACGATGCGGATCTCGTTGAGTCCATCACGGATCAACTCGCGCGAGATCGCAAACTTGCTCGGAGCACTGAGCGCGTCATCAGCAGTGATCTGTTTTGTGGCGACTGGAGTGCCGTTCACCACTAACTGATATGACATCACCGGCTGGACTTCACCACTCACTCGCAAATAGTCGTTCAAAGTGAGAACAACGATCGCCGTATCACGCGTGTTGCTCCACTGCGCGCCCCTGCGATTCTTCACCAGCCAGTTGGTTACCGGCTCGATCAGCTTGTTCTTCGGATCGATAGCCAGCAAAGCGCGCAACGCAAACGACGTCGCTTCCACACCTCCGTCGGACCAGCGCCAGTAGATCCCGTCTTCACCCCAGTGTGCCGTGGCCATGACTGAAGGATCCGACGATTGCGCGCCGCGCTGCACGATCGATGTGTCAGGCCGCGAGTCGATCTTAACGCCGTTTTCGAGATTCGCGACCAGCGTCTTTGCCTGATCGGCGTAGCCGTAGTGGTGCGCAGCCAGGGCCAGCAACGCGCGGGTGTAAGCGTTCAGCTTGTCGCGGTTGTTCCACAGATTCGTGAACGCCGTCTGTTGGACTTTGCTGACTTCTTCTTTCTTCATGGCGTGATAGACCGCCAGCGAATGGAGCATCCACGCCTGCGTGTCGTAACTCGTCTCTTTCTCCACCAATTCCTTGTCGAGAAAAGCAGCGGCGCGTTCCATCACTTCCGAATTCGCGTTGATGTCAGCCTGTTTCGCGAGACTCATGCCCCACACGACATACGCCGTCATGAAGTGATCGCTTTCGCCCTCCTTCCACCAACCCCAACCACCGTCGGGATGTTGAAAGTCGTAAAGCCGTTCCAGGCTCAGCCGCGTGATCTTCTCGAGTTCCTTCAGGTCCTTGCGACCATTCGGGTGAGTTGCGGCACCGCTCGACGGTTCGATGCCGCCGAAGATCTTGTGCATCGCGGTTTCGGGTTTGAGACCGAGATCGCGCAGTGTTTTGGCCGTGATCACCGCCGGCAAAAACCGGCTCATCGTCTGTTCGGTGCAGCCGTACGGATAGTCGATCAGGTACGGCAGCGCATCGAGCATCGTTGTCGCCATGCTCGGCGCGATCTGTACGGTGAGTGTGGTTGAATCGGAGCGACGTTCTTTGGGGATGTCGAGTTTGACGGAGACACTATCGCCACGCATCTTGCCCGACCTCGAGATGAATTTCTCGATGCCGTGCTCGAAGATCGTGAACGTCCGCTCCATCGCATCGGAATACTTGCTGCCCAGCGCCTCGACCTTCAGTTTGGCCTCGCTCGCGTGGTTCACCGCCACCAGCCAATCAACTCTCGTTTCGCTGTTGGCCTTTACTTCGACAGGTGAGCGATCGCTGTTTACGGTCTTACCGTCGACGAGCAAACCCGTAACAGTCAGACCTTCGGCGTTCAAAGCCGGGACAACGCTCATTGACTCGTCAGTGTTGTTATTGATAACGCCTGACACCGTTACCTGATCGCCGACGACGAAGAAACGAGGAGCCTGGAGTCGAACGATCAGCGGCTGCCTGGTCCTTGTGCTCGAACTTCCGATTCCGAACTGATTCCCGGTTGTTGCAACGCGCGCCGTTGCGGACCACGTCGTCAACGAATCGGGATATTTCACTTTGACGGTTGCGGTGCCGTCCGCGTCAGTCTTGACGTCAGGCAACCACACGATGGTCGAACGAAAATCACTTCGCACTTGCACTGCGGGCCCCGGCGAGTCTGCGGAAACAGCGACGGTCTCTGTGATCGCCCCTCCGGGTGTGAGAAGAGCAAGATTGTTAATGTTGCGACTCACTATCTGGTTGGAACCCATCTCTGAGACCTTGAGGACGCCGTCTGCCGCGGCCGGATTTGCGCGACCACCGCCACCAGTGCCCCGCCCTGCTCCGTAAGCAACTGCATCATCTTCCTTTTCGCCGGCGTCTTTCCGATCGCGCAACTGCCCCGGCTCAACCTCCACATACCGCGCGTAGCTTCTTTGGTTCAGCGTGGTCTGTGTTTGCACTGTGCGCTGTCGTTTTTGTCCGTAATAAAACTGGCGCGGATCTATTGCATAGTCCTGTTGGATGTACTTCACCGACTCATCAACGAGTCCCAACGCAATCTCCGCTGACACGGGACGTCCGTCGGCATCTTTCGTAGTGATGGCCAGCGTTCCTTCCTCGCGCGGCTGGTATTGCTCGCGATCCGCTTTCACTGCGACCGCCAGAAACCGGTCCACCGGCGGCACCACGACTTGCTGTGAGGCCTGAAACGCATTCGCATTGCTGATCATCAGGGCGCCGAGATAAATGTTCGGCACGTGTTTTTCCTCGATCGGCAGTTCGATCAGTTTGGCCGTTCCTTCAACATGGACCACCCTGGAGCTGAACAAGTCTTCGGCTTCGACCGTGAAGAGCACGTAACGATTGCTCTGCGGCACAGAGATCATCACCGGAGCTGTTTGACCGCTACGGAAAGTGTCTTTATCCACGACGATCATGAGCCCCTCATACCGGTAGCCCACATCCGTAGATGCGTTCGTGGCGACAAACAAGGTCCACTCCGATTTGACTGGCGGTAGCAATCGATCACTCCTGGTATCGGCGCCCTGGCTGCTCTGCCATGCCACACGATAGTAGCCATCTCGCTCGGGCGTGAAGCTCATTTGCGCCTCGCCCTCGCTATTGGTTTTCACCGTTTGCGTGAGTATCTCGTCGCGTTGATAACCGCGAAACTTCAAGCGCCACGGTCGCTGGCCTCGATCGACGCGTGGAGGAAACACGCCCTGTTGCTGCTGTAATTCCCGCAGCTCCGCGCCACTCACTTCCCGGCCACGCGGATCGATCCAGATCTCCCACCAGTAATCGCGCGTGACCTTCACGGTTCCTTCAGTTTGGACCGGCTGGTCGTTCGCATCCTGCGCTTTGATATCCACCGTGACTTTGTCTTTCGGCCGGTAGATGTTTCGCTCTGATTGTGGATAGACGTAGTAGCGCTGGCGCGTCACGCGCACACGATCGCTCGCGACGATCTCGCGGCGCGACGAATCGACGACGCGCGCTTCAATGCGAAACTCGTAATCCCGATTGTAGTTTTCACGTGGCGTGTCGAAAGTCAGCTTCGCTTTTCCGTTGGCGTCAGTTTTGATCTGTTCACGCTTAATAACTGAGCCCTGGGCGCCGTAGTCGTACCGGTAGCCGCCCATGTCGTCGTAATACCAGGAATACTCACGCCGCCGAATCCAGCTGAGATAGAGCGGACTCTGGTAGACCACCACTTCCACGGATGCGTTCCTGACCGGTCCACCAAAATAGTAGTCCGCCTGAATCTCGGCTTCGACTTTCTCGCCCACACGAAACGTCTTCTTCCTGCCGTCCTGTTCGGGAGTCTTTACCTGAACTTTGAACTCCGGCAGTTTGTACTCTTCGAGACGAAAGAGTTTCGCCGCGCCGATGCTTTGCTTGCGACCCTCGGTCCAGAACATGATGTTGTATTCGCCGAGCGGCAGGTCTTCGCCCAATTCGAAGGATCCCCACGCGCTGCCAAATGAATTCAGTGTTGCTTTGCCCTCGGTGACTTCCGAGCCGTGCGGATTGTGGATCTCATACTCGACGATCTGGTTTGCAGGAGTTGAGTAGACGCCGTTATTCAATTGGCGCGCGATGAACTTCCATTGCAAAGTTTCTTTAGGCCGATAGGCAGGACGATCGGTAAACGCATAGATGCGCCAGCCGTCCTGATTGCCACCGCCGTAAGCGTTGCCTAAAGAGAACGCTTGCCTGTCGTTGTTGCCGCCGACAGCAAACAGGCTGCCGGCAGATTTGCCCGTTAGAGCGAATCGAGCCAGGCCATCGGAATCAGTTGTTTGGCGCAGGCGACGCCAACGCACTTTACTGTCGTGGTAGTAATTTTCCCACAGCGTGATATCTGCGTTTGCGATAGGCGCACCCGTCAATGCATCGGCGAAAAAAACCAGCGCCTGTTTCATTGACGACTTGAGCACGAGGGTCGCGTCAGAAACCAGAATCAGTTCGTGCGCTGACTGCGAACCGCTTTTGGCCTCGAGCAGATAAGCGCCGGCAGGTAACTTTCCTTCGACGCGAATCACCTCAGCCAGGGGTTTGTGAGTTTGACTGTCGTTTATGGTCCTGGTCCATGACCTCACTGGTGTGCGGCCGGCGGTCCGGATTCGTTGAAGCCATGGGAGCTGATCGGCTTCACCTTCCTCGGTGTTTTCTTCCTTGATTAAACGTACCTCGCGTGGCATGTCAAACTTGTAGAGCGCGAAATCGACGCTACGAACGTTGCGGGCATTAAAGGAAAACTGGAGCTCTGAGCCCGGCAGAAAAATGTTGCTGACGCCGACGGCGATGTGAGGATCAGTGATGTTTTTAATCCGGTCTCGGGCCTGGTCGTAGTAGCGCGTCTCGCCTTTGGCAAACTCACTCGTCAGGCGACGAAACAACTCCAGGGCTTTCACGAAGTCAGGCTGTTCGTGCAACTGGCCATCGTCGAGCCGCTGCACGGTGCCGTAGTTGCTCATCCAGTCGGCATAGAAAAAAAGCGCATCGTCGTACCAGGCTGATTGTTTGCCTGCTTTGAGCGCGTCCTCGAAATAATCGGGCGCGCGATGGCGTTCGTTGCCACCGGCGTAACGCATGGTCATCGCGATCAGGAAGTTGAGATACGACGTTTCGTTTGCTGAACTGCTGATCTTGAGTGCGTTTTCGAGAATGTCGAGGGGGATGTAATTGCCGTAGTAGGTGTAATGGTAATACTCGTTGGCATGAGGCGGATGTGCGGCGCGGAAAACTATTTTGAGGTAGCGATCGCGGGCGCGGTTGATGTCACGCTGTCCGGCCCACCAGTCGAGTGCGGCGCGGTAGTGCGGCCACGCATCGCCCCAGTCGTTGTCGCTGCGGCGGGTCCAGAATAGATCGCCGAGTGATTCGTGTGCTTCGGTCCATACCAGATCGCGATCAGTTTCTTTATCGGCAACGCGAATCAGTTCTTCGAGCTGCTTCTTTGCCTGTTCGTAGGTCGTGTTATCGGAAGTTTCTGTGGCAGCCTGCGCCCGCCATGAAGTGTCTGCCAGGCGAAACTCAACCCAACGCGCCTCGCTTGCGTTCAGCTTAGTCTTGTCGACTTTGGCGTAGAGCTCGTTAGCGCGAGCATAAGAGCCTTGCGCGTACTGGGTCTCTGCTTCATTGCGCAGTTGTGAGTAGTCCGGTTGTTGTGCGACTGCGTTGAAAAGCAGGAACGCAAAGACAGGGATCGACAGAATAATAGTTTTCATAGACGGGTTCCTGATCCGGCCTCAGGCCAGTTTGTTTTTGTGATCGGGAGACCAGGTAGGACTGCGCTCGTTAGACCAAATATCTGCCCGCGCAGTTGCCTGCCCAGTTCTTGAACGAGGAATTTTTTGAGACTTGCGGATTACATCCGCCTTCGTCCGTGAAATCTGTGGCTAGGAGTTTGAGAGCAGGTAGACAGCGAAGGAGGCGAGCCAGTGTTCGCCGGCGTAGTCGCCGCTGGCGACGTGGGCGAGGGCGGCGGTGGCGTGTTGATCCGCGGAGGAAGACAGTACCTTGCGCGCCGGATCGTTTGCAGGCAGGGCTGCGGCAATGCTGCGCATGCACCACGCGCGGCTGAGATTCAGGCCATCAAGATGCACCAGTTTCGGATCGCTGCGATCGGTAACTATCGCGGGTTGCAGCAACGCTTTCGGACCACCCTTCGACACTTCCGGCAGGAACTTGTGAAACCACGCCGCAAACTCATTTGGCTTCATCACGCGCCGCATCAGGTCGGCTTCCATCAGCGCCGCGGAAAAGAAGTCTTCACCACCTGGCTCCCACGCGCCCGGATAATCAATGTCCTTCGCGAAATACGTCAGGCTACGTTCGCTCAACAACGCTTCCAATTCACGATCGCCCACTGTCTTTGCATAGTCGAGCGCAAACGCCAAACCAAATGCAGTGTTCGGATGCACACCGGTTCTGATCGGATAAGTCTGTTTCGGCAGAAACGTGCGATACGACTTTGAAAGCGTCTCCGCAAGCGGCTGCAGGTTCGCGGCCCATTTCTTCCCGTCCGGATCGTTCCACTGGTGTAACTCCTCTGCCAGCTTCAACGCCCAGGCCCAACCGTAAGTGCGTTCAAACGACTGCCGGTTTGGCTGCTTCATGTAGGTCACTTCCTGTTGAATGTTCTCCGCCGTAAGATTCGCATTCAACGCCTCCCGTATCTGCGCAGACTCCGGCAAACTCGGAAAAGTTTTCAACAGGCGAATCAACATCCAGTGACCGTGTACGGATGAATGCCAGTCGTAACAACCATAGAACGCCGGGTGTAAGGCTTTTGGACTCTTGACCTCACTCGCGTTATTGATGACGTGCTCCGGCTTGTTTGGAAACTCTCGAGCCACACACTTCATTGCCAGTGCGGCAAAGTGTGACGCTTGCTTCTCTGTAAGAGACTGGCTTGTATTCATCTGAGCACTGGCGACGCTTGGTAAGATCAGAACGCTGAAGTAAACAAACAATGCTTTCATAGTAGGTCTCAGTAACGGTGAGATGGTCGACCGATGTGAATGTGCGGACCAGTGGCGGTGCCGGGAATGGCCGAGCGGAAAGCCAGGTAGGGGATTCCGTTCTTTTGCAGGAAGTCCAACAGCGCGCGCCCTTCGACACCGTCAGGATGAAGTTGAATGTCCATCGCGTTGCGGTGGTCCAGCCGCCAGCGATCGTGAATCGCTCCCTGCCCAAACACGGCGATGGGAAGTTGCCTTTTGAACGTGTCTGAAAAGAATCGCTGAACCTTCCAGGCCTCTCCGATGTTCCAGCCTCCGGCTCCGGTGTAACGCGTGAACGAAGCGGTTCGTACGAGGCGTTGTTTTGCGAGGCTCAGGTTCTTGTTGATCTCCTCATTGGCGGCATTTTCAGCCAACACGCCCGCGACCTGAGCTTCGGCATTCGCCAATTGACGGTTAGTTTCCGCGATCTGCTGTTTCGCAAGTGCCACAGCGTGCTCACTCTCTTCTACCTGCATGCGCGGGACTAGCCCTTCGGCGAACAGTTTTTTTGAGACCTCGAGTTTCTCTTCGGCTTTCTTCAAATTGGTTTCGTAGAACGGAAGCAGTTTGAGGAGACTGGCCTTGTGCTCGTTAGTAGCTTTGACGAATTCTTCGCGCAGCTTCGCTAGCTCCGTCGGTGGTTGTGGCGCCGCCGCAGGCTTCTTCTTCGTCCGGCGTTGTGCGAAGGCATCAACCGACACTACCGCCAACAACAAAAGCATCCATGCACAAACTGTAGTTCGCGTCCGACTAATCATTACGTGATCCTTGTGCCTCTTGTGGCTCCTCCTGGAGTTCACAGTTCACTTCACCGCCAATCAGAATAGCAACACCACTGAGGTAGAACCAAAGCATCAGTATGATCACAGCACCGAGCGAGCCGTAGGTCACACTGTAAGAATCGAAGAATCCCAGGTACAGCCGGAAGGCAAACGATACCGCCAGCCACAGCCCTACGCCGACGAAAGCCCCTGGCGTTATCCAGCGCCGCGCGTGTGCCGGTATGTTCGGAGCCCAGTTATAAATCAGATTGAAGGTCGTCAACACAAACAGCAACGCGATCGGCCACTGAACGATCTTCCAAACGATTGTAAAAACATTTCCGAAACCAAAACGCGTTGCGACTGTGTCGCCGATTGTGCCGCCGTATAAAACGATCGCCAGCGCCGCGAGTATCAGAATCGCCAGCGCTACTGTCAAACCGACGGAAATGAGCCGCACCTTCCACCACGGCCTTCTCTCTTTGACGTTGTAAGCAGTGTTGAGCGTATCGCTGATCGCACCCATTCCGTTCGACGCAGCCCACAGCGCAGCTAGTAAACCGAACGAGAGTTTGCCCTTGCCGCTGGTGGCGCTGATCTCGTCCAGCGTGTTATGGACGAGCACAAAGGCGCTCGCCGGCATCACCGCCGCGAGGTAAACGAGCAGCTTGTCACGTAAGACAGTGCCCTGCTGCGCCAGGTAGCCGAGGATATTGATCAGGAAGAGAAGGAGCGGAAAGAGTGCGAGCAGAAAGTAATAAGAGAGCTGTGCCGCGCGGCCGAAGATCCCATCCTGGTTGATCCGCTTTACGAGGCGTTTGAAGGACATACTATTTTTGGCGCAGATTTTTAGCCACAGATAAACACGGATTTCATACACGGATTTTTGCTTAAATCTGTGTATGAAATCCGTGTTTATCTGTGGCTAAAAATCTGCGGCCAAAAAACCTATCTCACCAGGGTGCCCGTGCGGGTCCAGCGCGTGTTCAGGAAGAAGTCACCGATCGGCGACAAATTGCTCGGCGGCGCACTTTCGTCGTAGGACCAGTAGACGAACATCGCCCGGCCAATCACCATCTCGCGCGGTACGAATCCCCAGAACCGGCTGTCTTCGCTGTTGTTGCGATTGTCGCCCATCACGAAATAACTGTTGGGCGGCACGGTGAGCTCATCCTTGCCTTCGAACGCCGTATATTCCGCACGTCTATACTCCGGATCGGTATCGTCAGGAAGATTGGGCGAAGAGGGTCGGTAATAAACGTCGTAGAGTTCACCGGACTTACGCGGTGGCGGTGGGTCAACGAGAGTCTTCAACGGAGCAGTCTGACTGACTTCCGTGGCTGCAATGCGATGCTCGGGCACTGCTTCATCGTTAACGAAGATGTTGTTTTCGCCGATGCGAATGCGATCACCGGGTAAGCCGATTACCCGCTTAACGTAGTTTGTAAATATCGGCCGGTTGTCGGCCCTGTCGTCACGGTCCGGACGGTAAGGATTGCCGGGATATTTGAAGACGATGATATCGCCACGTTTGATTTCCCTTTGCGGTAGAAATGGCAGCGACTTTCCCGGAGCAAAGATAAACTTATTAACCAGCAGATGATCGCCGATCATGATCGTGTTCTGCATCGAACCTGTCGGCACCTTCACTGCCTGCACAATAAAGGTCATGCCAAACAACGCCATGATTACCGTCACTACGGCTGACTCGAAGTACTCGCGCCAAACGCTCTTCGGCGGACCCTTCGGCTTTACCGGCGGCAAATCCTTCTTTTCATGACCGTTACGATTTAGTAGTCGTGAGAACGAAAAACGCGTCGCCTCGGTGGTGGTGTCCGGTTCGGTGGTTCGGGGTTTGTCGGTGATATGGTTGCTCGCCATTGAAAAACCATCCTAGAGACGTTGCTCGCAGTGGTCAAGTTAGCCACTTAGCTTATCCGAGTCATCCGCGGCTAAAGTTTCGTCCAGCTTCATGCCTTCGAGTGCAGCCCTTGCCGCGGCGGCTTCGGCGGCCTTGATCGAATGTCCCTCGCCCTGAATACTGCCGCCATCCCACGAGACTTCGACATGGAAGATACGTTGATGCGGTGGACCGAGGGTTTCGATTACCGCGTAGCGCGGAGCAGACCGTCTTTCAGCCTGAAGCCGCTCCTGGAGCATGGTCTTGTAATCCGCCTTGGCCGCACTGAGAGGATCGGTGCCCTCCAGTTCATCCCGCAACGCGTGACAAACAAAACAGGTAGCGGCTTCGAGTCCGCCGTCCAGGAAGATCGCGCCCGTGATCGCTTCAAACACATCGGCAAGGAGCGCGTTCTTGTGGCGGCCGCCACTCTTTTCCTCGCCGCGTCCGAACCGCAGAAATTCGCCGAGGTTCAATCCCTGTGATGCCTTGGCCAGTGTTGGCGCACTGACAAGACGATGCTTCATGCGCGACAGTTCACCTTCAGTACCACCGGGGTAAGAGTTACAAAGGTAATTCGAGACTATCAGGCCCAACACTGAGTCGCCCAAAAACTCGAGTGATTCGTTGTGGAGTTTGCGTGCCTGGCGTTCGTCGCCGGGCGCGACCTTCTCGTGCGCCCACGAACGGTGAGTGATGGCGCGTTCGAGTAGAGCACGATCTTTGAACCTGTAAGCGAGGACCGTTTCGAGGAGATTGAGATCGGGAATCGTTTCGGGATTTTTCAAAACGGCGTGAATTATAGCAAATACGAAAGGGGTGGCCACTGAGCGGCCACCCCTACTAAGGTCCGTGTTCAAACTTAACTAGCGACGATTGCGTGGTCTGTCAGGCTTGGTGCCCGGCTTGGCTGTGGACCCAGTCGTTGGAGTGGTTGCAGCCGGCTTGGTCGTCGAAGCCGGCGCAGTTGTTCCGGCAGCACCGTTGCCGGCGCCATTTCCGCTCTGCGGCGCACCCGTATTTCCGGCCGGCGTCGAAGCAGGACCAGCAGGAAGCACGGTGATTGGTGTCGGTTCCGGCGGCAAAGGCTTGGACAGAATGCCGGCAACCAACTCGTTCATGCCGTCAGTCTTGTCGTTGTTTCTGAACTTGTACCATTGGGTCAAGCTCTCGTTCCAACCGGTTTTAGCTGCACTAAAGTTCGGGTCAGAACCTGCCATTGCAACTGCGCGGGCATAGGCATCGATCATGCGATCCACGATCTGGTGGATGTTAGCGAGCGCGAGCTTGCTTTCAGGAGTCTCGTCCTTGCCCTGGAATTTGATCTTGTACTCATCTGACAACTTCGCATACGGTCCCGTTTCATACGCACCGGCGATGTAGGCGTAGGTGTAAGGCGACTTCTTCAAAGGAGTCTCAAACTGTGCCGCCTTCAGCAGGTGCTTGAGTGCAGTTGCCGGATCCTTTTCCAGTGAAAGTGAGCCGATGGTGTAGTTCATATAGGCAACAGCGACCTCTTTGCTGGTCAGCGGCTGCCAATCATCGATGGTCTTTCCTGAATCAAGCATTTGCATGGCTCTTTTCGCGTACTCCACCGACTCGGCTGCCAATGCGGGATCTTTAGCTACGAGATAACCATTAGCTCCCAGGTCAACCATCACTCTCACATTCTCCGGTTCAGCCGCGAGAATTTCTTTTCCGAGCGCGTAGGCTTCCGGATATTTCTTGTCGACATAGAGCAATTTGCGGAAGCGATTCTTCTTATCCGCCTCTTCGTACTTGGCGACAAAATTCTTCAGGTAGTCAATAATCTTTTGTTGTGAATCATCTGCACCCGCGGCGGGTGGCGGACAGGCTAAATACTTCTTTGAATCTTCATACGCTTTGGCCTGATCGTCTTTGAGATTCTTACGGATCGCCTGGTAAAGCGCAGTTTTGCCTTCATCGGTGCATGGATCTTGAACGGCAGTATCCGGTTGCGCGATTGTGGTGTGCGCTGCGGCAGGCAGAGCGAGTATCGCGACTGTGGTGCAAATACCTAAAAACGTTATCAGCTTTTTCATTAGTGTTTCCGAACCTCCAAAAATCATTTCTGCAAAGTCGCGCCAAGGGCCCTGCCCATTTTCGGTCGCCACGGGGAAATTTTAGGATGCGATTGTTACAAAGACCGGTTGCCGATCTTTGAATACAAGGGGATGCACACTCGGGTGCTTAGAACCTGGGTAAAATAGAACGCCCGCAATATTCCTGCAACTTCATTAAATGTGTCAAGCATTCCACCCCGTGCAACTGAAAAAGATCGGAAAATTGTTCCAAACGGCAAGACCGAAACGTTGTTAATACAAAAAAGCGCCGGAGATAAACTCCGGCGCTTATTGAGCAAGAGGGGTTATAAGGGTTCGTCAGGGTTGAATGCGCCGCGGTCTTTGTTCTGCCGGCGCAGTTGTCGCGGGAGCCTGAGGTGTAGTGGTTGATTTGGTGGTGTTGCTCTTCGGAGCTTCAACCGGTTTCTTTTCAAGCGGCATAAGCACACGCTTGACCGTATTGCGTGGTTCAGGCGTGGCGGTTTTAGAGGCAGCGGGAGCAACAGGCGTTGTTGTTGCGGGAGGCGCTGTTGCAGTTGCTGCCTGGTTAGTAGTTTCAGTGTTAGTGGTTTCAGTGGTCTCGCCTTCCATCTCTGCGTCTGCAGCGGCTTCAGCGTCGGCCACTTCTTTCTCTTCGTCGTCAAGTGTGGATGCAACCTGGAGATTGATCGCGGTTCCGAAGCGATGATTCAGTTGCCGGTAAATCTCTCCGGCAACTGCTGCCGGGAAATGACGACGAGCATCAGTTCCCTGCGTGATTACCACTACGGCCAGCCTCGGATTGGCCAGAGGAGCATAAGAAGTAAACAAGCCAACCCAACCGCCCTGACCGATGCAGGTGCCGGTCTTCCCGGCTACGGTTTGACTTGGGTCATAAGCTTTGCGGCCTGAGCCGTAGTTAACGGCGCCGACCATTCCGGGAACCATGCGCTGCCAAACGTCCGTCGTGATGCCCAACTGGCGACGCACTTTGACGCTCATCTTGTTGAGTTCTTTCTGACTGTGCGGAATCTGCGGCACGAGCAACCTGCCACCGTTGGCCATCGCTGAGACGAGCGTGCCGAGTTGCAGTGGCGTAACTTCAAAACCGTCCGCATGAGAGAACATTCGTCGTTCGAGAACGTCGAGCTTAACTTCCGGCAACCTGCCTGGGAACTCGAACGGTACATTGATGCCCGTCTTCTCGCCAAGACCAAGCTCGCGAGCATAGTTGACCATCTTCTGTGAACCGATCCGGGCGCCAACTTGTTGGAAGAATGGATTGTCAGAGTGGGCAAGCGCGGACGTTAGATCGAGCCGGAAACCATCGTTGGCAGTGTCGAAAAGCGGAATCGCATTCTCGGAAAGCCCAGCTACTCCA
Organism: Pyrinomonadaceae bacterium; assembly: GCA_036379695.1. Classification (GTDB taxonomy): domain Bacteria; phylum Acidobacteriota; class Blastocatellia; order Pyrinomonadales; family Pyrinomonadaceae; genus PSRF01. Next base: position 23,731 of record DASVGE010000028.1, on the reverse strand, counting down.
GTGACGAGTTTGATCGTGGAGCACGGTTTGAATCCGCGACGCAGTGCCCATTCCTGATTGACCATCGAGTAGACGCGACCAGTCATCGGATCCATCACGACTACAGTACCCGCATGATGGCCCAGTGCGTTAACTGCTACGCGACGCACTTCGGGATCTTCACCCGTGAGGTCGTCCTTGGCGATGAACGCCTGGACCTCATCGCGCATCGCCCTGTCGATGGCCATCTGTCGCGCGATCGCAGCTCGACGCGCTGCTTCCGCACGGCGACGGGCTTCCATCAACGCGCGACGATTTCGCCCTGCAACTCGACGCAGTTCTGCGGCACGCTCACGTTTGGTGAGCGGCCTGCCGAGACGTCGCTCGCGTGCTCTAATCGCTGTCGATTGCTCACGCGCTACGAGCGCTCTTTGACGACGAACTTCGCGCGCTGAAACTCGACCACCACGCCGGCGTGACGATCTGGCTACCTGCCGTCCGCCACGGCGTGACGAGCGGTTTCGAGCAACTGCTTTTTTACTTTTTGCTGAGCGGGCGCTGCGGCCCGCACTTTTCTTCTTCTTCCCGAATGCTGTACCGGAAAAAACTAAACAAATTAGGATGAATGCAACAAAAACGACCCGGCGCGACGTAGGGGAATACGAATTCAGAGTCATCAGGCCTAAAGTACCTCTCTTTTTAGGGATAACCTCACCAACCGGTGAGCAGGAACGAATTTCGCGAGTTCGCTCCTGTGAATTTTGAAAAACGTGTAATTCTGTTTGCAGTGCCCAGCTTTCTCAAAAAACGCCTCTTTTCGTGCTTCGATCAAACCTTCTGCTGCAACTTGAGGGGCGGGAAGATTTTTCCCTAACGGCGGTCTCTGGGGACATTGATTTGAGACCGCCGCAAATATAACATCAAGCGACAGTTGCGGGCAATCAAAAAGTAATCGATTTTACATAATTCGCTGGAACGCTACGTGCTAGAGGCTGTGCCGTGTTCCAGAATCGGATTACAACCCAAATAGGACTTATAGGACCTATTTAGCTGGACCTCAAAATAAAGATAAACGCTCAAAGCAACGCGTTTACCACAATGCGAACGTCAGATGCCGAAATGTTCTTCTTAGTTTTCGCATGAAGTTTCCGGCCCAAATCCAAAGCTTTCGTGCCCGGCTGCTCCTGCTGCTCGCCCTGATGCTGGGGTTGACCCTCGGAGTGCAGTACTACTTCAACCTCCGCACTGTTCGCTCCAATGCGCGCATGATCATCGAGCAGGAACAGGCGATCATGACCGGGATCGCGCTTGGCATCGAGAGCCTGCATAGCGACCGATACCTCGACAAGATCATCGGCGACCTGCGCGAGCCGTTGCTGAACAACAAGAACGTTCGCGTCAAGAATATTTTGGTGGTGGATGAACATGGGAACGTCCTGGACAGCGTCATCCCCGAATTCACCCCACGCGAACTCGATGACAACACGACACGCTATGTTCAATTCAAGGATATCCAACTCCTCCCACTAAGAAGCGCCGTCCAGTACACCAACGATCACGAACAACTGCCGGCCTGGATTCCGCCTTCGACAAACGTGGACTTCGGTGAAGCCGGCGCTTTTTACTTCCCCGTGCAAACGACCCAGGGCCGTCGCTTTATCATCGTCGTGCTCGACTCAGCCAACACCTTGACGAATGTTCTGGAGCGGCAATCATCACGCTCTGCGCTTTACACGCTCGCGGTCTTGTTCGTAACTACACTCGTCACGGGTTTCTTCGTCTGGCGTTTCACTCGCCCGATCAAAGAACTTTCGACCGCAGCGCGAAAGGTGGCAGGCGGAAACTTCGACGTTCAGGTTCCTGCCGATCGTCTTGATGAAATGGGCACGCTCGCTTCAGCGTTCAACGAGATGACAGCCAAACTCGCACGCGCCCGCGAGCTCGAGATGCAGCTTCACCAGGCGGAGAAAGGCGCAGTCGTCGGTAGGCTCGCCGCTGCGATCGCACACGAGATTCGTAACCCGCTCAACTACATCAACCTGACACTCGATCATTTGCGCTCGTCATTCGCTCCAGCCGATCCCGGCAAGAAAGAGACGTTCATCCGGTTGACAGATCAATTGAAGACTGAAGTCGCGCGCATCAACCGTCACATCACTGACTTCCTGAAGTATTCACGACCCTCGAAACTCGACTTCCAGGACGTCGACATTCGCGCGGAAGCTGAAGACGCGTTGCGGCTGGTTGAAGTAAGAGCTGAAGAGTGTGGGATCAAGACCAACATTGTTCAGGATGGCGCGCTGCCGACGGTGCAGGCGGACCGGGAGTCGCTACGTTCAGTGTTCACTAACCTGGTTATCAACGCAGTCGAAGCCATCAACGGCGCCGGCGGCAGTATTTCGATCAAGCTTTCGAACCCGGAAGCAAACTCTGTTAAGGTTGAGATCAGCGACAGTGGTTGCGGTATCGCCGCGGACGACATCTCGAAAGTCTTTGAGCCTTATTTCTCGACGAAGGAGACCGGCACGGGCCTGGGCCTCGCGATCGTGAAAAAGGCGGTTGACGATCATGGCGGCACCATCAGCGTCGCATCGAAGGAAGGCAGCGGTACAACGTTCACGATAATTCTACCGGCTAAAGAGAACAGACATGCCACGAAAGAACATCCTGGTAGTTGACGACGAAAAGTCGCAAAGAGAAATTCTCGAAATGATCCTTAGCGACGAAGGATACGACGTTACCACTGCGGCTTCCGGCGAAGCAGCGCTCAAGTTCGCTAAAGATCGACGCTTCGATCTCGCCCTGACCGATCTGAAGATGACGGGCATGGACGGTATCGAGTTGCTGCAACAGCTGCTCGCTTACGACTCGTCGATCATCGTTATCCTGCTCACCGCGCACGGCTCGATCGAATCGGCCAAGGAAGCATTGCGCCGTGGCGCCTTCGACTATCTCGAAAAGCCTTACGACAAAGCCGCGCTGCTGGAAACGATCAATCGCGCGCTCGTTCGTCTCGATGCGATCGATACCGAGATCATCTCTGCGTCTCCGAAGATGGAGTCAGTGAAGAAGATGATTCTGAAAGTGGCGCGCTCAAACTCTACGGTCTTGGTTCGTGGAGAGTCGGGCACGGGCAAGGAGCTGATTGCGCGGGCGGTCCACAATCAGTCGCCGCGCTCGACAGAGATGTTTCAGGCGGTGAACTGCGCCGCGATTAATGAAAACCTGCTCGAGTCAGAGCTGTTTGGACACGAGAAGGGTTCGTTCACCGGCGCGCATGCGGAGAAGAAAGGTTTGTTTGAGATTGCGGATCGGGGGACGTTGTTTCTGGATGAGATTGCGGAGCTCGACGTCGGTATCCAGGCGAAGCTCCTGCGCGCGCTTCAGGAACGAAAGATCCGGCGCGTTGGTGGTACTCACGAGATCAGTGTCGACGTGCGCGTGATTGCCGCGACGAATCGTGACCTGCGTGCGATGGTGTCTGATGGTCGTTTTCGTGACGATCTCTATTACCGTATCAACGTGTTGTCGATCGACGTGCCGCCGTTACGCGAGCGGCGTGAAGATATTCCTGTTTTGATTGACTACTTCCTCAAGAAGCACACCCGCAATACGACGCGGCTGGTGACTGGCCTAACCGCTGAGACGAAGAAGTTGATGAACGAATACAGTTGGCCGGGCAATGTCAGGCAGTTGGAGTCGGCGATCGAGCGTGCGATTCTCTTGAGCGAGGGCGATCTGATCACGGCTGAGGATTTGCCGACGGAAGTTCGCCAGGAAGTTGGACCAGCATCCGAAGGCGCGTTCAAGTTACCGGCCGAAGGAATCAATTTCGAAGACGTCGAACGCAACCTGATCACACAGGCCATGGAGCAAACCGACTACAACATCACCAAAGCCGCCAAACTCCTGGGCCTCACCTTCCGCACCCTTCAATATCGCCTCGAAAAGTTCGGCATCAAAAAACCGGACGACGGTCGTGACGGCGACGAAGGCGATTGAGCCACAAAAAGGCACAAAGATAAAACGATCACAGCTTTACGTCCTTTGGGAGGAGCGTGATGGATTGAATATTGCCGCGGTGATTTTATGTTTGCTTCTGTGTTAGATTGTTGCATATGAGTACTGCCAAAGAAGAGGTTCATGCACTCTTAAGCAGACTGCCGGACGATTGCTCTCTTGAGGACATTCAATACCACCTGTACGTCATCGAAAAGGTGCGCAATGGGCTGGATGCCGCCGAGGCTCAAGGCACAGTTTCTCAAGAGGAAGTTGAACGTCGGTTAGGAAAATGGCTTACCGAGTAGAATGGTCACCTCGCGCTGTTGAGGACCTGGAAGCCATCGCGCAGTACATAGCCCTCGACTCCACCGCCTATTCCAGCGCTGTCGTAAAAACTATTCTTCAAACCACCCGTAAGTTCTCACAGTTTCCTTTTTCGGGCAGGGTGGTTCCGGAGTTCGGCGACGAAAGTATTCGTGAATGGTTCGCGTATAGTTATCGAATCATATATCGAATCGATGAGAGCATCATCACAATTGCGGCTATTGTTCACGGCAAGCGGTTGTTAAATTTTTGAGTGATCTACACACAAGGTTGGAGCTTGAGTTCCAACCGTGGATTGAAAATAGTCGACGGTTTCTTCTAATAACGGGATTCCATCCTCACTGACTGTGGGAACTCACGTTGGCTGCTAAATATCGGCGTGCAAGTGTTGGAGGTATTCAACGTTCCAACGCTGTAATTCCGATATTGCATGGAGGCCAATCATGAAATCTCCCATCATTCTGTTGCTCGCTCTCCTGAGCTTTACGCTGTCGTGTTCAAGGGCTGGTAATCAGGCGCCCTCAGGTACTGCGTCGAGACCCGTTTCTGTGGATGCTGAGCCTGTAGCAAGGGATCCGGCAGCGTCCACCGCCGGCTTTGTTGCGAAAGAAGTCTCGCTCTCAGATGCAGCCAAAGGTGATACATCTGTCGAAGCCGTCGAGCGCAAGATCATTCGCAACGCGGACATCACCATCGAGGTTGCTTCCACATCCGAGGCACAACATCGCGTGACGTCCATTGCCGAAGCCTATGGAGGGTTTGTCGTCACTTCGGAATCAAAACAACGCGAGAGTGTCGACCCGGCGCAAAGAACCACCGATTTCAAGTTGGTGGTCCGAGTGCCCGCGAATCAATTCGGCGTCGCACTCGACGAGATCAAGAAGCTCGCCACCAACGTCCCTGAAGAAAAAGCGACGGGCCAGGACGTGACCGAAGAGTTCATCGATCTCGAAGCACGCATCAAGACGCAGAAAGCTCTCGAAGCCCAGTTTCTGGGGATCATGCGACAAGCAAACAATGTGGAAGACGCGCTGGAAGTCCAGCGGCAGATAGCCGAAGTCAGAACCGAGATCGAAAAGCTGGAAGGACGTAAACGGTTTATCGAAAACCGTGCGAGCCTCGCCACCATCACCGTCAACATTCAAGCGCCCAAACCGGTGCTGGTAACAACGACCACGGGTTTCGGTCGTAACCTGCGCGACGCGATTTCGGAGAGTGTCGAGATGGCTTCGGGAATGCTCCTCTTCTTTGTTCGCTTCGTGATCGTGATGCTTCCAGTTTTCCTATTCGTGGGACTGCCATTGACACTGATACTTCGCTATCTCATACGACGCGCAAAGCGAGAACGGCTGGCACAGGTGCTGGCTACGCCCACGCCGGAGTGAACCCCGACCACTCCGTGCGTTAAACTTCAGGCATGAAAAACTGTTTATGGCTGCTGGCCGTATGCTGCCTTGGGATAGCGTGCGCAAAAGCTCCGACAAATAACGTACAAAACACGAACGAACCAGCGGCGATCAATTCGGTTGACGTCGTCAAAGCAAACCCGGAGGAAGCCACGATCGCCGCGGGCGAATCGGGCGAGGCTGTGGTCCGACTGCGGATCGTCGATGGCTATCACGTCAACGCGAATCCGCCGACGTTCCCTTATCTCAAACCCACGGAACTCGAGCTCACGCCGGCGGACGGTATCGCCGTCGCCTTCATTACCTACCCGGCGCCACTTACGAAGAGTTTCTCCTTCTCACCAGACAAGCCACTTGCGGTTTACGAAGGCGAAATCGCCGTGAAGGCGCAACTCAAAGCAGACAAAGCATCCAAACCGGGCACACACAACCTCTCAGCAAAGCTACGCGTCCAGGCATGTGACGACAAAGTTTGTTACGCTCCGGGAACAATCGACCTGGTAGTGCCGGTGAATATCAAGTGAAGACGTTTTGGATGATTATGGCAGCCGCAGGCGGTCTGCTGGCTGCGTTCTTTGTTTTTCGGGAGGATTTTGACAAGGCCTTCGTGGCTGCAGCCGGCGGCGCCGTCTGCTGGTTCCTGAACTACCGGCAACAAATACGCGAGAAGCTGCCGAAGGAAGAAGATGATGTGCCAGAGGATGAAGCAACAGATGAGGATGAGGATGTACATTCGTAGTATCACAGCCGCAATTTTAGCGATTGTCTTTGTCTCTAATTACGCGGCGGTGAAAGCGTCGGACCAGTCAGACGTTCGCGCAACCGTGCAAAGTGTGTTCGAGCAGTTGAAGTCGCGCAACTACCACGCGCTTTACGATTTCCTGCCGGGCGCTTCACGAAATCGCATGTCGCGGGATCGTTTTGTGAACGCACTACAACAGGCGCAGGATTTCTATCAACTCGATCGCATGGAAATCGGCACGGTAAAAGTGACGGGCAATCTGGCGGTGGTTGATACTGTGCTCTACGGGCGAGTCGTCAATCCGATTCAGGCGGACGGGAAGATCGTCGCGCAGCAATATCTGTTGCGTGAAGACGGAAAGTGGCGCGTGGCCACGGGTGATCAGTCGACGGTGAGAAAGTTTCTGGCGGCGAATCCGGGGTTTAGCAAACAGTTCCGGATTCAACAGCCACGCGTCTACATCAAGCAGGGTGACAAGTGGGTTGAATTCAATTTGGGGAACAGGCGTTAGCTCAGGAGAAAATCGTCGAAGGTCAACTGGGCGTCGTCGACGCGCTCGGTGTACTCACCGTGACGAATGCGATAGCGTGGAACGTCGAGCGCTTCACGCACTGCATCGAGATGAAAACGAATGATGCGCGGTGTGAGCCTGACGGAAGGGATGCGACGTTTCGCCGCGAGCCGTCGTACAGTCGATTCACTGACTTGCAGGAACGCGGCAAGTTGTTTGGCAGTTAAAAACTCCTCACGCTCTTCCATTTGTTGATTCAATTAGCCACGGATTACACGGATATACTTCGGATTAAATCCGTAATGAATCCGTGTAAAATCAGTGTTCAAGGCTTCGGCGGCAGGTTTAACGCCACGCGATAAACAGCGGCGCCATCAATCTCGACGTCCTTGGTCACCGGTTCCGAGCCGTCCGTCTTCACACTCACGCGATACTTCCCCGGCTCGGGAGAAAGCCGAAACTTGAACGACCCGGTCTCGGTCGTGATACGTCCATCGATCTTCTTCGTAGTTCCATCCTCGAGTATGCGCGACAACTCGACTTTGGCGCCCGGCACGCTTCGTCCCGCTGCATTGAACACGCTGCCACTGAGGAACGCGATCGACCCCTCATCGATCGTGAGTATCAAACGATCTCCAAGCGAACGCGTCTTCCCTGCTTTGACTTCGACGTCCTCTATCGTACCGATACTTAATCCAGTCTTTCGAAACGTCAGCCCATAGACTCCCGGCGTCAGACGCGAGACAAGAAACTCACCATTTTTATTCGTCGTCGAGCGCGCGACTTCGGTTTCACCACGTCGCACCACCACCGTGACGTCACTCGGCGTACCCGTTTCCACACGCACTTTTCCTTTGATGGCTCCGAGCGTCTTGTCCTGACCCACCGCCATGCCGGCCGCGACGAGTGTTATTGCGAGCACAAATAGAGTTTTCTTGAATCTCATCGTCAATCCTTCACGTATATTCCGACAATTACCGGATTTAGACGCTCAGGATTTTAGCACCGTTTGCTTACGCAGGTCGCGCCCGTATAATCCTGACGGCGTCCCCCCAAGGAAGAGTATTAATGCCAAAACGACCCGCGGCTCTTATAGCGCAACTATCCCTTCCTCTCCTGCTGCTGATCGCACTTGCCACGCCGAGTGTGCCTCAAAACCAGGACCCTGCGACCCAGACGCAGCGACCGCGCAAAGTATTTCCCAAAGAGCAGGAACCGGAAGACGTGCTGCGCTTCGACACTGATCTCGTTTCAGTGGACGTGACCGCAATGGATGCCGGCGGTCGCCCGGTTCGCAACCTCCGGCAGGAAGACTTCAAGATCTATTCCGACGACGTCGAGCAACCAATCTCCTTCTTTCAAATCGAGCAGAGACAGGGTGAATTACGGCCGCTCGCTATCGTCTTCGCTCTGGACGTTTCCGGCAGCATGACCACCGAAGAGATTATGCGACTGCGGAGTGCGCTCCAGTCGTTTTCAAATCACCTCGCGAGCCATCCGGTCGTTTATGCAGTGATGACTTTCGGCATGCGTGTGAAGACGATCCAGAAGTTTACTTCGGATCCCGGCAAGCTGGATGACTCACTCAGGCGTATCGCTAAAGATGCGCCTGACGGTTTATCGACACACACGTACGACGCTGTTGACGATGCGATCCGGATGCTGGTGCGAAGCGCGCCGCGCACACGTGAGAAACGTTTGATGAAACGTGCGGTGCTGGTCGTGACCGACGGTTTTCCAGTCGGCGATACAGTGACGCCGCAAACGGTGATCGAACGCGCCAACGCCGCCGACGTGAGCGTGTTTGTCGTCACGCTGCCGTCATACTCAAAAGTGATCGCATCGACGGCCCAGACACCGCTGCCGACTCCTCTCGACGTGAGCGGATTAGCGGAATTAACCGGTGGCAGAAATGTGTATGCCGTCGAAAAAGATTACGCGCCGTTGTTTCGCGCTTTGGCCGAAGAGGTAAGCTCCGCGTACGTGCTGGCCTTTTATCCACCCGAAGAAAAGAGGCGCGATGGGAAATTACACACCATCAGGGTTGAGGGACCACGCGGTTTAACTTTAAGACAAAGCCGCTCTGAGTATCGAGCAGCGAGTAGGTAATTGCCTGTGCGATCTCTCTATCCACAGATTACACAGATTCTATAAAATCAATCTGTGTAATCTGTGGATAAAAGAATCTCAAATCCGCAATCCGCTTTTGGTCAGTATTCGTCTTCGTCCTCGTCTTCGTCGTAACTCTCCTCTTCGACAATGTCCAACTCGACGGGATCGAGTCCCACTACTTCCAGGTCAGTTCCGCACTCTTCACAAGACACTATTTCGCCCTTGTCCGTGTCCAGATCCACGTGGACATCGGCATCACATTCAGGGCACGTTCCGGTCGGCACAGTTTATTCCTCCCAGCAATAGGTGAAGGCAAGGTTACACCCCACGTCGGGAGAGCATCCTCTACCTTGTAAGCAACCGAATCAATCTACCCGCGAGCGCTGGAATTTGCAACACTCTTTTTCCCGGATTGTTGGGCCAGTCATGGTTACATTTTTATGCCGAAACTGTTTCCCGCAAAGACGTAGCCACAGATGAAAACGGATTGGAAATCTGATCCGCATTTTCAGTGTCAATCCGTGGCAAAAAACTGTGGTTTCCCACATCCGCGCTCACCGTACGTAACCGATCCGGATGCAGGGCTAACCTGATGCCCTGCTGTTAGCAATCTCGTATTCAGAAATACGCGCACGACAAATAATGCGCGGCATGGTTCGACTCACCACCAAACCGACGCGCGCGTTGGCCCTCTTCTTAGTACCAGTGGTACTGGTCGTCGTTTACTTTTCGATAACTCGTTACAGCGGTCCACCCGTCCCAGAACCCTCCGTCGAAGCTGCTGCCAAAAGACCTGAACTCGATCCAAACGCCGACCTGGACCAGGACGGACTTCCGGACATCGTCGAGTTCAGAACTTTCAATGACCGCGAGAATTTTCGCCGCTGGTTCACGTGGGTGGCGGAAATGCAGTTTTACAACCTGAGTGAGCAATGGAACGCCGAGCAACGTGATTGCGCCGGCCTGGTCCGTTTCGCGTTTCGTGAAGCACTCCGGCCACACGATCGTCTGTGGTTTCAACGAATGGGTGAAAACTACGATCCCGTGGCGCCGGATCTGCCGGCAAACGTCACCGCACCACTCGCCGGAAAACCCTTTCGCACGGCGTCCGGAACGTACAGCGCGAAGAACGTCGCTGATGAAAAGTTTTCGGAGTTTGCTGACGCTCAAACTCTGAAGATGTTCAATACCGAATTTGTAAGCCGCGATCGGAAGCAGGCGAAGCCTGGCGATCTGATCTTTTTCCACCAGCCGTGGGTGCAAAAGTATCCCTTTCACGTCATGGTTTTTCTCGGCGAGCCGCGCATCGCGAGCGAAGGTACGAACGATTGGGTGGTCTATCACACCGGAGCTTCGCCTGGTGATGCCGGTGCTGTGAAGAAAGTGCGGCTGGCGGTGCTGGACCAACATCCTGACAAACGCTGGCGGCCGGTTCCGACTAATCCGAATTTTCTTGGTTTCTATCGTTTGAAGATTCTTTCGTGAGGCTCGTGTGCGTAACTATAATCTGCGGAATTTCTCTCCTGTTCTTGTCTATGTGTTGATCGTTGCGGCCGCTTTTGCTGTGGCTCATTCGCGTGTGAAAAGCGCTGCGAAGGAAGCCGCGCCAACAGTTGCTTCAACCGCCGAAACGACCAGTGACATCAAACCGTTCTTCTCGATTTCCACAAACCGCACTTACAGCACCACCGAGAATCCACGTCTCTGGTTGGACCACCGCGGACTCGAGAGTCTCGACTTTCGCGTTTATCGCATAAACGATCCGCAGCAATTCTTTGCCCGGCTCAATGACCCACACCAGATGGGTGAGAGCGAACAGGAACAATTCGCCAGCAACGTCTCGAGCCGCCCATCACTGCTGGAACGGGTGCGCAGCGTAAAGCTCTGGGCTTACGTCACTGTCAGAAGCTATTTCCGCGACCAGGTGAAAAACGATACGCGCCGGTCTTTCCATCAAAAAGTTCGCGCAAACGATTCGAATAAACGCGTGCCTCTGAACGTCGCCGACTACGCGCGCGTGCCGTTGCTAAATCCCAACCAGTTGGTTACGAGCTGGCGTGAACCGTTACCGCTGAACGATAGCTATTTTGACCGGCGCATGGTTCCGCTCGGCAAACGCGAAAGTGGCGTGTACCTGGTGGAGGCAGTCGGCGGCGACCTCCGCGCCTATACAGTTGTCGTCGTTACTGACCTCACGATGGTCGAGAAACTGTCGCCACGCGGAGATCTGCTCGTGTATGCGGCTGATCGAAAGAGCGGTGCACCGCGGGCAGATGCGCGCGTCGAGATCGTGAAGGCACGTAACATCGTCGCCAGCGGCAGGACCAACAGCGACGGAATCTTCAGCGCGAAACTTCCGCCGCCTGATGTGGACGAGGACGTGATCGATCCCCGTGGCAACAACGGCTTCATGGTGCTCGCTTCAGATCGGGAGAACTTCGCGATCTCCGATCTCGACTGGTTCTACTTCGGCGATCAGGATGAAAACGTGCAGGGCTACATCTATACCGATCGCCCGGTTTATCGTCCTAATCACAAAGTCTTTTTCAAAGGAATTCTTCGCGCCTTCGACGAGCGTGGCCAGTACCGCGCGGTCAAAGGCGAAACGGCTACCGTAACCATCAAGGATCCGATGGAAGGGCGAATCTTTGAGCAGGAGATCCATCTCTCGAAGTACGGCACCTTCAGTGGCGAACTAACACTCTCCGAAGAAGCGCCACTTGGCGCGTATACCATCGAGGCCGAAACCGACGACGGCAGCTCGAATGGCAGCTTCGACGTCGCCGAGTACAAGAAACCGGAATACAAAGTCAAAGTCACTACTCCGCAACGTTTTGCTCCAACCGGCAGCAAAGCAAAATTTGACATCAGTGCGCGTTACTTCTTTGGTGCTCCGCTCAACGGCGCCGAAGTTAAGTACTACATCTATCGCTCGCGCTATTACGCTTATGGCGGCGACGAAGAGACACAGGAAGATTACGACGATGCGGAGTACTCGCAGTACTACGATTACAACGACATGGTGCTTCAAGGTGACGGAAAGCTCGACGCTTCCGGTCACCTCTCGATCGATTTCGACGTTCCCTTTAGTAATGCCAACGATTACTGGGACTTTAAGTACCGCCTGGAAGCGCAGGTGACCGACTCCTCACGCCGCAGCATCAACGGCAGTTCAGACCTGATCGCCACGCGCGGCAACGTCGTCGCGCTCGCAACCCCTGCTCGCTACGTTTACACAAAAGGCGAAACAGCGAAGGTGCTGGTCTCAACCACCGACTATGAAGGCCATCCGGTACCCGCAAAGGTGTCGCTCAAGTTTATGTCGCGCGCGTGGGTGAAAGTTGAAAAGAAAGAGAATGAATACGATCCGGATTACGAAGTGCAGGAGAACGAGCTGAGCTCTGCCGAAGTTACTACCGATCAGGCAGGACAAGGCAGTTACAACTTTCCTATCAACAGCTCGAACAACATCTCGATCAGAACCGTCGTCTACGGAGATGACGAACAGTTCACCTGGCTCGGCGGCTTGATCTGGGTTGCCAGTTCCGATCAGCCGTGGACCGACTCCGATTACTACGAAAACTCCGGCTCGATCAAACTAGTTCCCGACAAGAAGTCTTACCTGCCCGGTGAAACTGCGCACGTGCTGGCAGTGCTTCCGAAAGAAGATGCGAAACTGCTCGTTACAACCGAACGCAGCAACATCCTGTCTACGCGCGTGGTCCGTGCTACCGGACGCACACAGATCCTCGACGTGCCGATCGAACCACACTACGCACCGAACGTGTTTGTAAACGTCACGTTTGTTCACAACGGCGACATGTACACGAGCGACAAACGCCTGGTCGTGCCTGCTCGCGACAAGATGCTGAATCTCGAGATCATCTCGAACAAGAAAGAGTACAAGCCCCGCGAGACCGCTTCTTACACGATCCTCGCGCGCGACGCTGAGGGCGCGCCGGTTCCCGATGCCGAAGTAAGCCTGGGCGTGGTTGATGAAGCGATCTACGACGTGTCACCGGATTTCTCCGGCAGCATTCGCGAGCAGTTTTACGGAATGCTCTACAACGAAGTCGAGACTCACCTCTCGATCTCATACTGGTTCACTGGCTTTGCGGGTCAAAAGCCGATCGATCTCGCCAGTACAAAACCCTCGTACCAGCTCGCTGACTTCAAGAACGAAAGCAACATGGTCCAGCCGGTGCTGCGCAAGAATTTCAAAGATACGGCTCACTGGGCACCGAGCGCGGTTACAGACCGGAATGGCCGCGCTATCGTGAACGTCCGACTGCCCGACAATCTGACGACGTGGCGCGCCACTGCGCGTGGCGTTACAACCGACACGAAAGTCGGGATGGTCAAACAAAAAGTAATCGCAACCAAAGACGTGATACTGCGCCTGGAAACGCCGCGGTTCATGACGCAGGGCGACACGGTAACGCTCTCGGGCATCGTTCACAACTATCTCAAAGAGGCCAAGACAACACAGATCTCGATCTCAGTTTCCGGGGCGCGTTTGCTTGGGCCGGCGCAGCAAACAGTGACTATTGAGAAACAAGGCGAGCAGCGTGTTGACTGGCAGATCTCTGCCCCGCAAACCGGCGAAGTACGACTGCTGGCGAAGGCTTTGACCAACACGGAATCGGACGCGGTTGAATTGGCGCTCGACGTCGTTCCGCGCGGCTTGCACGAGACCAAAGCTCAGAGCTGGACCACGGCTGACGAAAACGCGCAGCAGGAGTTTTCATTCAACCTGCCGGCGAACATCGATCTGAATTCACGCAAGTTGCGCATCGAGGTTTCGCCTTCACTCGCGGGAACACTCTTCGGCGCGCTCGATTATCTGACGACTTTTCCTTACGGCTGCACGGAACAGACGATGTCGAGTTTTCTGCCGAACATCATCGTTTCGCAAACGCTGAAGGAGTTCAAAACCGCTTCGATTCGCAATCCCGACGAGTTGAAGAAGAAAGTGGAACGCGGCCGAAATCGTCTCTACGCGTTTCAGCATGCAGACGGTGGTTGGGGCTGGTGGGCCAAGGACGACAGCGATCCGTTTATGACCGCATACGTGATCGATGGACTGACGCTGGCGAAACAGGCCGGCTTCAAGATCGACGACACACGAATAGCCCGCGGTCGTGAAAAGCTCAACACCATGCTCGACGAAGGCAAGACCAGTTCGAAGAGAGCGATAGATGAAGGCGCGCTGGCGTACATGGTCTATGCGTTGGCTCAGAGCGGCGGAGCCGAGTCGCGCTACGTCGAGAAACTCTTCGCCGAGCGCAACAACCTTCACCCGTACGGACGTGCTTTGCTGGCGTTGACGTTGTCACAACTGAAGGACCAGCGCGCGGCGCAAGTCGCGTCGGAGATCGAGCGCACTGCCAGTGTTGACCAGACCACAGCCTACTGGGCCTCGCAGCGGCTCAAGTTCGAATACGATCAAACGGAAGGAACAGCGCTGTCGCTGAAAGCACTGGCGCGCATCAAGCCTGACAGTCCACTGCTGCCGCTCGCCGCTCGCTGGCTCGTCTCCTCGGATCGCAATGAAGGCTACCGCTGGGATTCCACCAAAGACACCGCCTTCGCGATCTTCGGGCTCATCGACTACGTGAAAGTGAGTAGTGAGCTGAGTCCTTCTTACGATCTGGAAATCTATCTGAATGGTGAGACTGTTTTGGCCGAGCGTGTCAGTGACGCGAGTGCCGTACAGACTTTCACTGTGAATCGAAATGGCGCTGCTGTTGGCGACACCACTCACATTCGCGTTGTGAAACGTGGCAAAGGGTCGCTCTATTTGTCGAGCTCCGTCGACTATTACTCCAACGACGAAAACGTTGCCGCCCGCGGCTCTGAGGATCTGAACGTGACGAGGGAATACCTGCGGCTAAACGTGGAATCTGAAGGCTACAACTTGAAATGGTCCACCGCACCGCTGACTGGCGAGATCAAGTCCGGCGATCTGATCGTGGTGAAGCTGCGCGTGACGGGAAAGAAAGCGCGTCACTTGATGCTGGAAGATCCGATTCCATCCGGTGCGGAGCAAATGGAGAACGTCGGCAACCTGTACCTGAATTCTTCGTCCGAGAATTGGACCGATTGGTACAGCTCACGTGAGTTTCGCGACCGTCGCACGGTCTTCTTCCTTGATTACTTTGAAGCGGACACGACGCTCCAGTACACGATGCGAGTGCAGATACCGGGTGAGTTTGTGGTTGCACCGGCGCGCGTAGAGTTGATGTACAAGCCGTCGATCAATGCAAACACGGCAACCCAGCGCTTCTCGTTTAGCGAAAGGAGATAAGCCGCAGATCCGCGGATGAACAGAGATGTATTCCCAATCGATTACCGCAATGCTTTCAGCCGCCCGCTCGCTCTCGAGAAACCGTCGCGCGCTGCTGTTGATGATCGCTGCCTATGCTGGTCTGCTGCTTGCAATCTACTTGTTCGTCAGTACACGTGAAGCCACGATCTCCCAGTTGATCTTGACGCTCGTGGCAGTCGTCAGTGCTCCCGCGCTTTTCTTCGTGCTTCAGGCCGTTAGCGTTAGCTACGCGGATAACCCGACTTCACGCGGCCTGGCGAAGAAAACTCTCAAGCTAATAGCCATCAGCGTACCGGTGTTGGTCCTGACACTCCTCACGGTCTACGGCCTGAGCAAAATCCAAACTCACCCCACAGTCGTGACCGCAGTTCGTTATTTATTGTTGGCGGTCGTCATTCCGCTGCTGGCGATCCAACTCTGGATCGCCGGCAGTGTGAAGAACCTGCGCAAGGTGTTGAGTAGTACCTTTGCACCGCAGTCGGTGTTTGTTTACGCGTGTGGCTTTCTGATCTTCGCCATCGTTCCCTACTTTCTGCTGCAAGGAAAATTGTCGATCGAACGACCATGGTTCGAACTCTCATTCCTGATCCTCCGACTCTGCGTCAGCGCACTTCTCATCCTGCTCGGCTGGGTAATGACGGTCGGCGCAATCTCGATTCTGACCCGGCCCAGGTACGTTGCCGCGCAGCAAAAGTGAAATGGCGAAGTTTTTCAGCGTGGTTTTTCTACTCGCCGTGACGACGAGTGTGGCTCCAGGACAACGCAGCTCACACTTTCGGCTAGTCCATTCGCAAACACTCGAACGCCGCGACGCTGAATACGTCCTCACCCTGCTTGAAACAAACCGCACAGAGCTCTTGCACCGCGTGGCGTCTGCGGGAATCGAAGTCAATCTGCCCAAACTCGATATTGTCTTCAACGAGACTACAGGCGATTTTGTCGGCCGCACCGGCATGCCGCCGTGGACTGCCGCGACAACGCATAAGAGCACAATCGAACTCCAACCGTTCAAGCTGCTAAAACAGCGCCGAATACTCGAAACAACCCTGCGCCACGAACTCGTACATGTACTGATTGACACGATCGGCCGTGGTCAAACTCCCCGCTGGCTTACCGAAGGAATGGCGCTCTTTTTAGCCGGTGAAGGAAGACTGCTCGAAAGCAACCGGCAAACGAGCGCTCTGTCTGTGGGCATGGTCGAACAAGCGCTCACCGCTCCCAAATCGGCTGGCGAGATGAAGTCGGCCTACGCCGCCGCTTATAACCTCGTCAAGGAGTTGATTCGCCTTGAAGGTGAGAAGAAAGTTTGGAAAAGAGTTGCGGATCAAAGGTATAGTTAGCCACGGATTACACGGATATTCAAGGATAAATCTGTGTTAATCCGTGTAATCTGTGGCTAAAGTAAATCTAAAGGCGAGACTCCCATGAAAGCCATCTTCTTGTTGCTCCTGACCCTCCTCCCCATCACGACCCTGGCCCAGCAGAAACGCCCAACACCAGCCAGGCCGCAACCAAAAGCGACACCCGCGCCGACGCCTGCTCCAACTTTCGACACCTTGCTGCCGGCAGACAGTTACACGATCTACGCCGAGGTCAGAGGCGCGGGTCAGTTAATCCGGTCCAACGACGTAAAAGACCTGCTGGAGCCCGTACTGAAACTCGCCGGTCCACCGAAAGAATTCAAGTCGGTAGTGAAGTGGCTGAACGCGCACGCCGACGAGTTAATGACTTCTCGCCTGCTGGTGGCGGCCTGGCCCGCGAGAAAAGATCTCCCGCAATCAATCGTCGCGGTTGAATTTGCTTCCTCTGAGGAAGCGGCCAAGTTTGTCACGCCGCTCAATGAGTTTTTGCCTACCGTGTTGCCTCCGGTTCCGGAAGCATCACCTGCTACGGTAATCGATACGCGAAAACCAGCAGCGCCGCCAGTACCCGGCTTCCACTTACAACGACTTGGTTCATTGGTCCTGATAGCTCCGAAGCAATGGACCATGAAGCAACTGAAGCCCGCGGGCGCCAAGTTGCTCTCGGAAGACGCCAACTTCCGAACCGCGCGCAATCGCTTCAGCTCCGAACTCGTCTTCGCTTACATCGACGTTAAAGCGATGGAAAGAGAACAAGTAGAGCGTCGCAAGGTTTACGAAGCAGAGCAACGGGAAGAAGAAGAGCGAATGAAACGTGAAATGGCGGCCGCCGCGGAGCAGCAGAAGCAAGCCGCCGAACCGGAAAAGCCTCAAGAGGCAGCAAACGATGTCGTCATATCAGCAGAGCAACAGGACCTCGTTGCAGCGGCTGGTTCTGAACCTGCGAAAGAAGCGCCAACACCCGATCCGATGACAACTGCTTTAGCAAATCTGGGAATGGCGTTCTTCATCGGCGAAGCAGACTGGCCTGACGCGGTTGCGCTCGCGCTCTCCTTTGAAGGCGATTCAATCGATGTACGGGGACTGCTTGTCAATTCCCCCGGTGAAAAGAGTGACCCCGTACCGCTCTGGCCCAAGTTGATTCCGGCAGCAGCAATTGCGCCTGAGTCGCCAAATATCTTCCCCGCTGACACGGAACTGTTTTTAACGATGTCGCTCGATCTGCCGCAGATCTATGCGGCGATGTCGAAACCACCAAGCCGTGAATTTGCCGGCATCAGGATCAATGACCCAACAATCAATAAGCTCGAGTTTGAATCGCCGTTTGCCGTGATTGAAAGCCGGCTGAAGCTCAACATCAAAGACGATCTGCTGCCCTTGCTCGGTTCTGAAATCGCGATCGCTTTACCGATGCAGGGGATGGGCATGGTTGGGATTTCCGGTGTAATGCTCTCAGGCCCGGGAGGGAAAGAGAATTCCGGGAGTTCGCCTGTATTCGCGATTGAGGTACGAGACAAGGAACGCTTGCGCGCCCTGCTGCCGAAGCTAATCGAATCGTTTGGTTTGAAAGGCGCGCTGGCGCTTGCACAAACTGAACGCCGTGAGGATACGGAGTTAGTGTCGTTTGCCAACGTCTTTGCGTATGCCTTCGTAGGCGACTTCCTCGTGCTTTCAGGAAATGCCGAGTCGACACGCAGAGTCGTCGATTCTTACTTGAAGCACGAAACACTTGCAGCAGACAGTCACTTCAAAAACTACACGCGCTGGCAGCCCAGACAGTTGCAAGGCCAAATCTATATATCTCCTTCGCTGATGGAGAGCTTGAAAACCTGGGCCACTCAGCCAAACTCAATGCTCAGCGAACAGACAAAAGCTTTCCTGATGCCCGCGGGCATGTTGGCCCAGCCGGTCACCTATTCACTCTCGAACGAGGGCAATGGGCCGTTGCACGAGTTGCACCTGCCGAAGAACCTGGTGCTGATGGCGGTCGCGGGAATATCAGGAGAATCCAATCCGCCGCCGACGGTCCAAAAGGAGCGGATGGCGATTAGCGTGATGTATACGATTGCCGTTGCTGAGCATAATTATAAGCAGTCAAAGGGCGGTAGTTACGGGACGCTGGAGCAGTTAATCGCAGAGAACCTGGTCTCGAAGGAAATGATCGAGAATTCGGGCTACCGGTTTGAGATTACATCCAGCGGGGATAACTTTGAGATATCAGCCGCGCCCCTGGAGTATGGAAAGACCGGCAAGATGTCGTACTACATGGACAACACGCGCATGATCCGCGGCGCTGACCGCAGCGGCGCCCCGGCCACCGCCTCCGATCCGCCAATACAATAGCTCGTGGCTACTTTAAGTTCTCGATTTCAATTGGCTCGACTGGCTCGGCCAACTCGAATCCAAAGACTCGCGAGTAGAAGTAAAGCTCCCCATCCAGCGCCTGCTTGATGTTTTTCGCCTGCCTGAACCCGTGCTGCTCGCCCGCAAAGGCGACGTAACATACCGGAATTCCCTTCGCTCTGATCGCGTCCACCATCGTCTCCGCCTGGTCCGCCGGAACCACCTTATCTTCCAGTCCCTGAAAAAAGATCACCGGACACGACAGCCGTTCGGGAAAGTTGATCGGCGAACGCTCGTAATAAATGTCTTTTCGTTCCGGATACGGACCGAGCAGACCGGTCAAATACTGCGACTCGTATTTGTGAGTGTCGCGCGCCATGGATTCAAGATTGCTAATCCCAAAATGACTCGCGCCCGCCTTGAACGTACTGCGAAACGTCAGCGCCCCCAGCGTCGTGTAACCACCGGCGCTGCCACCCGTGATGATCAGTCGCTCACCATCAACTTCACCTCGTTCGGCAAGATAGCGCGCGCCATTCACGCAATCGTCAACGTCAACAATGCCCCACTTTTTATTAAGCCGTTCACGATACTGCCGTCCATAACCAGAACTGCCGCCGTAATTGACATCGAGCACAGCGAATCCCCTGCTGGTCCAATACTGAACCGAAAGACTCAGCGCCGTCGAAGCCGCGGCAGTCGGGCCGCCATGACTCTTCACGATCAGCGGCGGCCTCTCATTGTCCGGTCCACGATAATCGGGATTCTGCGGCGGATAAAAGAACCCGTGCGCTGTGAGTCCGCCTTCAGTCGGAAACTCGATCGCCCGCGGCACCGAAAAATAACGCGGATAAGTCTCGAGATCGTTTGACCGGCGCAGCGTCTCGAACTTGCCAGTGCCGAGATCAAACTTCACGATCGAGACGACGTCAGTTGGTGAGCCACCACGAAACACCGCCTGCCCATTCGCCGCTCTCAGAAACTGAATGTCCGTGTAGGGACAGTTGATCGAGGTCACTTTTCCGGTGTTCAAATCCACGATCTCAAAAGTGGAAACACCCTGATCTACGTGACTGCAAACAAGTGTGACAGGCGAAGCAAAGGCATAGGCCGACATCCCGAAAACCCACTGCGGCATGCCCAGTTCAGCCTTCGCTTGATAGACGTTCTCGATCCCGCCATCATGAGAAATCCGCTCCAGGTTCCACCAGCCACTTCGATCCGAAGCAAAATAAAGCACGCCATCAGGCGACCATTCCGGCTGAAAAATCGACTCCGCAGTTCCGCCCGCGACCCAACGCGTCGAGGCCAGCATGCCGTCCTCACCAAACTCACCCACCCACAGTTCGCAACCATCCCAGGGCATGTTGGGATGGTTCCAGGTAAGCCAGGCCAGTTGAGTTCCATCCGGACTGACCCGCGGCGATGAGTAGAAATCATTTCCCTCGACCAGGACTGAACCGTGATCGTCGCCGGGGCGCAGGTTAACAGCGACTATCGAGTTAACAGCTTCTGAACCTTCGCGCCGGTGGTCCTCTCGAACGCAGATGAGCCGTCCTCTCGCATGGTCCATCTGTGCTTCTGCGTACCGAACATCACCCACGCCTGTCAGCGCTTCAGGCGCCCCTGAACCCTCTTGCCGGTAAAGTCGCTGATCGGAAAAGTTTGAGTAGTAAGCAATGCCATTATTAATAAGGTAATCTCCGCCACCATATTCATGGACCTTGGTCCGTGCATTGAACGGAGGTTGGTTAATATCTATACAATTTCCAGCGGGCGATCTCTTAACAATGACGTTGCGCCCGCCTTCCTTCGGGCGCAGTTCTATCCAGTAAATGTCATCGCCATCGAATGAGGGCTGACCAAGGCCCACCGATCCTTCCACAATGAGGTCTGAGGTGATGGGCGACTTCCACGAGCCGTATGGCGCAATCTTCGGTGAATTTGACAACGGTCCATCCTCGCTAGTTTTGGTAGTTGTTCGTTTTTTGTGCTGGCTGAAAAACTTTTGTCACAACCTCGCAAAGGCATTACAAGACTTATGCAACCTACACTCGGTTCCGGGCGCGTAGTATCAGCCCGTCGTTAATTCTCCATGGGAGAACTGAGATAAAGGCAAGGGCGCTGGTCTTGGGGGAGGTCAGCGCCCTCTCTTTTTGTCTGCCCGCCATCTTACCAGAACCTTTCACCACAAACGCAAGACACTGAGTTTGGAACCGTAGAGCTCATTTTTTGTCCGACTTTGTGACTTTGTCCGCCTTAGTGGTTAAGGCTATTGACTGCCGCTGCAAACAGGTTGACAATTCGCGAGTCAAAAATCAAAAGAGGTGGCCCGCCGATGTTTATCCGTACGCTGATCGTCTTTTGTCTGGTATCCGTCTTTATCCTCGCCGGACTTCCCGTATCAACTTCGCACGCTGACACGTTCAGACCCGTCGTTCGCGGCAAACGTGGCGTGGTAGCCGGTGGCCAACCTCTCTCAGTTGAAGCCGGACTCAGAATTCTCCAGCGCGGCGGCAACGCTGTCGACGCCGGTGTCGCCACTATCCTCGCCGCGTCAGTGATCGAGTTTTCGCATTTTTCGTTTGGCGGCGAAGTCCCGATTCTGATCAAGTTGAAGGGTAAGAAGGTCGTGGTGATCGAAGGCATGGGCCAGGCGCCGATGAAAGCTACGCGCGAATTCTTCGTCAACCGGGGGCAGGGCGAGGGCGGTGCACCGTCGTTAACAGCCCCGGGACAGACGACCATGCCGAGCGCCAGAAGAGGCGGATTGATACCCTCGACTGGTCCGCTGTCAGCCACAGTTCCCGCGGTGCTCGACGCCTGCATAACCGCACTCGATCAATTCGGGACGAAAACGCTGGCCGAAGTCATGGAACCTGCGATCGAACTAGCAGACGGTTTCCCGATCGACGAATTGAGAGTGCAGTACATCAAGACGAGATCGCCAATCTTTTCCCAATGGACTGACGCGAAGAGAGTTTTCCTGCCCGGCGGACAGGTACCGAAAGTCGGAGACATCTTCGTCCAGGCTGATCTGGCTCGAACGCTCCGCGAGATCGTGCGTGCAGAGCGCCTTGCTTCAAAGGGCACACGCAATAATCGCCACGCCGGCTTGATGGCTGCCCGCGACTATTTTTATCGTGGTCCAATCGCCCGCCGAATCGGCGACTACATGCAGGCCAATGGCGGTTTGATTGCCGCGGGCGACTTTGCGCGTTTTACTGCGAAGGTAGGCCAACCGGTGCAGGCTGAGTATCGAGGCTATGAGGTGTACAAAGCCGGGTTCTGGACACAGGGGCCGGCGATGGTCGAAACCCTGAACATGCTCGAGGGCTTCGACTTGAAGAAGATGGGCCACAACTCGCCCGCTTACATTCACACGCTCGCCGAAGCACTCAAGCTCGCCCTGGCGGATCGCGATCGCTATTACGGCGATCCGGATTTCGTGAAGATTCCGATGGCTGAGTTGCTGTCGAAAAACTACGCTGCATTGCGCCGGCCCCTGATCGATGAGAGTCGCGCGTCCCTGGCCCAACAGCCCGGCGATCCTTCGAACATGAAGGCCGTGCTGGCCAGCGCGGTGCAGACGATCGGGCGTGCTTCGACATTACCCGAGGTCGAGCGCGCGAACGACACGACCTGCGTCAACGTTGTCGACAAAGACGGCAACCTGTTTAGCGCAACTCCGAGCGGCGCGTGGCTTCCGGCGGTCGTGGCGGGCGATACGGGTGTGTTGATGGGACAGCGATTACAGTCGTCATTAACCGATCCGAATAGTCCAAACGTCGTCGCGCCCGGCAAGCGTCCACGCATCACACTGACGCCGACGCTCGTGTTGAAAGGTGGCGAGCCTTTCATGGTGTTGAGTACGCCCGGCGGCGACAACCAGGATCAGGCGTTGCTGCAGGTGTTATTGAACGTAATCGAGTTTGGCATGAACCCACAGGAAGCGGTCGAGGCCCCGCGCTTCGACACACAACATTACGTCAGTTCGTTTGACGATCACGAATTTCTACCAGGCTCACTCAACGTGGAGTCGCGAGTGGGTCTGAAAACGATTAAGGAATTGTCGGACAAGGGGCACAAGGTCAAGGTCCAGGCGGAATGGGGTACGCTCTCAGCGCCCACGGTAATCATCTACGATCCCAGCAATGGCGTAGCGTCAGCCGGCGCTGATCCGAGGCGCAGTCGTTACGCCGTGGCCTGGTAAAACCATCCACAGATTACACAGATTGTTTTAGAAATCTGCGTAATCTGTGGATTACACAATCAACCCAAGGAGTCCCCCGATGAAGATTGCAAAGCGAACCTCGCTGCCGTTAATCATCCTGCTTCTCGTTTTCTCAACTCAGAGCTTTTCATCCGTAATAAATCCGCCTAAATCTGTGGCTCCACTCCCGAATCCCATACTCTTTTTTACCGGACAGGAACCCTATGAAGCCGGTGGCAAGCAGTTCATCCGTTACCGCTACGATGTGCTGAACAAAGACGTGTACCCTAACGAACTCTTTGCCGCAGCTCCCGATCTGCCTCCTTGCGGCCAAAACACCAAAGCGTCACGTACATGGATCGACGTTTACGACATGAGCGGAAAACGTTTGCAGGGATTCTGTGCGTTCG
>DASVGE010000027.1:0-85339 GCA_036379695.1 Pyrinomonadaceae bacterium | reverse complement strand
CTGGTTTTCCCGCAACACTGACCAAAGCGGTGCCAAGGCACCGCACTCCAAGGAGGCGCCCAGGTATCTGTGCGGTATTGTTTTGCTTTTGTTATTGGGCATTGGCGTACTGCCGGCGAGGTCGGAGGCCAATCAGTGGCGACTCGTTTGGGCGGATGAGTTTGACTACAACGGTCTGCCCGATCCGGCGAAGTGGCGTTATGACGTTGGCGGGCACGGTTGGGGTAACAAGGAGTTGCAGTACTACACCGAACGCCGCAAAGAGAACGCGCGCGTCGAGAACGGCTCACTGATCATCGAAGCCCGCAAAGATGCGTGGGAAGGTCACGAATACACGTCGGCGCGGCTCGTCAGCAAAGGCAAAGGTGACTGGACGTATGGTCGTTTCGAAGCGAGAGCAAAGCTACCATCCGGCCGCGGCACCTGGCCCGCGATCTGGATGCTGCCGACTGGTTGGGAATACGGAAGCTGGCCTAACAGCGGCGAGATCGACATCATGGAACACGTCGGTCATGAAGCGGACGTAGTGCATGCCTCGGTGCACACAAAGGCTTACCACCACTCGATCAAGACTCAAAAGTCGGCACGAATCGACGTGCCCACCGCACGCAGTGGCTTCAACGTGTATGCAGTCGAGTGGACACCCGAAGAGATTCGCGGCTACGTCAACAAACAACACTACTTCACCTTCAAGAACGAACGGCTCACAAACCGCACCGCAGACTATCGCCAGTGGCCATTCGACAAACCCTTTCATTTTCTTCTCAACATCGCCGTCGGCGGCACCTGGGGCGGCGCGGAAGGCGTCGATGAGCGTATCTGGCCACAGCGAATGGAAATTGATTACATCCGCGTTTATCAGCGCTAATTTTTGTGTATTATCCGCGGCATGAAGAAAACCCTGCTTGCGCTTCTGCTTCTCTGTCTCTGTCTCGCCAACGTAACCGCCCAAACCCCCGCGGCTGACGATTACAACACCATCTTCAAGCCGTTGAAGTGGCGCTCGATCGGTCCGTTTCGCGGCGGGCGCTCGGTGGCCGGAACCGGCGTGGTCGGCGATCCAAAAACCTACTACATGGGCACCACCGGCGGCGGTCTCTGGAAAACCGACGACATGGGCGTCAGTTGGCGCAACATCTCCGATGGTTATTTCAAGACCGGCTCCGTCGGCGCCATCGCTGTTGCTGAAAGCGATCCGAACGTCGTTTACGTCGGCATGGGCGAACACGCGGTGCGCGGCGTGATGACGCACCACGGCGACGGCGTCTACAAATCAACCGACGCCGGCAAAACGTGGAAGCGCATCGGGCTTGAATCGTCGCAGCACATCTCGCGCATCATCGTCGATCCGAAAAATCCAAACATCGTTTTCGTCGCCGCTCAGGGCGCGCTATACAGCAAGTCGAAAGAGCGCGGCCTTTACAAATCCACCGACGGCGGCGCGACGTGGAAGAATATTTTGTATGTTGACGACAAGACCGGCGCCTCGGAACTGTCGATGGACATGACTAACCCGCGCATACTTTACGCGGCGATGTGGGAACACGGACGCCTCCCGTGGAAAGTGATCAGCGGCGGTCCCGGCAGCGGGCTCTACAAATCAACTGACAGCGGCGAGACGTGGCAAAAACTCAAACAAGGTCTGCCCGAAGAGATGGGCAAGATGGCGATCGCCGTCAGCCGTTCGAATCCCGAAAAAGTGTATGCGCTGATCGAGAGTGATTCCGATAAAGAAGCAGGCGGACTCTTCGTGTCGAACGATGGCGGCAAGAAGTGGAGCCGCATTACCAACGATCATCGCCTGGTGCAGCGCGCGTGGTATTACATCGAGCTCTTCATCGATCCGAAGAATGAAGACACGATTTACGTTTTGAGCGCGCCCGCGCTGCGCTCGACCGATGCCGGCAAGACGTGGGAAACGCTGTCAGGCACGCACGGCGATTTTCACGACCTCTGGATCAATCCTGACAACCCCAACAACTTCATCATCTCCAACGACGGCGGCTCGGCCATTACTTTCAACGGCGGCAAGACGTGGAGCCCGCAAAGCACGATGCCGACAGCGCAGTTTTACCGCATCAACGTCGACAATCAGTTTCCGTATCGCATTTATGCCGGACAGCAGGACAACACGTCGGTTTCGATTGCGAGCCGGGAGTTAGGTAGCGGTGGGATCACGACTGCGAGCTGGATGCCGTCAGCCGGTGGTGAGAGTGCGTTTCTCGCGTTCGATCCGGACAATCCGAAGTTTGTGTTGGGCGGCAGTTATCAGGGGACGATCGAGGTGCTCGACGTAAACGCGAAAGCCGGCACGAACATCATGGCGGCGCCGATTCAGTACCTCGGCATGGACGCGAAAGATCTTAAGTATCGTTTCAACTGGAACGCGCCGATCGTTTGGAGCAAACACGAGCCCACCACTTACTATCACGGTGCTCAATACGTGTTGAAGACGAGCGACATGGGTCGATCGTGGAAAGAAATCTCGCCGGATCTGACGCGCAACGAAAAAGAGAAGCAGGGGAAAGGCGGTGGACCATACACGAATGAAGCCGTCGGCGCGGAGAATTACGGCACGCTGGCTTACATCGTCGAGTCGCCGCACGAAAAAGGCGTTATCTGGACGGGCAGCGATGATGGGCTTGTCTACCTGACTCGCGATGGCGGCGCAAACTGGAAGAACGTCACGCCGCAAGGTCTGGCGGAGTGTTTGATCAATGCGATCGAGGTCTCGCCGCACGACAAAGCCACTGCTTACATCGCTACCACCCGTTACAAGTTCAACGATCACGCGCCGGTTTTGTACAAGACCACCGATTACGGAAGCACGTGGACGAAGATCAGCAATGGTCTGCCGGCGAATGCATTCACGCGCGTAGTGCGTGAGGATGACGTGCGCCGCGATCTGCTGTTTGCGGGCACTGAGCTCGGACTGTTCGTGTCATTTAACGGCGGCAGAGACTGGTCGCCGTTTCAGTTGAATCTTCCCATCACTCCGCTGACCGATCTGCGCGTACACAAAGGCAACTTGATCGCTGCAACGTCGGGACGATCGTTTTGGATACTCGATGATTTGAGCGTGCTGCGGCAGTACAAGAAAGACGCACCTTCCTTCGCGCTCTACCGTCCCGACAGTACTTACTTCGTGAACGGCTCGAGCGAACTGGATCGAACGGACGAGGAGTTTGATGGAGCCAGCACTTTCAGGGGCGTGAATCCCGCGACTGGCGTCGTCCTGTACTACCAGTTGCCCGAGTTGAAAAAGACTGACGAGATCACGATGCAGATCAAGGACGCCACGGGGAAAACGGTTCGCAGTTTTTCTTCGAAGGCGGACGAGAAGTTTATCCGGTACGAAGCTGGTCCAAGACCGGATCCGGTGTTGCCGAAAGCGAAGGGGCTGAATCGGGTGGTGTGGGACACGCGGTATCAGACTATGGTCGGTGTGCCTGGCGTGCGTATCGAAGGCAGTTGGGCCGCGCACAAAGCGCCGCCGGGGAAATACAGCATCACTTTGCAGATGTCGGGACAGACAGTCTCGACAGAGGCTGAGATCCTCGCGAATCCACTCTATCCCACGACGGCACCGGTATACACCGAGTACCACCAAACCATGCTGGCGATGGAAACCGAGCTCACCGCGATGCACCGCATGGTGAACAGTCTCTTCGAAAAGCAGAAGCAACTGGAATCGCTTCTCCGGTCGCTGCCCGCCGGTGAGAAGTTCGCAGCGATTAAGAAAGACGGCGACGCGCTGTTGAAGAAGATGAAAGCGTGGGACGAAGACATGGTCCAACGCAAGTCGAAGGCTTATGACGACGTCGAAAACTTCCCGAACAAGTTCACCGCGAACTATCTATTCATGATCAACCAGACGGAAAGCGACATTCCTCGCGTGAACCAACCATCGCTCGATCGTATGCGCGAACTAAACGCCCAGTGGGCCACCCTGAAAACCCGCGGCACGGAACTCCTCGACCGCGACATCCCAGCCTTCAACAAGCGTCTCTGGGACGCCGGCCTCGGAGCGATCTGGAGAGACTCTTAATTAATCGACGAGCGGGGGCAAGCCCCTCTTCCTGACTTGTTCTTTCCTCAAGGTGCTTAAAAAGCCTGGGCGCCTTCAGAAAAGAACAAGTCAGGAAGAGGGGCTTGCCCCCGCTGCCGCCTCATTCAGTTCTTAGCGCAACAATCGGATCTACACGTGTGGCGCGCCGCGCAGGCAGGAGACACGCCAACAGCGCCACAACCAGGAGCACGATTGACACGGCAATAAACGTGATCGGATCCGTCGGCGATACGCCGTGAAGCAATCCGCGCAACACGCGTGAGATCGAAAACGCACCAACCAACCCAAGCGCGAGACCGATCAACGTCATCGTCATTCCCTGACGCACGACCAACCGCATCACGTCCGCACGTCTTGCCCCCAACGCCATTCGTATCCCAATCTCATGCGTGCGCCAGCTAACGGAATAACTCATCACCCCGTACAACCCCACCGCCGCCAGCACCAACGCAACGCCCGCAAAGATCCCAAGCAACAACATATTGAACCGTCGCGGCGCAACTGACGTCGACAACAACTGCTCCAGCGTCTGCGTTCTCCAAATGATCTGATTCGGATCGAAAGCTTTGATTTCCGCGCGTGCCGCCTGCGCCAGTTGCAACGCATCCTCAGCTTCCGTCCGGATCACAACATTCAGCCGCCGCTCGGGCCGCTGCACATGCGAAACGTACATCTCCGGCTCAACATTCACATCGAGCCCGTTGCGCCGGACATCCGCAACCACGCCGACGATCTCACGCGCAGTCTTGTCATTACCATCAAAAACAATCCGCCTTCCAATCACTTCCTCATTCGGGAAATATTTTTTAACGAAAGCATTGCTGACGACCATCATGTGCGGCGAACTCGCCGTATCGTGATCCGTAAAAACGCGACCACGCAACACCTCGATATTCATCGTTCGGAAGTAATCGGCGCCCACAACCGTGTAATCGGCAACCGCTTCTTCGCCCGGTTTGTAAGGCTCGCGACCCTCGACTTGAAAACTCAGCTCGATATCAAAATCAGTCATCGGTACATTGCTAACCACCGACACATCGCGAACTCCGGGCAAAGTCTTCATTCGTCCGATGATCTGTTCAAACGCCGCCGAGCGCTGCTCATCTTTCGGGTACGTCGCCCTGCTCAGCGGAATGTCCAGCGCCAACACTCCCTTCGGATTGAACCCCGCATCCGTTTGCAGCAGCCGCCAAAAGCTGTTGATTAAGAGTCCCGCGCCGACGAGCAGCATCAACGACAACGCCACCTCTGACACGATCAACGCGCTGCGCATCCAGTTACGTCCGCCTTGTGCGACCCCGCGTCCGCCTTCTTTCAGCATGCTGCCCGGATCGGGTTTCGAAACGTTCAGCGCCGGGGCAAGACCGAATAACACGCCCGTCAGCGTCGCTATGCCAAACGTAAAGAACAACACGTATCGATCGAGACTGACGTCGTGCAGCCTCGGCACGTCTGCTGGTCCATAAGTTACGAGCAGCTTGATGCCCCAGCTCGCGAGCAACAAACCAACCAGCCCACCTGTTAACGATAAGAGAACGCTTTCGGTCAGGAGCTGCGAGGCAATGCGCCTGCGACTCGCGCCGAGTGCCATGCGTATGGCGACCTCTTTCTGTCGCGTAGCCGCGCGCGCGAGGAGTAGATTGGCCACGTTTGCGCACGCAACCAGCAACACCAAACCGACTGCGCCGAGCAGCACCAGCAGCGCGCTGCGATAGTCGCGCGTGATGTCTTCGTGCATCGAGACCGCGTTGAAGATCAGGTTTGTGTTTGATTCCGGCGACTGCTGTTCGATCTGTCGTGATAGCAGATCGAGATCCGCCTTCGCCTGTTCGACGGTTACGCCCGGCTTTAGCCTGCCGATGACCTGAAAGAACCTGTTTGCACGTGACTCGCGTACCTCCCTGGTCATGAACGACGCAGGGAAGAGTGGCTCCCAATAGTCCTGGTTGTCATCACTAATCGGATACTCGAACCCCGGCGGCATGATGCCGATCACGGTAGCTTTTCCGCCGAGGTTGATTTCGCGGCCAATGATGTTTGGATCGCCGCCAAAACGGCGTTGCCACAAACCATGACTGAGCAGTAACACCGGCGCGGCTCCCGGCTTATCTTCTTCGCGCGTGAAGACCCGGCCGAGTACCGGCTTGACGCGAAGCAGCGAAAAGTAATCTGCATTCACCATGGCCCCGAGCAAGCGCTCCGGATCGCCGCCTTCGGTGAGAATTGTGCCGGACTGTTGATACGTGGCCACGTACTCGAGCGTCGTCGATCGCTGTTGCACGTCGAGAAAATCAGCCACCGAGAAGGTGCCACGACCGTCGAGCGCCTGGTTGCGCTGCTCGGTCGCGATCATCAACAGTTGCTCGGGCTGGTCGTACGGCAGTGGCTGCAGCAGGACGGCGTTAACGACGGAAAAGATCGCCGTGTTAGCACCGATGCCGAGCCCCATGGCAACGATCGCGACGGCGGTCAGCGCCGGTTTCTTCAACAGCATCCGAACGGAGTAGATAAGATTCTTCCAAAGGACGTCCATTTAGTTATTCCTTTGCTACGGATTTTCAACTGTGGCTTACAGGTGTGTGACGCCTTCGTGAATCAAAGGATGTGCCAGTAGAAAGATCGGTGCTTTTGTGCTTTTGTGTTCTTCTCAATTTCGTAAATGAGACTGCACAATCCCATTTTCGATAAACCCGGCACAAGCAAGAAGGAAGGACAGGAAGGTAGTGCCCTGGTTTCACTTTTTATCCACAGATTGCACAGATTAATTAATAAAATCTGTGCAATCTGCGGATAAGAACCTCAAATTAGGTCACCACCGAACAGGAACAAGTAAGAGAAAAGAACAAGTCAGGAAGAGGGGCTTGCCCCCGCTCTATGGACTCATAACAGCGGGGGCAAGCCCCTCTTCCTGACTTGTTCTTCTCTCTTACTTGTTATTTCCTCTTACTTGTTCCTATTCTTCCCTCTTAGTTGTTCCTGGTCTTTCGTCTTACTGAATCAATCGCTTCGGAGTGCTACCAGCGGATCGACTTTTGTCGCGCGCCGCGCGGGGATGTAACAGGCCAACAAAGCCGCCACCGACAAAAGCGCCGGAGTGAGCATGAATGTCAGCGGATCGGTGGCGCTGGTTTCGAATAACAAACTTGAAAACAGTCGCGCGCAGATGAAAGAAGCGCCTAACCCGATTACGAGTCCTGCCGCAAGCAAGAGTGCTCCCTGCCCGAGCACCAGTCGAAAGATGTCTCGCTGGCGAGCACCCAACGCCATGCGGACGCCGATCTCGTGGGTGCGTTGGCCGACCAGATAGGACAACAAACTAAACAGCCCCGTTGCCGCAAGCGCCAGCGCGAGCGAAGCTAAAAGTCCCAGCAACCACATCGAGAAACGATCGGTCGCAACTGAACGCGAAACCAGCGTCTCCATCGTTCTGATGTTGCTGACGGCTTGCGTCGGATCCATTTCTCTCACTTGCGCCTTGATCGTTTCGATCATTCGATTCGGATCCGAAACAGTTCGCACGACAAGATTCATCGGCAGGTAGGCGTTCTGCGCGTGCGGGATAAAGACTTCCGGGCGCGGGTCTGTCTTGAGCCCGTAATACCTGATGCCGCCGGTTACCCCAACAACTTCGTATGCGTATTTGCCGCGGTTGTAGTCAAGCATCAAACGCTTGCCGACAGGATTCTCGTTGGGCCATACCTTGTCGGCCATCCTTTGATTCACCAGTATCACGGCTGTAGTGTCACGCCGATCCTGCTCGGTAAAACCGCGGCCTTGCAAAAGCGAGATACCCATCGTTTTGAAGTAGCCGGGCGTAGCCATGCGAACCGCGACTTTGTCTCCGTCGCCGACCGGTTCCGCGTCACCCTGGCGCCAGTATGGCCGGGCGAAGTCAACGCCGACGTCACTCATGGGAAGCGTGGAGACGGCCGCTGCGGAAGTAACGTCAGGGAGAGACTCGATGCGTTCGATAAGTTGCTGGTAGTACTCGCCTGCACGGCGTCCGTATGTCGCACCGTCAAGCGTGATGTGCATCGTGAGCAGGTTCTCGGACTTGAATCCCGGATCGACTGAAATCAGTTGCACAAAGCTGCGCACAAACAAACCGGCGCAGGTGACCAGCACGAGCGCGAGTGCGACCTCCGCGATAACCACTGCGTTACGCAAGCGATGGTTCGCGATTCCTGTAAGACCTTTGTCTTTGAGCGTGGTGAAGAGTTCGGTCTTCGAGTTCTTCAGTGCCGGCAACAAACCAAAGATGACAGCGGTCGCAAGTGAAACTGCCAGCGCAAACAGCAGCACTCGTGCATCAATAGCGACTTCGCTGATCCGTGGCGTGTCGACGGGCGCCAGGGAAAGCAGCAGATCAAGTCCCCACCACGCGAGACCGATGCCTGCAACGCCGCTGGTAAGCGCGAGCACGAAACTTTCGGTGAGCTGTTGCCGGACCACTCGCGCGCGCGACGCTCCGAGTGCGAGTCGCAATGCAAACTCACGTTTCCGCGCCGTCGATTGCGCCAACACCAGACCAGCAACGTTCGCACATGCCAGCAACAGCACCATGCCAACGGCTCCGGATAACACTAACAGGATCAGCCGGCTGGAACTCACCACTTCTTCGTGAAGGGGAACAACCGTCGCGGTCCACCCGCGATTCGTTTCCGGAAACTGTTCCGCCAGTCTGCCGAAGAACAACGACAGACGGTTTTCAGTCTCTTCAGTGGTAGCGTCCTGTTTGATCCGGCCCACGGTGTTGAGGAAACGCCAATCTCGCGGTGGTCCTTTCGGAAATCTTTGCGCGTTGTAAGTGCGCGCGATGTCCCATGGCAGCCATAGGTCAGTCTCCTTGGAGGGCACACTAAAACCTGCGGGCATCACTCCAATAACTTCCCAATCGCTGCCATTGATTGTGATCTTCTTCCCAACGATCGAAGGATCCGAGGCGTAACGACGTTTCCAGAGACCATCGCTGATGAGGACCATGCGGTCGCCGCTCATGAAACGTCCCACTTCGAACGCGGCGCCACTGATCCCCTCAGGAGGCGTCTGGCCCAGCGCGGGTTTGACGCCAAGAGTTTTAAAGAAGTCGACGGAGACCTGGGCCGTCGCTACTTGCTCGGTGTCTTGCGTTCCCTGAAGCGTGGTTGCGGTTTCATAGAATGCGGTGACGGAGTCGAACAGTTGTACTTGCTGCAGGTCGAGAAAGTTACCTGGCGACACGCTGTTTCGTTCGACGCTTTTAGCGGGATTTGTTTCCTTGACGACTACCAGGCGATCCGGGTTCTGATACGGCAACGGCGCCAGCAGAACTGAATTCACGACGGAAAAGATCGCGGTGTTGGCGGCGATTCCGAGTGCGAGAATCAGGACCACAACAATCGTGAATCCGGGTTTGTGACTCAACCGTCGCAATGCATAGCGGAGATCCTGTCGCAGTGTGTTCATGGCGCCTCCTCAACTACCTGCTTGCCTTGATGTCATAAGCCCACAGACTTTCGAGATCGCGAATGTACAGTCTGCCGTTCGCAATCACCGGATGCGCAAACGCTTTCTCCGATATCTGCGGCCCCGTCTGTTTTTTCTTCGGCGGACTCGGCGGCGTGAAGCGGCCTTTCTCGCGATAGCCTTCGGGTGTCGCTTCCACCAACACTAAAGCTCCATCCTCGTCGTGAATGTACAAATTCCCATCGGCGTAGGCTCCCGAACTCATGCCGAAATTCTCCGCCTTCCATTTGACCTGCCCGGTTGTGAACTCAACCGCGACCAGTCCGCCTCTGCTTTGCGTCCCGTAAAGATGGTCAACGACCAACACCGCGCCGCCGAAACCGTTCGGGAGTCCGCGTTCGAAGTAAACCTGCTCTGCGACGACTCCGCCACCGTTAGACTTTAAGCGGATGAGGCCGCCGCCGATACCAAGCGCCCCAGCATACACATATTCACCACGCGAGACCGGCGTGAAAGCCTGGGCCGGACCTTTGACCACTTCCGTGTAGCGCCAGAGGAACGCACCGGTCTTCGCATCAACTCCGACAATACCTTTGCTTAAAAACTGCACGTATTGTCTGCGCCCGCCACCCTGCACGACAATAGCCGACGCATAACCCGCGGGATCGCCACCGGGCACCGCCGATTTCCAGATCACCGCGCCGGTCTTTTTGTTAAGCGCCACGATCGTGGCCTGCTCGCCGCCGGGAGTGACGACAACGACGTCGCCGTCAACCAGTGGCGACTCTGAATAGGCCCATTCGTGAGGTTGGCCGCCGAACTCTTTCCGAAGACTCTTCTGCCAGCGAATCTTGCCGTTCTTGACGTCGAGACAAACTAAGTCGCCGTCTGAGCCGAGGGCATAGAGGTAATTTCCCTCGACGGTCGGTGTGGAGCGGGCTTTTGGGTAAGGCGGATTCTGATTCGGGTTACCAACGTTACCGACGCGCGTGGTCCAAATGACTTTTCCGTCTTCGGTGGAAAGAGCCTGCACAAACTCATTCTCCATTCCGCGGTTGCTCATCAGGTAGATACGCGATCCGACCACTGATGGTGTTGAATAGCCGTCGCCGATGTCGTTTACCTGCCAGAGCAGTTTTGGCCCTTCCTTCGGCCACTCTTTGAGCAGCCCCTTCTCCTGTGAGATCCCATTTCTCGCCGGCCCACGCCATTGCGGCCAATCGGAAAGGCTTTGTGCAGGAGTGGTAACAGATAAGCACAACAAGAGTGCTGCGATGGCAGCGAGTGATCGTGAAGTCATTTGTCTTCTCCCTCGCGAATGGTTCGCGTTGTCGGCAGCGCAGATTAGTAAAGGAATGATCTCTTTCGCAAACGCAAAGCAAGCGGGGAGAGTTCCGACAAATGCTGGTGTTCGTGGAGTCTTCGATCTGGAAGTGGTATAAAGAGCTTCTCGGTTTAGCTGTTAAAGGGGGGCATATGAACCGATCGTTCTTACTGATTGTCCTGCTTTTCCTCTTCCCTACCGATCAGTTTCAGGCGCAAACGCAACCCACGACGGATATCCGCAAACCGGTTAGTGACACAAACCCGGAGGCCAGGAGTTTGTACCTGGACGGAATCGAGCGACTGGAGCTGGGACAAGTTTCAGAAGCCGTCGAACGTTTTCAGAAAGCACTGAACATAGACCCTGAATACATCGCCGCATATTCCGCGTTAGGTCGTGCGTTCTTTAAATTGCGCCAATGGGATAACGCAAGTGAGCAGTTCCGTCGCGCATTAGCCTTGAAGGCCAAAAAAGGCGAGAGCGAAAAAACCCGTCAAAAGAATGAGAGCCCGGGCGCTGACCCCGACGCGACTCCTCCCACCCCTGCAAACAAACCAAAAGGGAATCAATAACAGCAGTGCTAATTGGTGGAGCCGAGGGGGATCGAACCCCTGACCTCATGACTGCCAGTCATGCGCTCTCCCAGCTGAGCTACGGCCCCATGCGTGAAGCGGCTGGTCTTAAGTGACTGATGCAGACTAGCCTAGCGTTTCTAATTCAGTCAAGCGACGGCATCGTTGGCGTGCGGGCAGCGGGCCGCGATTCTACGATGTAATTCGGGAAGACTGAATCGGTTCTTTTCTCTGGTTGAGTAGCACAATTCTTGGCGTCGCCACTATAAAATCCCTTTTCTGTAAAAGTGTCGCACTTCGTTATTTACCCAAGTATGGTCAGGGTATCGGTGTTCGAGCTGAAGAGTGCAAGGAGCCAACTACCTGCTCTCTGGCTCGCGAGCACATCAGGTTCACTATAACTCTCTTGTCAGCATCCATGTTCTCACAGTCACACAATCAAAGTAATCATCAGCGTTGGCCCTAAGGTAATAAGTTGAAACGGCTTACTTCATGAAATCTTGAGGTGTAGTTATGCAACTGAGAGGCAGCTTTGAGCAAAAGCAAACAGCAGGACAAACCAAGAGACCTGATCGGAAGAACACCGTACGCTATGTAAGCCGTTTGTTATTTGGAGATGATGTTTTTATCTCGTATTCACGTCAGGACGCCAGCGCCTATTCACTGGATTTAGCAAATCAGCTTACCCAAAGAGAGCTTTCGTGCTTTTTGGATCAATGGGGTGCACCCGCAGGTAAGGACATTCCTGAAAAGGTTTTGCAAGCGTTGAAACGAAGCTCCATGTTTGTTTTATTGGGCTCGCCGGGAGCAGCGCATTCTTCTCAGGTGGAAAAAGAACTCCGCGAGTTTCGAAAGACGGGTCGCGCGATTATTCCTATAAGCTTTGAAGGCGCCCTGAGGACAGCTAGCTGGTACAAGGAATTAGTTGAAGGCATTTCGATATCGCAAGAATTAAACGATGCTCTGGAAACAGGGCTCGCTTCACAACAAATCATTACGCGCATCGTAAATGCAGAGAATTTTACCCGTCGAAATAAAAGGTTGCGCCGGTATCTTGGATTGATTGTTTTGTCCATTCTA
The DNA here is from genome assembly GCA_036379695.1 of Pyrinomonadaceae bacterium. Taxonomy (GTDB): domain Bacteria; phylum Acidobacteriota; class Blastocatellia; order Pyrinomonadales; family Pyrinomonadaceae; genus PSRF01. Next base: position 72,849 of record DASVGE010000027.1, on the reverse strand, counting down.
ATTGTCCTTCTGGCAGGTGCATTTATTGCCGGCAGTCTTCTTCAGCAAGCCCGCGCCGGTATCGATTCAGCCCGAGCAGAAGCCTTTCAAGCCCAACAAGACCGTGAGAATGCGCAAAAAGATTTGGAGAGCATTCAATTAACTTTGAGTCTTGTGCAGAGAGAACAGAAGGAAGCAGAAGACAGAGCTTCTGACGCAATCAAAAAAGAGGCAAAGGCCGCCGCTAATGCCAAACAGCAAGAACGAAATGCTCAAGAGCAAAGGAAAATAGCTGATGAGCAAACCAAGAGAGGAGAACATTTAAGATATTCCGGAGACATGCAAAGTGCGCAGCAGAGCTATCTGGCAAATGATACTGTTGCAGCCTTGCAGGTGCTTGGTTCCTATCTACCGCAGTCATCATCAGGCGTGAATCAGGCCGCAAAGCTCAGAGGTTTTGAGTGGCACTACCTCTGGCAACTGCTGGATAGAGATAGTCTCCTACGCGTGCAAAACAATCTGGATAGTGAGGTCTTGATCGTCTCACCTAATGGTACAACGATTGGAAGCATTGTGAAGGCCAGTGAGAAGGGCACCAGTGCACTCTGGTTATGGGATCGTAATAAAACAAAGACGCCCATTATCTTTCAGAATCCATCTCTGCAACATCTCAAGTCCATTGCCTTCTCACCCAACGCTGAGCTTCTGGCCACGACCAGTGAAAAGACCATCAGTTTGTGGAAAGTCTCTTCTTTGATATCCCACGGGTCTCAAGTCACCAAACAAAGTGAAGATCCGCCGGATGCCTTAACAAAAGCGCCACCTCTCGCTGTCATACAAGAAGAGAGGAATGTTGAAACCGTGGTCTTTGGAGCCAACAGCAATGTTCTTATGATTGTTTCAACTGTCGAAAAGAATGAGGCCGATGAGGAGACATTTCCGTTTGGATATCGATTTCTCAATGCTTGGACTCGTAAGAACGACTCATCAAATTATAGCTTGTCGATGTCTGCTCGAATCTCAGGCGAAGCAGATAAACCAACCTTGTCACCTGATGGAACATTCTTAGTACTTCATAATGATTCTGTTATTGATGTGGTAAAGCTCCCTGCATCCGATTACAAAGGCGGTTCTCTTGAAATAGCACAGCTCTGGGTTCCTGGTAGTGGGCGTACTGCAAGACAACGCCCTGTAAACATTGCCGTGAGCTTCTCTCCAAAAAGTCAGGTTATGGCTATCGGCGCGGGTACGAGAGCATGGATACTCGATCCTGCCAAACTTATGTGGGGATCGGGTCATCAAGTTGTGGCGGATATTGCCCTTCTGGAGCTCAAATTCAGAAAAGATATTGTCTCTTTTGCTTTATCCCCGGATGGTACAGATCTGGTTGTAAACGATGGTGAAACCTTGAGCATATGGGATCTCACACCTTCTCGCGAATCGCTCACACTCGACTACAGTTTCGCTGGCCCGAAAAACATCTCTGCGACCCGTCGAAATTTGGAACCTACTCGCCAACACCTGGCCCACTTCATAAGACTAAACCCATGGTGCGCAATGGATTTCATTTCTCATGGAGCGAGATTCGTCAGCATCTGTCCAAATAGAGGCGTCCATCCGGATGAGATGATAATCAGGGACGTAGACAATGACTTAACTTTGAACGGAGTCTCTTTGTGGGAAACAGCCTCATGGAAACGAGTATCACTCAGCAATACCGCTGATCTCACCGCATGGATGAACAATAAACTTGCGTACGATCATTTTTCAAACAACAGGCCATTAGCCGGGTATTCCGATAACAGTGATGTTCTCGCTATTGCGAAGAAGGGATTGAATGGTAAAGCTGTAATTAGTGTGCGGAATTTAAATGCGCCACAGAGCGAAATTTCAATCAGCACTGGTATTGACTTCGCTGTTCTGAATCAAGTCGAACTTGCGCCGGACGGCAGAACTCTGGCTCTTCAAGTATTTGGCGCGAATGAAATTCAGATATTTAATACTCAATCAGGCGCGCGGGTAAGCCTTGCTGGAGCAGGCTGTGAGATTAAGAAGATGGAGAAAGAAAATTCTTCTGGACCCATCACCGGCGTGACCTTTTCAGCAAACAGTAAGAAGATCGCCCTGCTCCGAGGTCATCGTATTCAGACTATAGAACTGTGGGAGGTTAGCCCTCGGCCTAAGTGCATTCAGCAGTTCAGCAGTGGTGAAAGTCACCTCAATAAGCTCCTTTTCATTAATGATGATCGATCTTTAGTAATCGTCCACCAGAACCCGGTTCAATCTGTGAACCACCCACCGCGGAATCTGGATTCGGTGGCAATTTGGGATGTGCACTCGCCAGAGCCAAAACTACTTAGCAGGTTGGTTGAACGTGAGCAGTTTGCTTACGCAACGGTTTCTCCGAACGGCAGAATATTGGCAACCTGTAGCACTTCAGAATCAAACAATGTCGTCATCAAGCTATGGGATACAAAGAGTCGGACCTTACTCGGACTTATTCGCCTACAGAATAGACCAACCGCGGAGTTAGACTCGTCTGTCCATGACTTTCGCGGCAAACCTTTCGGGATGACTTTTATCCACCAAAAGAATAGATACGCCTACGCAGCTTTTTCCAGCGACAGCAGGACGATAGCAATCTACGGTGTCGATGACACAGTGAGACTGTACAGCACAGCAAATTCTCAGTTGATGTTGTCATTAAAAGATAAGGCCGGCATCGTAAACATCGCATTCTCGCCTGACAATGGATCGCTCTTAACTCTGAATGAGAAGGGAGAGCTCAAACTGTGGCTGGGAACACAGTTTGCGGAGGACGGCCGTTGAAATCCCAAGCGGCGCGAGTTCAATTATTTGTCAACTCTGAGTCTAGCAATTTTAGGCCAAGTTAATTTGCTCTCCCCGTTGTTCGTATAGCTCTGTTCGGCCGTACAAGTACAACCTCGTACTACATTGCGGGCTGTAACTTTACGAAGACTTGTCATGAATATTCACTCTGACCCGATCCACGTGCGATTCGTACTTTTGGGGCAAGGAATATTGTTTGCGGTTGCGAAGAGTGTCTCAAAACCTACTCTAAACATGCGTTCGGCTCCATATGCTTTGAGTTTGCTCCGTATAGTTCAGCCACCTTTCGAGTGGTCGTTCGCCCGCAAAGGCAGCGGTATTATTAAAAGGGCTGGGATCGAAGATCGTCAACTAAGATGACAGCAACATGCGGCTCCTCGGGAGCCGTAATTAAAACAGTTGCGTGTCTACAAACATTGGTCTCTCCGGGACCAAGCTCTTCCGCAACGCACTGTTACCCCATACGCGCGTATTCACGAACTTGGATTTCATTGACAAAGGGCGTACTGTATCCTGTCATATTGCCACGTTGAAGTATCTGGACAGCGTACTTGATATTTCCCGTCGGCGTTCTCACAAGAATCACCAGAACGTTGTTAGAGTTCATATTCATCGATTTTCGACGCCAGAAATCGAGTAACGAACACCTGATGTCATGCCCCTCATCTTCAAATACAACGTATTTCTGAGTCATTGCTCCAAAGACAAACCGGCTGTGAAAGCGTTGGCTGAACGACTTCAGGCGGAAGGTCTGCGCGTCTGGTTCGATGAAGAGGATGTGCCTCAAGGGATGTCGACTCGCAAGACCGAGAAGATCTTGAGGCAATCGAGGACGCTTGTGCTGGTTATGTCCAACAACATTACACCGGCCGAATGGGTTTCACTGGAGCAACAAACGAGATTATTCCGCGAACCAGATAATACGTCGCGTCGGTTCGTTCCATTACTCCTGGATGAGTCCGGCATCAAAGATCGTCTAAAACAATTTGCTTATGTCGACTGGAGATCCCGGTCTCCTGAACAGTATCAGAAGTTGCTGGCGATATGTCGCCCGCCGATTAGTTCCAGAAAGAGCAAAACACCCCAGAGTAGGACATTCCGCGGGCATGACGCTAGTGTTGTGTGTGTAGCGATATCGCTTGACGGAAAAATCGTCGCATCAGGTTCTGAAGATAAAACGGCTCGAGTATGGGACGTCGCTACCGGGTCCTGTCTTGCAACACTGAATGGACATTTAAGATCAATTTATGGCTTGGCAATAATAGGCAGCGGCAGGCAAGTACTCACCGGTTCCTTCGATAGGACCATACGTCTCTGGGATGTGGATACTGGTCAATGCATTCGAATTTTCGAGGGCCATTCTGATCTTGTAATGGGACTGAGTGCGACCGCCGATGGACGCCTCTTTATCTCGGGTTCGCATGACAATACGGTAAGAATTTGGGACGCCGGAACCGGCGAATGCCTTTCGATCCTCACCGGACACACAGAGGCAGTTTATGGGGTCGTAGTAACACCCGATGGAAAGATAGCTGTCTCAGGCTCACGCGACCAGACTATCAGAGTCTGGGAAATCCGGACTGGCAATTGCATCAGAATCCTGCACGGCCATTCCGACTATGTTTATGGAGTTGCAATAACACCCGATGCTCGATCAATCATCTCAAGTTCTTATGATAGGACCATTCGAGTGTGGAATCTGGATTCGGGGGAGTGTACTGCTACATTCGAAGGACACACGGACAAGATTTACGCTGTGGCCGCTGATACAAATGGCTGGCGTGTCGTCTCAGGTTCTTATGACAACACCGTTCGAGTCTGGGATGTTGATGGTGGTAAGTGTATAGCAAGGCTCGACGGTCATCGACGGGCAGTATACGGCGTCGCAATATCTGGGGATGGGACGTTGGCCGTTTCTGGCTCCGTCGATGGAACCGTACGAATCTGGACGCTACCTGAGTCTGAAGCCATTACGAATCGAGAGCCTGAGCCCGCGCGCTACACCAATGCAAAAGTACTCCTGGTTGGAGAGAGTGGCGTCGGGAAATCCGGACTCGCAATTCGGCTCACTCAAAATCGCTTTGAGCCCACTATCTCAACTGACGCTGCATGGGCAACTCAGCTTAAACTTCCTAACAGCACTGAAAACGATGGGAACGAACGAGAAATTTGGTTGTGGGATTTTGCAGGTCAAGCGGACTATCGTTTAGTCCATCAACTGTTCATGGACGAAACAGCACTTGCGGTTCTGGTTTTCAATCCTCAAAGTCAGGATCCTTTCGATGGTTTGGGACAATGGGACCGTGACTTAACCCGTGCGGCACGTCGTCCATTCACCAAACTTCTAGTGGCAGGCCGGTGCGATCGTGGCGGCTTGATGGTAAGCAGAGAGCGGATGTTGAGATTTTGTCATGAGCACAACTTCAATCAATACTTCGAAACGAGCGCTTACTCAGGTGAAGGTTGCCAGGCGTTGTGCGACGGCATAATCACGAACATTCAGTGGGATCTCCTTCCATGGACGGCGTCACCTCGGATTTTCAAGCTGCTTAAAGAAGAAATTGTCAAGCTGAAGGATGAAGGAATCGCACTCCTCAGGATAGGTGAGTTACGGCAGCACCTAGAAGTCCGATTGCCGGGTGAAAGCTTCACCGTTGAACAATTACGGGCAGTGGTGGGCCTATTGGCTGGGCCAGGTGTTGTTTGGCAACTGGAGTTCGGCGACTTTGTTCTGCTTCATCCTGAGCGGATCAACGCTTATGCCGCGGCTTTGATTAGGAAAGTTCGCGCACACTTAGAAGAGATAGGAGTAATTCTGGAGGAGAGCGTTTTGCGTGGTGACCTTGACTTTCAAGACATGAAGCGACTCGCGCACGGTGAGGAGGAAATTGTCTTGCGAGCGATGCACCAGACTTTTGTCGATCACGGGCTGTGCCTGCGCGAACCTACAGAAGCAGGCACTCTCCTTATTTTCCCTTCATACTTCAAACGAGAGCGCCCGGAGTTGGAAGGGCACCCGGCCCCCTTAGTTACTTATAGATTTAACGGAGCCCTCAATGAGATCTATGCGACGCTCGTGGTCCGTTTACACCACACAACCGCATTCGAGAAAGACGATTTGTGGCAATTTGCGGCTGATTTCAAGACCCATTCTGGTCGCAGAGTTGGTCTGAAAATGGAGAAATTAGGTGAAGGCTCAGCTGAGATTGCAGTCTACTTCGAATCCGATGTTAGTGATGACCTAAAAGTAACGTTCATACGTTACGTGCATGAACATCTACGTGCCAGAGCGCAAGGCGTCGTACGTTTGCGTCACTACATCTGTACACACTGTGGCACACCTGTGGAGAACCGAAAGACGGCTCTTGAGCGCCTCGCTCGAGGACTCAGAGACATCATCTGTGTTAACTGTGAAAAGCGCATTTCATTATGGGATTTGATCGAGGAAAGATTTGCTTCTGAAGACGTACAGCGCCATGTAAAAGAGCTGGAGGCGCTGGCCCGTAACAACATTGACAACGAAAGCAAGGAATTGATCCTTGTTGGGCATGCCTTCGCAATAGCTGGCGAGGCCGGACAAATTTTTCGGCCAACCCCCAACTCCGACTGGGGAATCGATGGCGAGATTGAATTCAAGAACGATAAGGGAGAAGCTAGTGGACAACGAGTATATCTCCAACTCAAGTCCGGAGATTCGTATCTTAAGAAACGGAGGGACGACGGTGCGGAGGTCTTTCTTTTGAAGAAACACCGTCACTTAGAGTATTGGCAACTCCAAGCCTATCCCGTAATGCTCGTAATTCGAACTTCTGATGGGCAGATTCGGTGGATGAATGTGACTGACTATCTTCGAAAAGGCAAACTCAATCGGCAAATAGCTTTTGAGGGGGAGGCGTTTACTGCGTTGAATCTTCTAAGAATGCGCAACAGGGTGTTAAGCCTACATACCAAGCGTGACTGATCGCTACACCTCGACGGAGTTTGGTTACCTAGTTTCGCCAGGCGAACGTAAAACTCGCTAAAGGCAAACGCCCTTTTCTTATTTTCAGCACTTGATATGGTTGTGGCCAAATTGTGGCCGGAGAAAGCCGATACCGCCCGTTACGTTGGACCAACCATCTGTAACAAAACGGGAAATCGCCCAAAAACCTCGCTGGCTGCAACCTCTTTAATTGTTATTGATTAGCAAAACGGTAGGCTGAGGACTGCCAGTCATGCGCTCTCCCAGCTGAGCTACGGCCCCAAATGAATCAGGTGAGTGCTGGTAAACAACTGATGCAGACTAGCCTAGCGTTTTGCGTTGAGTCAAGCAACGGCGTGATTCTGAGTGATCGCTTACCACACAGGTACCCAGTTACAAATACTAATTAGTGCCTTAGTGTTTTGTGGTTAAAGACGTTGCGACAGACACCTGAAAGACTGAGCCGCGTCGTTGCCTCTGTTAAAAGCAGTCTGAGTATGTTTGCTGGACCTACCCAAAAGAACAAACCACCGGCTCACGAGAAGACAGCGCGAGCTGAGGTCGCCCGCGATCGTAAGGATGCGGGTGTGTACAACCCTGTCTGGCAAACGTTCGCGCTTAATTCCCTGAGTCTCCAGCCAAAGCTCGCGGTGAGCCAGCCTGACGATCCTTACGAACGCGAAGCCGATCACATCGCCGACCGTGTAATGCGAATGGCGGCGCCCCCTACCGAAGATTCGAAACTTTCATTTTCCCACCACGCCGCACAGGCAGCACAACGTAAGTGCAATCACTGTGAAGAAGAGGAAGAAAACAAGCTACGGCGCAAGCCTGATTCGGATGGAGATTCCTCTGTCGCGCCAGCGACGGCAGTTAGTGACGTGTTGAATCAACCCGGCGAGCCGCTCGATCCGTCCACTCGCGGTTTCTTTGAGCCACGCTTCGGCCAGTCGTTTGACGACGTGCGGGTGCACACAGGCGCGCGCGCCGGCGATGCAGCACAGAGTGTTGAGGCAAGGGCTTTTACTCTGGGAACCCACGTAGTTTTCGGTCGCGGACAATATTCACCACACTCAGAACCGAGCAAACGATTACTCGCCCACGAACTCACGCACGTCGTTCAGCAACGCACCGACCCGTCGACAACGCTCGCCCGCGCGCCTCTCGACGTTGAAGGAATCGTTAAGGACGTTGAGGCAGGTTCATTGCAGATTTCCCCTTTCGTTCGCCCAATGTCGATCGCTTTTATCAAAAACCGTCCTGCGGGTTTCGTGTCAGGCGATTTGACTATGGCCGCCGACTATCCAACCACCTTCACAGTGCCAACCGATAAAACAAAGAAGGTTAAAAAGTTGCCCAAGGCAGATGCCACTCCTCCGGCATCCAACATCCCGGTCGTCGGCCATTTTTTCCCCGCTCCTTTTGCGGGAAACGCTGATCGCGCGTTGGTTGTTGGAGGTTTTCACGGCGACGAACATCCGGGATGGGAAGTTGCTGACAAGCTTGTCGATGAAGGAAAAAGTGGCAGCCTGGCCATGGCCTTTCACACTTTAGTAATTCCGCGTGTGAATGCGGCGGCGATAGCAGACGAACTGGCCGGTGTAAGTATGTGGCGCAACCGCTGCAACCGCCAACTGGTGGATTTGAATCGCAACTTTCCTACGGGTAATGATCCCAAGGACACCGATTGTGCGAACACTAAGGGCGCACCGGTTCAGCCAGAAGTGCAAGCGGTGATGGATGTCGTTACAAAATTCAATCCGAGCCGCATCCTCAGCACGCACGCTATCTCCAAACCAAAAAGCGCGGGCGTCTTTGCCGATCCGAATATAGATCCTCAGGCTATTGAGATTGCTAAAGGCATGTCGGCAACCCTGGTTCACGAGTCCGATCGACCCTTCAACAAGCTCGGTCCTGGTAAATTTAATCCCGTGTACCCGAAAGACAAACCCGGTGTCGTGGGCGCCGGGACAAGCCTGGGCGCCTGGGGTCCGACCGCCGGCGGAGCTACGAACAGACCAGTGATCACAATGGAGGCGCCCAAATTCGAGTCGCTGGGAACTGGTCCAGGCACCGAGCCACGCACGCTTGAAGGCTTCATGCGACCGGTTCGCGCGTTCCTTGTCAATCCTGCGAGTCTGGCGACTCAGGCCGACCGCGATATTCTCTCGGATATCGACGCGTTTACGGCAGCCGATCAACTCGGCTTTCTTACGGGCAAATTATCAAGTAAGAACGATATTTTTCGCCGCATTGACCAGCGCGTGAAGATGGCCATCGCAAAGCTGAACGAGATGGGTCCGCCGAAAAAGATTAAGCCGGTTTCGACGTTGCGCTTTTTCTCCGAAGGTACAAACCAGTCTGACATCGTCTTCAACAAGTTCTTTCTAGTTGGTGGCATGGAGAAGAAAGGAAAATGGGACACGCTGCCGGCTGAATTCCATATCGACGGCGATCCCAAAAAGAAGCCGGATGTCACCAAATGGAGAGCAACACCGACAAAGGACCGCTTCGAGATTATCGTGAAGTATTCGGCACTGCCTGGCGCATCGCGTCATCACTGGAGTACCGAGGTGGATGTCAATTCGGTTAAGGTGGAGGACTGGGAGCCTGGCGGGAAGTTTGCTGAGCTTGGCGAGTGGCTGACTAACAACTCGGCCAAGGCGGGTCTGATCCAGTCGTACAATCCAAGTCGTCCTGCGGGCGGATATTCAGACGAGCCCTGGCATCTCTCGTACGCTCCCATTGCTGTAGGTTTGCTGGAGCGTTACAACCAAACCGTCAATTTGCAAACGGATGTCATCGACGCAATAGTCGCCGAGTTTGAGAAACGTGCAAAGGCTAAAAAGCTGAAGATGCCGGCAGACTTCGCGACCGGCCTCGCGCAAATCGACATCTCGTCTTTAGTCAAAACCGTCCACCCGGCTGTCCAACCGCCGCCTTAAGTATCAAATAGTTCTTCCCACCCCTTTGGTGGTTTTCCTGAACGGTTCTCGCGTTATCCAGTAGAGAACCATGCAAACCAGCATGAACTTCACCTCAAGGAGAACCACTATGACCGCATCTACACGCATTTACGCCGGTGGCGCGCTCGCCTTCGGCGGTCAGCCTGCCGTCAACGATCTGCTGGCAGCAGGCTACAGCACCGTTATTGTTTGGTCTGTGCACGTCACAGCCGACGGCACATTGATCCTCAATGATACTCAAATCGTTTCCGGCGGCGTTTACAAAGAAGCCGAGCCGATGAACCTGCCTGCTCGCCTGGCCCAACTACACAAAGCCGGTGTCGAGATCATCTTTTCAGTGGGCGCCGGCGGCACGTCAGACTTCACGAACATTGCCACGTTGCTCGGTGGCAAACCGGGCGGACCCGGAAACGTGATCTACGACAACTTCCAGGCACTCAAACAGGCAATGGTTGCTGCCGGAGGCGATATCGACGCCGTAGATTTTGACAACGAAGACAACCTGGAGTCGGGTGTGATGGTGAACTTCGGCATTACGCTCGCAAATATCGGGTACGCACACGTCACGTTTTGCCCGTACATGGGTAATTCAATCTGGTACGACACGATGAAGTCTCTCGTTGCCTCGCAAGGCAACACTTTTGTTAATGCCATCCACTTGCAGTGCTATTCGGGTGGCAGTGGGAACATCAACTCAGTTAGCGATTGGACCAAGGGGTTCAATAACGCGGGCGGCAAGGCGCTGATGATACCCGGACTGGCGACTAACCAGTCAGAGCCTGGACCGTGGTGGTATAACAATGAACCCGGTGGAAGTGTCCAGAAAGTTCCCAACGTTGCCATGTACGGAGAGGCCAATTGGGACAACTATCTTTACACGCAAAACTTCCCCAATGTGAACGCAGCGTTCCAAGCCGCGGGTACTGAAGCGAGTTTCTTCTTCTACTGCCGTGGTCCAATGGTTCTCGGTAACGGGCGATCGTTCCAAACCGGTGATGCTGTGTTCTTCACAGGTACGCCGTGGTGGGGATCGGCGCCACAGTGTGACTCATACTATCTGGGCCAACCATGCACCAACATATACAACCCGTTACCCGGAGCGTGCCCTTCGGATTTGCAGAGTCAATATAAGGCGTGGGGTAGTTCGGTCGATGGGGGCTTTATCTGGCTCTACGACTCAGTAATCAGCGGCCTGCTTGCCGGCGGCTGCGGCGGGACAATGGAACAATCCGCCACCACCGCTCTCGCCTATCGCGAGGCGATTACGAACGGTCTGAGTTAACCGCTTGCAGGGGCGGCCGGAAGGTCGCCCCTGTATGTTTAACTTTCCTGGCTTAGTCGTGCCGCAGTGCCGTCACCGGATCAACTCGGGCGGCGCGGGAGGCCGGGTAGAGGGCGGCCAGGACTGAGACCAGGAGGGCGAGAGCCAAGGCGCCCAGCCACAAGTAAGGTGGGAGCCAGAAGAATTCGAGAAAATCAACGCCGCGGGGCTGAAGAATGAAACGATACGCAAGTTGATTGGCTATCCCATCCACACCCCACGCCAGCAACGCCCCGATAACTCCACCAACTAAACCGATCACCGACGCCTCGACAAAGAAGATCTTCTTAATCTCCCCCTCCTGCGCGCCGATGGCTTTCATGATGCCGATCTCGCGCGTGCGCTCTATCGTCGACATCAACATCGTGTTGGCAATGCCGAGCGACGCAACCAAAAGCGAGATGCCGCCGAGCAGCGCAAGCGCGGAATTGATGATGAGGAAGATGCTTCGGATTTGCTTAAACTCGTCGACGAAAGAGAAACTTCCGAAACCAAGTTGCGAGAGACGCGTGCGCACTTCATTCAATTGCACAGGATCGTCGACACGCACGACAGCCGTCGTGAAACTAACATTCTTGTCTTTGTCGACGATGCCTTTCTGGCGCGCCACGCGCAATGCGACGCGAGCGATCGGATCGGGATGGGCGTCTTTCCAACTGCGTGCGTCGTCAAGAGGAAGGTAGATGTTCGATGGCGCCGCGAGGCCGCGAAATCGGTTTCCACCTGGTTCCTGGGCCAACACACCGGCGATGCGATAAACGCGTGCCGCAACGAGCTTGTCGGGAGACGGATCACTCCCGTCTCTCTCCAGGGGCGCGTCCATGAACTCTATCGTTTGTCCGATCGCATCCTCGAGCTTTGCGTAACCGAACCGGCGAACGAACGACTGCGTGACCACAACCTCATCCGCTTCCGGGTTGCTAATCATCCCACCAGCGACGTAAGACTTCAGTCGCGAAGACGGATCAGGCACGGGCGCACCTCTCAACGACTCCATCAACATCCGGTTGTTGGCGCGAACGTAGGCCGCGAAGTTGATGTGCGGCTTGACGTAGACGACACCCGGAATCTGCGCAATCTCTTCGAGTGCGCGGTCGTCAAGAGCGCGTTCCGGCACGTAATCGGGCACGAAATCGCTGCCTGGCGTTTGCGTGGGCTGCTGCTGCACCGTGCGCGGCGCACCATTCTGCTGAACGTCAGCAAGGCTGAATAGCGTGCGGCCAAAGACATGAATCTCGCTGAGACCATCGAGGTTCTGAAAACGTGAAAGCGCGTCGCGTTGCAGACCGAGCCCGAACGAGATCATGCTAATGATGACGCCGACGCCGATGATGACTCCGGTCGTGGTCAAGGCAACGCGCAGTTTCGACTCGCGCAGGTTACGCAGAGCTAGTTGCAAAATGTCTAAGAATCTCATGGCTCAGTTGCTCGTGTCCGTTGTTGGAAATTTGCGCGTCGACAACAGCGCCGTCTTTCATTGCAAGGCTGCGATGGGCGAAGCGTGCGGCAAGTTCATGGTCGTGCGTTACCATCATGATCGTGAGGCCGTCCTGATCGACCATTTCACGCAGCAGGTGGAGAATGTCTTCAGCACGTGTTGAATCGAGATTGCCCGTCGGCTCGTCGGCGAGCAGTAGACGCGGGCGATTGGCGAGCGCGCGGGCAATGGCCACGCGTTGCTGTTCGCCGCCGGAAAGTTCCGCCGGCCGGTGGTGGACGCGATTCTCCAACCCGACACGACCCAGGAGTTCATGCGCGCGGCGCTGGCGTGCGGCCCCGCGCACTCCGGCGAAGGCGAGCGCGAGTGCGACGTTCTCGGCGGCGGTCATCGCGGGTATCAGGTTGAAGTTCTGAAAAATCATTCCGACTGAATGTAGCCGGTAACGTGCCATCGCTTTCTTGTCGGAGAGTGGCAGCGTGCGGCCCTCGAAGATCACTTCGCCCTGAGTCGGCCGGTCGAGGCCGCCGATGATGTTCAAGAGCGTCGATTTACCGGAACCCGAAGTGCCGCGGATCGCGACGAATTCGTGTTCGCTGATACTCACCGAAGCCCCTGACAGAGCTGCCACCTTCGTTTCGCCCATCAGGTAGAACTTCGAGACTTCACGCGTTTCCAGTAGGTTTGACATAAGTATTCTTCAATGCGTTAAGTTCAATGTGTAGTTGACGAGTTGTTGGCAAGGCTGCAACTCAACGGCGAGATTCGCTTTCTCGGCAGCGCGCCTCAGAGTCTTCGCGGTGTCGCCAACCGCAGGCGTGCGCGCCAGTAACCAGTAGCGGCCGGGCGAAAGATGCTCTACAGAGAACGTGCCATCAGGTTTGACTGGCGACTCGCTGTAACGAAGTGCCCCGGTGTCAGCCGGCACGACGTAAACATGCAGAGACTCACCATCAGCCGCCGCAGAGACACGCCCACTGATACTCGCGGCGCCTCGTGCCATGTTAATAGTCAAACCCTGCAAGCGTTCGCCTTGTTTGAGTGTGAGACTATTCAACGAGAACTTAGGCTGAGGGTTCGTGGCCCACGTGATGCCGCGTACGTACCAGAGTCTGTTTGGCGGTCGCACATCCAGCGAGTAGCGCCCGGCGGTCATGTTGGTCAGCGAGAACTCGCCGCGCACGTCGGGTTGCGCCTCTACAGGCAACGATGAAATGACGGCTGGAATTTGTTTGGTCGCTTCTTTGTCACGCCGGGCAGTTATCAAAACTGCTTCCGGCGACGCAACGTTACTTTCACGGCACGCTTCAACCGCGTCTGTCGTTGTTTCAAGCATCACGCGACCTGTGACCGAACCGAACGGCGTGAGCTTGAGTACAACGTCACCGACGTTCGCGCCGCGCACGGTGACACGTTGCGGGAGCGCCATCGCCGCGTCGCTCGTTCCTAACGCTGTCACCGCCGTCAGTTCGTAGGCGCCGTCAGAAACGCTGTCGAAGCTAAAAGCGGTGTTTGGTCCGGCGGGAATGACGATTGTGGAAGCGACGCTGGTAGCCACGTGCGAAAGCGTGACGGAAATCACAGCACGCGACGAAGCTGTTCCGTTGCCCGCGACTATACCACTCACGAAATTTGAAGATTGGATCCGGTAACGAATGTCGATGCCGCGCGTCTCGTCGCCGGGGTAAACGTTGACGAGCGAAGCGCCCTCAAGCGTTGCCGACGGATGATAAGTGAACGCTGTGTCGGTGTTCTGGCCCGGCGTCGCCGCGACGCGAAACGCATTTGGAGGACCTGCGGAAACTGCGTACGCACCTGGTTCTAAACCATAAATGCGGTAGTTGCCGCGATCGTCTGTGATCCAATCGCGTCCTCCGCCTGTGTCACGCACAGGGCCGCCTTCCGGATCCTTCACCCGCACAACGCGCACACGCGCCAACGTCATCGGCTCGCCATTCGTGTTGAGCACGCGCCCGGTGATGACGCCGCCCTTTACCATTCTGAACGTGACTTCTTCGCCCGGCCGGTAGAACGTTGCCGAAGTTGCTGAAGATGAAGGTTCGAGGATGTAGCCGGCCGCACCGACGCGTATCGCGTAGTTGGCGGAGCGAAGGTTGGTCAGTTGAAATTTGCCTTCCTCGTTGGTCATCACCATTTGCGTTGACGATGGACCACCACCCACGCCCACCGCTCGCGCCATCACGCGTGCGTTAGCGATAGGGAAGTTTCCTCCGCTCGCAACTACGCGTCCCGTGATGCTGGGAGCCGGCCTTGCTTCAACAGACGTCATTGCTGTTTGCGCCGATCCCTGGCTGCCGAACAATGACACCGATACAAACACTGTCAGAAGAAAAAGTTTCATCAGAGCACCTGCTGACTAATTCTCTGGCTTCGCACCAGATTCGAAGACGAGTGTGACCTCGAAGGTCGAGTTATTAGTGACGCGCACTGTCTGGCTGGCAGTGGAATAACGCACATTGTTCCCGGATCCCGGTTGGAGCACACCGAGCCTGAGTTCATAGTCGCCTGCCGGAAGCGACTCGAGGATGAAGCTTCCACGAGGGTCAACTGCGATCGAGTGTGTTCGCGCGCCTGCGTTTGCACCCATGGGTTGCGCGAACACGAGGAGCCGAGTGCCGGGCAGCAATTCCTCGGCCTTGATTTTCGCCTGACCACGCACGATGCCGTTGCCATAAGTCAACACGACGCGTAACCCGGAGATGTGTGTCCCCTGTGGGATGTCGAGGCTGTCGCCCAGTGCGACACCTTCGCGTTCCACTCGCAGAATTGAGAAGCCGCGCGGGAACCGTTGCGTGGCAACGTTGATTTTCAGTTTGCCGGGACGCAAACCGTCGAGACGAAAACTACCATCCGGGTTAATGTTGGACATCTCATGGGTGAAAAGCATTTCTGTCTGGTAGAAGACGCTGTTGATCGAGACGTTGGCGAGTTTGCCAGTGAGATTCACATCGTTCCCGCCCTCAACAACCACAACTCCGCTCACGCTCGAAGCCGGCTCCACTTTCAATTCGAGACCGCTCACGTCGGAGTTCGTCACTTCGAACGGCACTATCTCGCTATAAGCAGAGCTATTCGACACGGCGAACAGGACATAACGGCCGGCAGTAAGGTTCTCGATCAGAAATTTACCTTCGGCATCCGCTTGCAAATTACGGACAGGAGCGCCGGCCAATCTTCGGTTCTCCCGCACCGCTGCATAACCAAACGCCACATTCGCAACCGGTTGATTTCGTTCATCGACAACTCGGCCGGTAGCCGTAAAGTCCTCAGCACGGCGCGACATTGCGATATCGACATTCGACACCTCGCGACCGGCGGTGACTTCGATCGGCTTCGCGTTGGTTTGATCGGTCACGTCCGGATGAAACGTCCGCATGTAAGAGACACGGCGACCGCGCAAACCCGCGGCTACATGCTCGCCGGCAGTGCCTGCACTAACTAAATAGAGTCCCGGGGGCAAACCGAAGATGCGATAAACGCCACGATCATCCGTCTCAAGGAGGGCAGGAGGTATGTTGAGTGTTCCTCGGTTCTGCCCACTCTCGAACGCGGGCGTGAGCGTGATGCGTTCGGCAATCGCAGGCCGGCCATCCGGTGTAAGGACCTTCCCTGTAATGACACCGCCGGGCACGAGCGCGAAGTCGATGCCGGTTATCTCCTGGCCCGGCTTCACTGTTATCTCGGTGTTTGACGCAACGTACGCCGGAGCGAACGGGACGACCTGATAGCGACCTTCGCTTTCGACGTTAAGACGGAAGCGTCCTTCAGCATCCGTTCTCGTCTTGGCGACCTGCGTGCGTCGTTGTTCAGCGGTATTAGCCACCAGGAGGACCTCAACGCCTTCTGCGGTCTTGCCATCGACCGTGACGTGTCCGGACACGACGCCTGTTTGCTGTGCGTGCACCAGCGGTGAGAGACACGCAATGGCGCAGAACATTAGTGCTCGAGTGAAGACGTGCATGTGGTGTCAAAACTCCTTCTTCTGAGACGTGGTTGCGTGGGTCGCGAGAAACTTCAAAGCGGCGGCGATGTCGGCGTCTTGTCCGAGGCGATATGTGACTGCAATGTCGGGCTCGACTCCCTTGCCCTCGACTTCCGTGCCGCGCGGGGTGCGGAAATCCCAGACCGGCAGCAAAAGTGTCCAACCACCTTCGACCGGCAGCGTGATGGCTGACAACATCGCTCCGTTTGTGCGTCGCCCGATTAACGTAGCCGCGCCGGTCTCTTTGACGATGCTTGCGAATGCCTCACTTGCACTAAAGCAATTCTCGTCGATCAAGACGACGGCGCGGCCACGATAGGCGCGCTCTGTTCGCCCCCCTGTCGCCAACATCAGCGCGCCATTGTTTTTCATTTCGCGCGCGAGATCTTCTGAGTAGTAACCGTTAAAAACAGGCAGCGAGGCTGAGTTGATCTGGTCGATGGATCGTGCTCGATGTCGAATTAAACCAGCACGGCTGACGAAGTAGCCGACTGGTTGCGCCTTCGGCATGAGATAGTCGCCAAGTCGCATGGCCGCGCTGAGAGTGCCGCCTCCGTTGCCGCGCAGATCGATAACGAGAGAGGCGTGATGACTCAGTTCAGCGAACGCACGGTCAACACGTGCGACGACCTGTGGTCCATCTTCAAAACTTTCGATCCGCAGATAGCCGACTGACGGCGCAAGCTCTTTCCACGTGATTCCTTTATCGCTATCAGCGACGTCAGCCACAGGTGAATGCAACTCTTTCGACCATGTTGGAGTAGCAAAAAATTCGAGATGTGAGGTTCGAAACTCGCGGAGCATCGTGCGCATGACGGAAAGAAACTCGCCCTCGTTGCGCGCTGCGGCGGCTCGCGGCCGGTAGCGTTCTCGTAACTCCGGCAAGTTGACGCCGTTGAAATCGGGCCGGAAGAATGCCGCATCGACGTGCGCCAGGACCGCGTCAAACACCTGCAGGTTAGGCTTTCGGACGTGGTTATGATCGCGTAGCCCGCGTATCTCGCCATTAAAAAGTAAACGCGCGACGCCTTCGCGAAACCATTCGCCGCGCAGTCGATCGCCTTCGAGCGTGGCGTTGATCTTGAGCTTGCCAAAAGAAGTTTCGGCTTCGAGTGTCAGCTTGTTTCCGTCGAGACGTCCCGACGTGCTGTCGATACGGAAGGTTCCGAGTGGACCAAGTACGGTGGTTGTCACGGTTCCGGTTTGTCCGACGACGAATTCGACCGGGGTTTCGTAGGAACCTTGCGGCATATCGAAGACCACGTTCCAACGCCCACCGAGGCCGCGGCGCCGCGCGTCTTCTTCCGCCATCGCGAGCGGCGCGGGTAACAGCAGCGCCAGACAGAAACCAAGCCAGGTGATTGCTTTCAACAACATTTCGAACCTCAGGACGTAGCTGTCCTCCGTTGTAGCGAGGGTTCCTGCGAAAGGTTCTCTTGCTGAAGACGTGCTTCGAAGCCGCTGAGAAAACGTCCTAACGTCGATCGTTCGGTCGCCACTTCGCGTCGCAATCGGGTGAACTGCTCGGCCCACGCTTCGGTACCGCGTGGCAACCGGATCTTCAGGTCGCAGCTCATGCGAGTCGAGAAGCGATCCCAGTAGACCCAATGTTCCGGCGCAGCGGTGAACTGTGCCTCCATGTTGGCGAAGATGCGGACGGTTGTTTGATAAATATCTTCGCCGAGATCGCCTGTCTGGCTCAGTTCGATCGGCGTATCGTAGCGAAGGAGGAACTGCCCGCGCTTCGTGCGCAAACAGTAGCCGGGCAGCAGGCACGCTTTGTTCTTCAGTGCAAAGAACGCTGTGCCGCCCATTGTCACTGTCAGGCCACCGAAGAAGGGGACGTACATCAAGCCGAGGTTGTATTCGTAAACGTCCGGCATGATGCCGAGCACGCCGCCTTTCTTGAGGGCGCGCGCTCCGGCGAGGATGGCGGTTCGATCGTTGTAGAGGATGCGCGTCCCGACCTCGAGTCGATCGAGCAGACCTTTATAGATGTATGTTGTTGGGTTCTTCTCCGGTGAATCGTAGAACACACTGAATTGCTTGTGAGGCGCGATGTCCATTGCCGCGCGCATCACGCCGATGGCGAAACTGCCGTAGTGAGGCGTGAACAGCACCACCGGCTGCGGGCTTTCACAGGCCGCGCGCAGGTGCTCCATGCCCTCGACTTCCACGCGCTTCATACAGAGGTCGCGCAGTTGCGGACCCGGCATCACGTCTAGCTGTTTGCGTTCGTATTCGCTCTGGAAAGTGGCGCGCCGGTGCTTGTTGACAAGCTCTCGCACTTCGTTGTCTGAGAGATGGGGAAAGGCGAGCGAGAAGTTTTGCCTGAGCTGCTCCGTCTCGGCGACATCCAGATACTGATAAGCATCAGCGAGACGATCAAGCAACGCCGAACCCAGAGGTGACGTCGCCTGCATCAAGGCGTGCGAAAAACGTGAGCGGTAGAGTTTTTTGATTCTGTCTTTCATGGTAATTAGGGGCTTAGCCGGTGATTGCGGCGAGACGCTCTTTGTCGATCGTTTCCTGCGCGCTCTGTAGTTCGGCGATGGCGCTGGCGAACGTCGCTTCTTTGAAATTCGGATCGGCGACTTTCCATGCGCGTAAATATCCCTCGACCATCTTCAGTTTCATCACCGCCGTAGTCGCCTTCATGCTGTACGCAAGCATGAGCGTCTCGGGCCACGAGAGCACATCCGCGGGCACTTCGCGGAAGACTTGTTCAATGTTTCCGGCGAGCCACGTGAGCAGTGCATCGACGTCCGCCTCACTCACAACGTTTACGACCGGCGGTGGATAAGCAACCAGTTTGATCCTGCGCGTCGTGGCGAATTCCCCGGCGTCAAAGGTGAAGAGCGGTGCGACTCCGCGAAAGAAGAGCAATGGCTCGAGCGTCGAGAACTGATAATCCTCACCCATGAAAGAAACACGACGCGCCGTGTCGAGGCTCGTCGTTTCCAGGTCTGGAAATGTCACGTAAGTAATTGCATCGCCAGT
Organism: Pyrinomonadaceae bacterium; assembly: GCA_036379695.1. Classification (GTDB taxonomy): domain Bacteria; phylum Acidobacteriota; class Blastocatellia; order Pyrinomonadales; family Pyrinomonadaceae; genus PSRF01. The sequence continues at coordinate 53,331 of DASVGE010000027.1, read as the reverse complement.
CTGCTTGCGATGGTGTGCGAGCATCGCGGGCGGCGAGAGCAATTGCACGCGCTCACGAGTCTCCGGCGCCGCGAGAAACGGATAGAAGTAGTAATGGGTGTATCGTGTATCGACGATGCAAAATCGCCGTCGCGTGTCACTCACGAGCTGGGCGACGAGCGACATGGCCGAGACAGTAAACGGCAGCGCGAGCAAATAAGTCGCCGCAGTTTCCAACTCGCGAGCTGCTTCACGCACGTCGAGTGGTACCTGCATGTTTCTCAACGTCTGCAGCGCACGCGCAAGATCTTTCGCTCGCGTTAATTTGTTGAGCTGCGAGCGTTGCGCGGCGCCCGCACGCGCCAGAGTGCGCGATTGTTGCAGCGGCATCTTCAGCATCTGAGACATCGCGTAAGCGATATCCTCCAGCTGCTCTTTTTCGCCGAAGTATGCGCGCAGGCGCATTGCCATCGACTCGCGAATTTTGTTAATGGGCCAATTCATAACTAATGTCGCACCCAACGCGCCTTCCACGCAGAGATCGTGTAAACAAAACGCGGCATAGAAATGGTGATTGCATAACCAGACATCACACTCGTAATCGCACGGCGAAGGAACCGCACCACTCGAAACACCAGGAAACAAACCAGCACGCACAACATCAGCGGCCAGATACTCTCGTAGACCAATCTGAATGCTCCGTAGATGGCGCCTTCGGTGTGCCCGGCGAAATACGCGTCTTGAATCATTGCAAAGAGGTAAGGCGCACGCTGCGGGTAATGTTGCACGACCCACTCGATTGATCTGTAAAGAAACTGCGCGATAAAGGCGATATAGACCAACGCCAGCACGCTGTAAACGTAGAGCACCTTCAGGCGCAGACCGTATGTTTGCGGCGCGGAGTCCCAGATGACTGGTCGTCTGAACAACTTTCTCGCGAGATTGATGCCTGCGTCACGCATCTGCCGGTGGAGATTAGTTAACCCGCTCAAATCAGAGAGGAGCCAGTAGCCATCCATTTTGAAGACGGGGTTGAGCGTCCACAGCATCGATAAATTCATCACCCAGAGAAGACGCAGGGCGAAAAGGCTGCCGGTGAGCATGACGTAAAGCGTCAGCCCGACGAAGAGAATTGCCTGGAAGTAGATGCCGCCAAGATCAATCACCGCGCGCTCGAGCGGTGGCAAACGCCAGGCCTTGGTAACGTCGGTGTAAAAAGCCGGAAATATGAAATAGAGCCCAAAGCCGATATTGCCGTGAGGGCAGTCAAAGCGACGACTGGCCGCGGCGTGTCCGAGTTCGTGAAAGAGCGCAATGCCGATGAGCGAGAGGTAAAAGACAACGAAGTCCCACAGCTGAAACGGGTGGTGTATCGCACGCAACGTCTGCGTGAATATGAAAATCTCTGCCAGCAGGAAACACGCGGCGACGACTAAGACGAAGCGCCTGGCAAAGAGAACCGAAAATGCCGTCGACCACGGCCGCAAAATCGACTCGCTGAAGAGATTGAAACTGAAGATAAACGGACGCTTGTTCTTCGGGTCGGGTGTGTGATCGAAAACAGCGTCGGAGATGCGGTGGGCCAACACATCGGCGAGCACCTCGGTCGAGATGTCGTGTCCGGTCTGTCGTTTATAAACCGCTGCCAGTTCTTCGAGTGTTTTCGGTTCGTCAGCCAGCGCGGTCAACACATCGCGCATGGATTGTCCCGCCACGAAAAAAGTTTCTCCGACTTCGACGAGATAGCGCTCGCCCGTGCCATCATGAAAAGGCGTTATGCGCAAGCCGCTCTTGAGTTTCGGCACGGCGTTGATAACTGGTAACTGAGACTCAGACACTTCTTCGGCTCCGGTTCAATATCAAAGGGGAGACTTTTAATAAGAGGGGCTGAAAGATGCAGAGCAACGACCAAACCCCTCTATCAAAGACTATCTGTTCCGTTCCCAGCTCATCATTGAGACAAGCTAGCAACGGCAGATAGTGCAGCGGGAACTGTTTGGGGGCGGGCAGCCCGGAAACGTCGGTTGATAGCGGCAGATGTCCGGGGTCTGGTTGTAGGTCGGAAAACCACCGCCAGAACCGTCAGTAAAACTGCCGTCGTCGAGCATTGCTCCAGAGCCATCCTGAGCGGCCTGATATTCGCCCACATAGCCGCTGCCGGCACCGTAGTTGTCCCAGCTGTCGCCGTAGTAACCGTAGCTACCACCGCCGCCGCCACCGCCACCGCCGCCGTCGCCACTATCCTGGAATTCCTCGTATTGAAAATTAACGAGGTGCATCTCAAAGCGAGCTTCGAGCGCGTGCAGTGAGAAATCCGTTGAAGTTGGGTTCATTGTTTGAGGCTTCTCCTTTCCAAGGGTTGAGGAAACTTTTACCGACACGAAGAGGGTTCTGCCCTCCCCGCACAGTGATAAAAAGTTTCAGTTGTTTTGGTCGTCTAACGAGTTACAGGTAACAACACTCTGGAGAGATCCGGTTCGCCTGTTCCAGGTTAGGATTGGAAGAGTCGCGAGTCGGGTTAGCTTCTCCCATGAGAACGAGTGTGGCGGGAACTGTAGAGCCCGGTACGAGGAACCGCAACAGGAATTTATTTCACTGGATTGCTATTTCTTGGCCCGGATGGCTATTTATTAGCCTGCCTTTATTCCACCAGACTTGCTGCGGTATTTGATCGGCGGTAGCCCGTGGGTCTTCTTGAAGTCTCTGACGAAATGACTTTCGTCTGTGACTCCTACGCGTGGCATCACTTCTTTAAGCCGGAGGAACGAACCTTCAAGTAACTCTCTTGCGCGTTCGAGACGCAAACGCTTGAGATATTGCGCAGGCGTATAGCCGGTTTCATCCTTGAACAAGTGACGCAAACGCGAAGGTGAAAGATTAACGGAGTCAGCGAGTGCCTGGATGTCGCATTGACGGCTTAAGTCTTCGGAAAGCAGGTTGATAGTTCGAAGTACACGTGGGTCCATGAGGAGCAGCCTTTCGTGAGGGCAAGCCTGCGCGTGTGCCCGGCTGTAGGGGTTTGGCCGGGTAGCGCCTTAGGGAGAGGTGGCGGATTGATGAAGGAGTGACCATCAGGTTTTACTCAGGTTTCCGAGGAGCCGCGGCGCACAACGGGCCGCCGAGATGAGTCAGATTACAAATGATGAGATCTAGTGAAGTAAATCTTCGGAGGGGGCACAATATCCCAGATTGAACTCAATCTGAAGTTACAAGTGTGTTGCAAATGAGTGATGAGGCTCGGTGAATGAGGTGCCGATCAAAAGGTAAGCCCCGTGAGCAATTACACACTGCTTTCAGGGTTAAGTAACACCCGCAAAGGTCACAAGATCTGCAACCGTGAAGTTGCCCGGTGTTGCTGAAGGAAGTATCGGTGTGAACCCACCACTGACGTTCAGGTACGCACTTACATAAAAACTTTGTAAAAAATTGTTGACATAGTTTTGTCACGGGCTGTAGACTCCGCGGATAGCGCACGGTCCAGCTCCGCAAAGAGCAAAACGCGCTGCCCCATATTTTTAGCGGAAGTTGACAGACTCTATCGTTGTTCCCTGTTAGCACTTAAGCTAGAGACGACTCGCACCGGTCCCGCTTCTCTTTAACCCCGTCTCTCACTTAACGCCAAACCTCAGCTTCCTAACTCCTGGTCCCTGTCTGAAAGGTTTCGAACGAGCATGCAAAACGGGCACTCGTTTAGGCGGTCGCTTCTGCTCGCCGCGGGCGTATTCGCCGGCCTGCTGTTTCTTACCGCATGTCCAAAGGTCAAAGTGCCGAAAAAGATCCCCGGCACCTCGGGAGAGAGCAAGCTTGACGTCAAGGTCCATGTATCTCCGAAGGCCAACAACAACAATCCCGTCGCCGTCGATCTGGTGCTCGTTTCAGACAAGAAACTGCTGCAGGAGCTGATGAAAATGTCTGCCAGTGAATGGTTTGAAAAACGACACCAGGTCCAACTCGACTATCCCAAAGAATCCGGACTCACGGCGGGACGTTGGGAATGGGTGCCCGGTCAACAAGTCAAACTCGATCGTGTGACAGTGAAATTCGAGGTCGTCGGCGGAGTGATCTTCGCCAATTACTTCAACGCGGGAGCGCATCGTGCGCCGATAGATCCACGCAAAGGAATCCTGGTGACGCTGGGCGAAGACAGCCTTTGCGTCCAATCGCTCAAAGAACCCGCCAAGCCCTGCGCCCCCTCAAAGTAGTTTATGAACGCTAACGAAATCCCCGACGCGATTCAGTGGCATGAAGGTCTACTGTTAACGCCCCAACATTTTCAGCAACTGTCGTCTCGACACGAGGCACTGGTCCAATATGCGACGTCTGTGCTCTCTCCTTTCTGTTGGGGAGTTCGCAGATTCAAGCATCACCTCATCAGCCTGCCGGCAGGAAAGCTGCGTATTCTCGAGTTCGAGGCGGTCATGCCAGACGGCCTCGTAGTCGTTCACGGCCTGCACGACGCCGGACGTGATGGCGTACTCGAAATCGATCTCACCAAGCAGCCGGAACAGATCGACGAACGCGGCACACTGGTCTATATCGCCGTCGCTTCAAACACCGACTCCGCCCGTTACGAATCATTCAAAGGCAATCCGGTTGCCGATGAGATATCCGCGTCAAAAGCGCGTCCGATTCACCGGCTGAAACCGCGACTCACACTGCACGCCGGTCCGAAGCTACCAAGCGACTATGTTGGATTCCCGCTCGCGCGCGTCGTTTATCGCGACTCTTCTTACGCGCTCGACGACAAGTTCATTCCGCCGCTGCTCGGCGTCCCGGTTAGAGCAACTGACGGCGACACCTCATCCGTTGCTGCTCACCGTTTGGGCGAGATGTGTTCAGACATCGCGCAACGCGTGCGGAAGCGCGCAATGTACGTTGCCGACGAAGCGAGGAACCCAGCCGATCAAAGCCGTTTCGGCAACGAGGCAAGCATTAAAACCCTGATGCTCAGCCTGGTCGGCGCCCTGCCACGTTTTGAAGCCGTGTTGCAAACGGACTGCGCACACCCGTACCAGGTCTACGTTGCGTTGTGCGGTATGGCAGGACAACTCTCAGTGTTGGGAACGGAGATGGTCCCACCGTCTTTCGATCCCTACAATCACAACGACCTGTATTCAACTTTCCAACCGGTCCTGGATTTCATCGATCGCGCGATGGACCAGGGCGTTCCCGTCACTTACAAGTCCCACACGTTCCAGTATCACGAAGGCGCTTACGAGTTGCGCTTTGATAGCGCCTGGATGAAGAAGAAGCTGGCGCTCGGGTTCAAAGGTGAGCGCGGAATGTCCGACGATGAAGTGGCGCGCTGGGGTGAAAGCTGTTTGATCGGGTCACAAAGCCGGATTGAAGTGTTGAGAGCGAATCGAATCAGGGGGGCCGGACGTAAACGTGCCGATCGCGTTGGAGACATCGCAACTGCGAAAGGCGTTTCGCTGTTTTCATTAGTAGTGGATGAGAGTTTTGTCGAACCGGACAAACTACTCCAAATCGTCAACCGCGAGGGACCTCGACCTCGCGAAATCGTCCTTTATGTAATGGACAACTAACGCCGACTCCAGCTTCAGAGATGAACAAACCAAAAGAAAGAACCAGTCAGCCACGGATTTACGCGGATTTCATACACGGATTAAATCAAAATCCGTGTACAGAGTCCGTGTAAATCCGTGGCCGATTAATTCTCCCACCATTTCTGTCTCCCAAGAACTACGACTTGCCCTTAGAGATCTTCGATGACAGCTACTCACGCAGACGAATCATTTTTGCTCGTGCAGTTTCGCGACTTCTACACGGAAGTCATCCGGCTCAAGCAACTGATAAAGGCCAGCGGCGGCATGTCGCCGGTCGATGTCGTGCCGGTGGAAACGGTGTCGAACGGTAACAGCGCCCCCGGAAACGTAACCGGCAAACTTCCGATCATCGATGCCGCGATGCTCGAGACGTTGTCGGGAAGTGAGAAGATCACTTCGCTTGCCGTTCGTGGCGGCATTGATACGGCTCGCGAACCATCACCCGAACAAACGAAGCTCACACTCTTAGTCTGGCAAAACCTGATCACACTGTTTCGTCGCAATGCGGTTCAGATCCTGCGCGCTGCCGGAAAGCCGACTGACAACTACTTCGAAGCACAGTACGTCATGGCGGCTTTCGCGGACGACGTCTTCATTCACCTCAACTGGGAAGGACGACGCGCGTGGACGTCAAACCTGCTGGAGTCGACACTCTTTCAGTCACACGTTGCCGGAGAGATGTTCTTCGAAAAGCTGGACCACATATTGCGCGAACGCGATCCGGCGGACCGGAGTTTGGCTGCAATCTATCTCAGCGCTTTGGCGCTCGGTTTCCGCGGCAAGTATCACGGACTAAACGACCACGGCAAGCTGCGTCGCTACCGGCACGAACTATTCACTTTTGTTTTTCGCCAGCCACCTGATCTGACGACCGATGAGAAAGTCGCGTTTCCTGACAGTTACGTTTCCAACCTGAGAAAAGAGAAGCGGAAAAAACTTACCAATCCACGCGTGTGGCTGGCTGTGCTCGGGCTGGTGGCGGTGATTTACCTGGCTGCTTCACACGGAGTTTGGCTCCGCCTGACTTCACGACTGGAGCAGGTCAATAACCAGATCGTTGAGACGGAGAAGCGGTTGGCCCAACTTCCGCCCACTAACTGATCCTTACAAAAAATGGTCATCAACCTGTTGCTGATATTGATCGCGATTCTCCTGCTGCTGGTGGGCACTGCGATCTTCCTCTATCTCGTGATCAGGCGTTCGCGCAAAGTCGCGTTTGTTCCGGACGCGAGTGTTCAGACTGACGCGGATGCGAAAGAGCCATCCGGCGTCGAGTTCCTGCAACACGCGTCAAACGTACAACTCCGCATCTCTTTCCGCCGCGCACTGCGGGTACTCAAGACTTATGTCACAGGGCGCGACTATCGATATCGCGCGCCCTGGTACCTGTTGGCCGGTGAATCGAAATCCGGAAAGACGTCGCTGCTCGACTTCAATGGACTAAACGTCTCAGTCGAAGATCTGATCGACAAAAACGACCACCAGTTGAATTGGTACTTCTTCGACGACGGAGTCGTGCTCGACGTCGCAGGCGACTTCGTGCTGCGCACTGACGGAACAGCCAGCCACCGTGGTTGGAATACGATTTTGCGGTTGTTGCAAAAACACCGGCCGCAGCGGCCGCTCGACGGTTTGGTGTTGGCGATTCCGTGTACAGATCTCGTCAGTGATGGGTTGACTCACAAACGCCGCTCCGAGCTCGAGCAAAAGGCAAACTGTCTATACAAGAAACTCTGGCAGGCGCAAAAAATTCTCGGCATGCGTTTGCCGGTTTACATAGTCGTAACCAAGTGCGACGAGATCACGGGCTTCACCAGTTTCTGCCGGCAGCTTCCGAAGAAACTTCATACGCAGATGTTTGGCTGGTCAAATCCGTCAACGGTTGAGACTGCTTACAAACCGGAATACGTGACGCAGGCCTTTGAAAGTCTTCACCAGCATCTGTCGTGGCTGCAGTTTGAGATCTTCGCCGAGCGCGACGAGATCGACGACGCTGACGATCTGTTTCTATTTCCCTCGACGATCCAGTCGATGCGCGAATCGATGAGCGTCTATCTCGACTGCCTCTTCAAACAAAGCGCGTATCACGAGTCGTACCTCTTTCGCGGTCTCTACTTCTGCGGCGAGGGCGAGGTGGAGACTAATGCCCTGCTTCAGCCGGCGCCGCCGGGCGATCTGCTCGCCGCTCCCACCGCTATCGACACCTTTACGCTTGAAGCGCCGCAGAGAAAACCAATCTTTCTCTCTGACCTCTTCAAGGAAAAGATCTTCGGCGAATCGTCGTTGGCCCAACCAATCCGCCGTATTGCTCTCTCACGCAATCGCACGGTGCTCGCCGCGCAGGTGCTTTCGTTGCTGATTTTGGTGATTGGAGGAGGCGGTCTCGCCGCCAGTTACAACGGCTTAGTTAAGCAGGAAGAAAGTCTTTATCGCTTTCTGGTGGAAGAAGAAAACGATCTGAAAACGATCGAAGCCTACCGCCTGGAGAGGAAGCGTGCGGGTGTGACAGACATGTCAGAAGGTTGGCTTAACCGTAGAGAGCAGTTGCTGGATAGCGGCGCAACAAGACTGCTCACAGGTATGGCCGATATGAATGCGAAACGCATGGGTTCGCTGTTTATTCCGAGCTCCTGGTTCAGCGGTATCAACCAACGGCTCGAAACCTCCATCGCGGCCGTTTTCAAGTACGTCATCTTTGAATCGCTGCGGCTTGATATGTCGCTACGAGCGAAAAGTCTCGTGAGCGCTCACCCCCAGCATGCGAAGGCCGAGGAAGTTGAGTCAGCGGAGGCGGGTGAAACCGCCGGTGCTTCATCGTCACACGTCACGCCAGACTTTCACCTGAGTGTCTACGTTGAGGAGTTGGGCGAATTTCGCACTAACCTTGAACGTTACAATCGTCTCGTCGGAAAAGATCCTGATTCCCTTACGACGTTGAGCCAGCTCGTCACTTACCTGGGCCACACGCCGTTACCAGCCAACTTCGACAAGAACAATTATCTCTACGATCACGCAATGTTTAAGGCAGAGGGGCGACCGATCGACGCCGCGCGTTTTTACAAAGATAGTTCGGATCGCGTCAGCGATGTGATAGAAGACTTCTACTCAGCTTCGTTCCATCAGAAAGGCGTCTCCTACACTCACCTTAACGACATCGCCGAAACAGAAGCGCTACTCGACCGGCCTGAATACACGTGGCTTGCAACCTACGTTTTCGATCCACACTCGCCCTTCCACGGAATGACGATTTCAACGGGCCTCGGCGAACTCAGGCGAGCTCTCCAGGATCTGCGACGTGAGGAGTTCATGTTGCGGGAACCGGCGGATTACGAACTCCCGATCTCGCCACCAAACGAACAGCCGCGCTATCAGCATTACGTGAGACGCGTGCTCGTTTGGGACCAGTCAGCGCTGCGCCAGGCGATCACTTTGCACGATCAGTATGAAGATTTTGTAGCGTCGAAGTCTTACGAGAACGCCGAGTATCTCGACAACTCAGTCAAGCAAGCAGCGCGAACGCGTCTGAAGACGAGGATGAGCCGTCTGTTTCGGCAGGCGCGCCGGTACCAGGCGCTGGCGCCGGCAACCGAAGGTTCCGCGTTGCGTTCGAGCCTGATCACCGAGATCAAGAACCTCCAGGAAGCTCAACTCACGCTGTCGCGCGTGTTGCAAGTTTCAGCAGAGCTGGGAATTGATGGAGAGTTGCGCAGTGCGTTATCGACCCAGGTCTCGTACCTGCTGCGCGGCATTCACCGGGAATTCGTGGGCCAGCATTTCTACTCGATGAAGCACCGCGATTTCGAGTGGTGGAACGGAAGCGTGCCCGTTGCCCACGTTGCCTACGATCTCGCCACCGCCGAAGATCTGAACGCTTATCTCGCGCTGCAACGCAAGAACATCGCGTTTCTCGCTCGCGATCTGGCGGTACCGCTGTTGACGTTCGCAGCGGCGAACAACATCCACGCCGAAGCGGGATCGTTCGATTGGAACGAGATACTCACTGACCTCGACGCGTTTGATAACAAACTACCCGGTAATCCCATCTCCTCGCTCGAGACGTTCATCCTCACTGATATGGACAAGGTGAATATCGATAGTTGTTCCGGGACGATCCGACTTCCGAGCGACGGTTCGCGCGACTACTTCCTGCGGATTCGCAACGCCTTGCGCTTGCAGTTCTATCGCCGTTGCAACGAACTGGCGAGCATCAAGCGCGTCAACGATCTGATAACCGCGCTGAACAACTATCGCGAGATCGAAGAGTCGTTCAACAAGAGTCTCAGCGGTGGTTTCCCGTTTACGGATCTCGGAACGCGGCCTGACTTTCCGGATCTCGATCCGTGGGAGTTGATGAAGTTCTACAAGCTGTTTGACGCGAAGGAAAAAGCAGCGCGTGAAGCACTCGCTCGCAGCGCTGACTTCGGCGCGACGCCGGCAGGCGCAATCGAGTTTCTCGATCAGATGGCGCGGGTGCGCGAGTTTTTTGCGCCGTTTTTGGAAAAGAAGCAGGGGCCGATGCTCGACTTCGGCATTCAGTTTCGCGTCAACCGCGAGGAAGAGATCGGCGCCAACCAGATCATCGATTGGAAACTCGACGTTGGGAAGAAGAAGTTTGCCTATCTCAGCGACGACGTCAACGGTCGTTGGGTCTTCGGCGATCCCGTGCGTCTGACGCTGCGCTGGGCCAACGACTCGCCGACAGTTCCGGTGACGGGCGCAACCCCGTCGCCAGTCAAGGTTAAAGATCGAGTAGCCGTTTTTGAGTACAACGATCGCTGGTCGCTCTTCACGCTGTTACTCCGGCACGGCTCCATGCTGAAACGCGCCGGCACGCCGGCAGAGTGCGATCAAGGCTTCGATTCCGATCCTTACACGCTCAAGTTCTCAGTCAGAACCGATCCGGATCCGGCGGCTAAGGCAGACCAGCGTTCGGAGTTGAAGAGCGCTCACGCCGATGTATTCATGCGGGTGAGCCTGATGGCGGCGAACAAGCAGGACCCGCTGATGCTGCCATGCTTCCCGAAGAAAGCTCCGCCCGTTCCCTCGTTGGCCGTTCGCCTCGATACCGCAAACCTACAGGAACACTGAAATGAACGTTCTCACTTCATCAGTTCAGGACTTGCTCCAACCGATTCCCGGCGCTAACCCCGCCGGTGAGTCGCTCCGCTACCAGGGAACTTACGATCGCATTGCCGACGCGCGCCGCGAAGACGATCCGAGTCTCAGCCAGGGCATCTACAAGTCAACGTTGAAACGCGCCGAGTGGACCACAGCGGAAGCCATCTGCGTTGAAGCACTCACGAATCGATCCAAAGATCTACAGATTGCCGGTTGGTTGCTCGAAGCATGGCTTCATCAGTACGGGTTCGCCGGCGTGACGAACGGCCTGACACTACTGGCCGGATTGTGCGAAGAGTTCTGGGATCAACTTCATCCCACCGTGGAAGCCGGCGATCTGGAAGCACGCTTCGCAGTGTTCGACTGGATCGAGCACAAGCTTACGCTCAAGCTGAAACAGATTCCGCTGACACTCCCCAGCGGGGTCGTCAACGAAGCCTACTCATACGTCGACTGGGAAAGCGCCTGCCATTTCGAGAACCTCGCGATGAAAGATCCGCGTGCGTTGCAGGAGGCGCTTGCCAAGATCAATCCCACGCTCGCCACTTTCCGCGCCGCCATCACCGGAACTGATCTCGGGTTCCACCTGGAGATGGCCCAGGACCTCAACAATGCGATGGAGGCCTGTGTTGCGGTCGAGCAGGTGTTGGAACAGAAGTGCGGCAAGGATGCGCCACTGTTGCGACAGTTCAAAGAAGCGCTCAGTTTGATTCAACAACTCGTCTCCCAGGACTTGCACGCACGCGATCAGCAAGTCGCACCAGTCAGCGAAGAAGTAGATCCCCTCGAAGGAGAAGAATCCGAAGACGGATTGTGGTCCAGTGGGCCGATCCGCAGTCGCGCCGACGCGTACCGCAGATTGTCGGAAGCCGCGGATTACCTGCTTCGCACCGAGCCCCACAGCCCGACGCCTTACTTAGTTATGCGCGCGGTCGAGTGGGGCAACATGAGCTTGCCTGAACTGCTGCAACAGATCGTCCGCAATGAAGGTGAGATGAATGAGATCGACAGGTTGCTGCGGCTAACCGGAAAGAGGTGGCCCGACATGAGTTAAAGCAAGACCTGCAACCCCCGTTGTCACCGTATTCAACTACCTCAACCAACGGCTTTGTCTCAAAAGTCGTTCTCATTCACACCGGGCTTCAGCCCGGTGCCAACAAGGAGGCATTCACAGAAACCGTTTCAACGGTTTCGCCGCTTGCACCCCCCGGAAACCGTTAAAACGGTTTCTGGAACAATTTCAATAGCTCTTTCACCGGGCTGAAGCCCGGTGAGAATGAGACCAGGCTCAAGCCCGGGAATGAGACCGGGCTCAAGCCCGGGAATGAGACCAGGCTCAAGCCCGGGAATGAGACCGGGCTCAAGCCCGGTGAGAATGAGACGAGTTTTGAGGCAAAGCAAGCACTCTAACCTACTAAGGAGATAAGTCGATGCCAGAAAGCACACAACACAAACTGGATCGGATACGTCCTCCGCGGGTGCAGATCACCTACGACGTGGAAACCAGAGGTTCATTCGTCAAGATGGAACTTCCCTTCGTCGTCGGGATCCTGGCCGACCTTTCGGGAAACGTAGACGATCCGAATCGCACCCCCCTACGCGATCGCAAGTATGTCGAGATCGATCGCGACAACTTCAACGACATCATGAAATCCATTGGACCAAAAGTCGCGGTCAACGGCGGCTCGACAGAGTTGCGGTTTGAAAAGCTCGACGACTTCAGTCCGATCCGGGTTTTGGAACAGATCGATCTGAAGGACCGGTTCGACAAACGCACGCGCCTGTCGGACATGGTTGCCAAGCTTGATGGCAACGTCAAACTCCAGCAGAAGTTTCTCGAAGTGCTGACTGACGAAACCAAGCGCAAGGAAATGAAGGCGAAGATCGACGAGCTCAAAGGCTTGCTCGCGGAGCCCGCCCCGAATGGGAATTCGGAAGAGACGCCGGAAAATCCTGAAGGAGGTAAGAAGAAGAAATGAGCACTCAGGAACTTGAAACCAAACTGCAAACCCTGCACGAGACCCTCGAAACCAAACTAGTGCGCGATCCGGCGCAAGCCCGGCAGGCCATCGAAGCCGTGTCAGAACTGATCGCCGCAGTCGAGGCAAACGAGATCGCCGTTACTGCGGAAGGAGATCTGGTTGGCACGATCAACAAGCGCATTGCCGCTCTCGATCAGGAAGTCAACGAAGGTCTAAACGGAGTGATGCATAACGATTCGTTCTGCAAGCTCGAAGCATCGTGGCGCGGACTGCACTATCTCGTCAGCCGTGCTGAAACCGGCACCATGTTGAAGCTTCGTCTTTTGAACGCCACCAAGGACGAGATCCAGAAGGATCTTGAACGGGCAGTCGAGTTTGATCAGAGCGCCCAGTTCAAGAAGATCTACGAAGAAGAATACGGGACCTTCGGCGGCAGTCCTTACAGCGTGCTGGTCGGCGACTACGAGTTTGGCCGCAGCCCGCAGGACATCAAGTGGCTGGAAAAAATGTCGAACGTGGCCGCGGCCGCGCACGCTCCGTTTATCGCGGCGGCGAGTCCGCAGATGTTCGACATGGACTCGTTCGATGACCTCGGCAATCCTCGCGACCTCGCGAAACTGTTCGAGAGCACCGAGCTGGTGCCGTGGCGCTCGTTCCGCGACAGTGAAGATTCACGTTACGTCGCGCTCTGCTTGCCGCACTTCCTGCTGCGCTCGCCTTACGGCAAAGACGTGCGTCCGAATGCGAACGGTGAAGACGAGAAACAACGCGTCACCGGTCGACTTCCGGCGGACGAAGTTGATTTCCACGAAGAAGTCAACGGTGAGCCGAAAGACTATTGCTGGGGTAACGCTGCTTACGCATTGGCGGAAAGAATCACCAACGCGTTTGCGCTTTATCGCTGGACGGCTGCTATCCGTGGTGTTGAAGGTGGTGGCCTGGTCGAAGGACTGCCGGCCATCAACTTCAAGACCGATGAAGGCGACGTCGTGTTGAAGTGTCCAACTGAAGTGTCGATCACGGATCGCCGCGAGAAGGAACTGAACGACCTCGGGTTCATCACCCTCGTCCATCGTAAGAACACCGATCATGCGGCGTTCTTCGGTGGCCAGACGACGCAGAAACCGAAAGTCTACGGTGATCCGCAAGCGACGGCGAACGCCCGTTTGTCCAGTCAACTTCCCTACGTCATGGCCGCGTCGAGATTCGCGCACTACATCAAGGCGATGATGCGCGACAAGGTCGGCAGCTTCATGACGAAGGAAAACGTAGCCGACTACCTGAACAAGTGGATCGCTGACTACGTGCTGCTGGACGATCGCGCGTCGCAGAGTTCGAAAGCCTCGTATCCGCTGCGCGAAGCCCGCATCGACGTCGAAGACGTTGTCGGCAAGCCCGGTGTGTACAAGGCGGTCGTCTACCTGCGCCCGCACTTCCAACTCGACGAACTCACGGCTTCGATTCGTCTCGTTGCCGAGCTGCCGCCACCCGCGGCCGCCTAAACCTTAAGGAGGACATATGGACGTATTGTTGATGAAATTGGATCCGGCTATTCCCGGAACCAGCACGATGGATAAATACGCACAACAAATCGAACTGTTGTCGTTCAGTCATGGTGTGGCGATGCAGATCACGGGCGACGTAAGCAACACGGAAAGAACGTCGGGCAAACCCAATCACCAGGACTTCACGGTCACCAAGTATCTCGATCAGTCGTCGCCAAAACTCAATGAGGCTTGTTGCAAGGGCGATAACTTCACGAGTGTCGAGTTGATCGTAGGCCGTAACGACAAGGGTGCGGTGATACCGCTGATCAAGTACACGTTGAAGAACGTCGTGCTTTCGTCGGTGTCGATCGGCGGTGGCGGCGGCGACAAACCCGTCGAAACCATCACCATGAACTACAACCACATCACGTGGGACTTCCACACTCAGAAAGCCGAGGGTGCGGAGCAGGGCCACGTCGACACCAAGTGGGACCTCGCCAAGAACGTCAACGCGTAACGACTTTGGCCACGGATTTTCACGGAAAGACACGGATCTGATCCGGTGTTCATCTGTGAAATCCGTGGCTGAATCCGAAAGTTCCCAATGGACCAACTGAAACCAATCACGGGTGCGCGGGCGCTGCTCTTCGACCGGCTGGTTGATGTTCATGCCGATGGTGATGAACAAGAGCGGCATCTGCGCATCCTCAACCGAGAACAACTGAAAGCCTCAGTGCGACGGGAACTCGAGCGGCTGCTGAATACGCGCTGCTCGATCCCGCTGCACCGGCTCGCCGAGGAGGAAAGGTCTGTCATCAACTATGGCATCCCCGACTTCTCGTCGCTCTCCCCGCACAATGCCGACGATCACGCGCTGATCGCCTCCATCGTGGGCCAGACGATCACGGCGTTTGAACCGCGCCTGCGCCAGGTCCGCGTCGAAGTTGGCCCAGCGCGCGGTGCGGAGTCGGCATTGTGGCTTCACATCAGCGCGGAACTGGCAGTCGGCATGTTCGCCGAGCCGGTTTCGTTCCCCGTCACCCTGAACAGCAAAAACGGATCGGCACAGCTGCATGATAGCCAATAGTCACGAAGAACTATTGAAGTACTACCAGTCGGAGCTGACTTACCTGCGCCGCATGGGAGGTGTGTTTGCTGAACGTTATCCGCGGGTCGCGAAGCGCCTGGAACTCGGCCGCGATGAATGCGCCGATCCACACGTCGAACGGCTCATCGAAGCGTTCGCCTTCCTGACCGGCAGACTGCAACACGAGATCGACAGCGAGTTTCCCGACATCACCAGCGCCCTGCTCAACATTCTCTATCCGCAACTGACGAGCCCGATACCATCGATGGCCATCGCCCAGTTCAACATCGCGCCGGACCAGGGACAACTGACCAGTGGCTTTCAGATCGATCGCCATACGTCACTCTTCGCCGACGCGGCCAACGGAGTGTTCTGTCGCTTCCGCACCAGCTATCCCGTGACGCTTTGGCCGTTGACAGTGGCCGGCGCCGTTTTCGAAAGCACGCGGCGCTGGAACTTCATCGACGCTGACAGCCACGCCGTTTCAGCATTGCGTCTGAAACTCGAATGCCTGCCCGGCGGCAAGATCAACGAGCTGCCCATCGATCGCCTGCGCTTCTATTTGAACGGCGATCCACTCTCGGCCAAGACGCTGTACGAACTGCTGTTCTGCAACCTTCACGACATTGCCATTCACGTCGAGGGCGCACCTGCTCCTGTCTTCCTCGGCGCGAATGCGATCAAGCCCGTCGGCATGGATGCTTACGACGACGTCTTGCCGCATCCGCCCAACGTGCATCCGGGATACATGCTGTTGCTGGAGTATTTCGCTTTTCCCAAACAGTATCACTTCTTCGATCTCTGCTTCGATCAGAGCAATCCGGACCGGCGCGGGAACACCAATACCCTCCTCGATTTCTTCGGTTCCGGCGAAGCAAGCAGCATGGAAGTGTTGCTGCTGCTCAACCGCCGGCCCAAAGAAAACCTCGTGGTTGACGAAGACACTTTCTGTCTAGGTTGCACGCCCATCGTCAACCTGTTTCCCAAGACGACCGAGCCAATACGCCTGGACCATCGCAGCCTCGAGTATCCGCTCATACCCGACAAGCGCCGCGAGCGAACAACCGAGATCCACTCGATTCTCTCGGTGTCAGCTTCGTCCAACGACGCCGACACGACTCAACGTATCGAACCTTTCTATTCCTACAATCACCGGCTCGACACCTCGAACCACAAAGCGTTCTGGCATGCGCGTCGTGTACCCGCGCAGCGAAAGGATCTCGCGGGCACCGAAATGCTGTTGTCGTTTCTCGATCTAGATCTGAAGCCGAGTTATCCAGCAGTGCAGACGGTTTATGCGCACACGTTGTGTACGAACCGTGAGCTCGCGTCAGAGCTTCCGGTCGGCGCGGTATTTCAGATGGAACAGCACGCGCCACTCGATAAAGAAAGGCCGATCGTGTGTATTGGAAAACCGACGCAACCGATGCCGCCACCGATGCGCGGTTCGACTGCATGGCGACTGATCTCACATCTGTCGCTCAATCACCTTTCACTGTCGGAAGAGAAAGACAGTTTGCCGGCGTTGAAAGAGATCCTGCGTCTCTATTGTTTCTCGGAATCGCATCACCAGCTAATCGATGGGATCAAAGAGATGTCGTGTCGCAAAGTCATGCGCCACGTGGGCACTGATCCGTGGCGCGGTTTCTGCCGCGGCAACGAAGTGACGCTCCTGCTCGACGAGGACTATTACGAAGGCAGCGTCGGATTTTTATTTGGCGCGGTATTAAGCCGGTTTTTTGCGTCATACGCGTCGGTCAATTCGTTCACGCAGTTAATCCTGAAAAGTAAACAACGCGAAGGGATCTGGAAGAAATGGGAGCCGATGGCGGGCGAAGCAGTACTGCTGTAAGTAAATACGGCTGGGGGAAAGCACCGGCGGTCGAAGACTGGCTCTTCGCCGAAGGACACAGCTTTGACTTTTTCCAGGCCGTCCGCCTGCTCGAGATGATCCATGGCAATGGTTCAACCTCACACGGTGAACGTTTAGTTTCGCCGGGACAGGGCGCCGACCCAACCAAAGAGATCGTCCACTTCCGTTCCGCGGTCAAACTCGACTTTCCCGCCAGCGATATCGATCAGATCCAACGCACGAAAGACATTCCACAGCGCGAGCAGCCGAAGGCGCCCGCTGAGATGACCGTCAACTTCCTCGGTCTCGCCGGTGGCCTCGGCGCGCTCGACATACCCAGCACCGAACTCGTTCTCGAGCGCGCGTCGCACAACGACAAAGCGCTCAAAGACTTTCTCGACATCTTTAATCATCGCCTCGTTTCACTGCTCTACCGGATTCGCAAGCATCATCGCGTTGGTCTCGGCGCCGCTACGCCGGGCGACGATCAGGTCGCGCGTTATCTTTATTCACTCATCGGAATGGGAACGCCGCGGTTGCAGGGCCGAATGCAGATCCGCGACCGCGCGCTGCTCTACTACGCTGGTGTGCTCGCGCAACAACCTCGCTCGGTCGCGGGACTGAAATTGATCCTGACTGACTACTTTCAGATCCCGGTTGAGATCACTCAGTTTGTCGGTAAGTGGTGTGACCTCGAGGAAAGCCAGTGGACCACGATTGGTGAGTCGGGAGCGAATCAGCGACTCGGACACGACACGGTTGTGCTCGGCACACACGTCTGGGATCAGCACGCGCGGTTCGAAGTTCAGCTTGGCCCACTCGGCCTCGAAGACTTTGAGAGCTTCCTGCCCACCGAGTGGCGCTTTGGCGTGCTTTGCGATCTGGTTCGCTTCTACGTCAAGGACGAGTTTGAGTTCAACGTCAAGTTGATCCTCAAAGCCGAAGAGATTCCGAGTGTCGAACTGAGTTCGCAACCAGCCCTTTCGTGGACTTCGTGGCTCGGACCTTCGCGCCAGGTCAATGTAAACGGCAACGGACATCATCCCGCTGTTACACCAGAGAACCCGTACATCGTGATCACTCCCGAGTCGCTTCGCTCGAACGGCGGATCGATCAAGAGCCGGATTCTCTATCGTCTGCCACGCAGCAAGCAGGCGACGTTGCTCAGATTAATGAAGCGCACCGTTCCGAAGAACACCGTCTTGATGCTGCAGGGCGATCCCGGTGTTTCGATGTACATCATCCGGCGCGGCAAAGTGCAATTGTCGCGCTGCGAACAACACGGCAAGGAAACTGTGCTTGGCGTGTTGACCGAGGGCGATTGTTTAGGCGAGCGCGCCGTGCTCAGAAGCAAACCGTACAGCGAAACCGCGCTGGCGTTGACCGAGTGTGAAGTGTCCGTGCTCAGGCGCGAGCACCTGGCTTTTGCCATGTCGATGGATCCGAGTTTCAGGCGAACGATCGAGACTTATCTCACTTCCGAAGAGCCGGAAGAAATGTCTTACAACCAATTCGAGCAAATACGATGAGCGTCTACGTTCAGGACAATCTCAAACTGAAAGTCACAACGCCGTTGGGCGACAACAAGCTGTTGCTGCACGCTTTCCGCGGCGAAGAGCGCATCTCGGGCCTGTTTGAGTTCAACCTCGAGATGGTCTCTGAAGACAACGCGATCGATTTCTCCGCGATCGTCGGCAAGCCGGTGACAGTGGCGCTCAGCCTCGCGAGCGGCGGCACGCATTATCTCAACGGTATCGTCGGACGTTTCGTTCAGGAAGAGACCAACCAGCGTCTCACGCGTTACTTTGCCAACATTCATCCCTGGCTCTGGCTGCTGACAAAAACCAGCGACTGCAAGATCTTTCAAAACAAATCTGTGCCGGAGATTATCGAGAGCATCTTTTCCGATCTCGGCTTCACCGACTTCCGCAACGATCTGAAAAGCACTTACGACAAGCGCGAATACTGCGTGCAGTACAACGAAACCGCTTTCAACTTCGTGTCGCGCCTGATGGAAGAAGAAGGCATCTTCTACTTCTTCGAACACAGCTCAGACAAACACACGCTCGTTTTGGGCGACGACGCCGACGCACATCAAACCTGTCCCGGTCTCGAATCGACCTCGGTCCTTTTCCGCCAGACCCTCGTGGACCACACACAGGACAACACGATCACCCGCTGTATGGTCGAAGAGCAGGTTGTCAGCGGAGCGTACGCTCACGACGATTACAATTTCGAAACGCCAAACACGGATCTCAAGGTCGAGTCGCAGAGCGATACGCCGACCTACAAGGTTTACGAGTATCCCGGCGGATTCCTCACGAAGGATGCAGGGGAGAAGCGCGCGAATTTGCGTCTCGATGCTTTGGAGCAACCGCAGAAGATCATTCGCGGTGACGGTTTCGTGCGCGCGTTTGTCACGGGCGGCAAGTTTGAGCTGAAGGACCACTATCGCGCGGACGTGAATCAAACCTACGTCCTGGAATCGGTTTCGCATGCCGCGACGCAGGAGAGCTACAGCAACTCGTTCACTGCCTTTCCGGCGGATTGTCCGTTTCGCCCGCAACGCGTAACGCCGAAACCGAGAATCGCCGGCACGCAGACGGCGGTCGTTGTCGGTAAGTCGGGTGAAGAGATTTGGACCGACAAGTATGGCCGCGTCAAAGTGCAGTTTTACTGGGACCAGTTGGGCAAAAACGACGAGACCAGCTCGTGCTGGATTCGTGTGGATTATGGTTGGGCCGGAAAACAGTGGGGCGGGATCTTCCTGCCTCGCATCGGTCAGGAAGTGATCGTGAGCTACCTCGAAGGTGATCCCGATTGTCCGTTGATCACCGGGGCGGTTTACAACAGCGAGCAGGCAGTTCCTTACACACTGCCCGCCGAACAGACGAAGAGCACAATGAAGACCAATTCCTCCAAAGGAGGCAACGGCTTCAACGAAATTCGTTTTGAGGACAAGAAAGACTCGGAAGAACTCTACTTTCACGCGCAAAAAGATCAGACGATCGTGGTCGAGAACGATCGCACCAAGAGCGTCCTGCACAACGAGACAAACACCATCAAGCAGGATCGATCGACGACTATCCAGGAGGGCAACGACACCTACACCGTCGCGAAAGGAAATCGCACGTTCAAGGTCGAAACCGGCAACGAGACTTACGACGTGAAAGGCACGCGCGCTCTCACCATCACCGGTGACGAGACGCATACGAACAAAGGGAACTTCACGCAGACCGTCAGCGGAAACTATGAGTTGAAAGTGTCCGGCAATCTGGTCATCGACGTCAGCGGCTCGGTCACGATCAAGGCCGGCCAGTCGCTAACTAACGAAGCAGGAATGGCGCTGACTAATAAGGCAGGCACTTCGCTGACCAACGAAGCGCAAGCCGACATTACTAATAAAGGCCAGGCGTCGAACACGGTCGAGAGCAGCGGTATCACGACGATCAAGGGCTCGCTGGTGAAGATTAATTAACGATCTTTTTATTTCTGCTCTGTTCAAAGAACAAGTCAGGAAGAGGGGCTTGCCCCCGCTCTTCCAACAGCGGGGGCAAGCCCCTCTTCCTGACTTGTTCTTTTCTGAGTCGCACAGAGAATCCGAATGGAGGTGATCGAATGGGAATGCAAGTTTGCATGGGAGCGCTGATGCAGTGCAGCTTCGGCATGGCACCGAGTTCGCTCGTGGTCTTGCCGGCGAACAAAGTGCTCACCGTCACGCCCGACGCCAACATCATGGACAACAAGCCGTTGGTGAACATCATGCCGTTCGGCACGTGCTCTTCCATGTCCAACCCCGTAGTGGCAGCGGCAACCGCGGCAGCACTGGGAGCGTTGACGCCGATGCCCTGCATTCCTTCTATTCCCGCCCCGTGGGCGCCCGGCTCACCCACGGTCCTGATCGCCAACATGCCGGCGCTCAACAGCGATTCCAAACTGATGTGCGCCTATGGCGGCGTGATTCAGATCACGAACCCCGGACAAACCACAGTAATGATTCCGTAACCACGGATTACGCCGATGAATGGCTTTGCCTCAAGACTCAGCACTTGCACTTGGAAGCGGTCAGTACCGTCCGCGGTAGCGGATGGGTCGAGGATAACCGTGCGCGATTCCCTATTGATTTTTGATCCCATGAGTTGACCCACCCACTACCGCGGGTGGTACTGACTGTGTCCAACTATGAACTACGAATTCTCACTAAACAAAACAGCAGTGATTTCGCTGATCGCGGGTTCGGTCGTGTTTGGTGTTTTGCTGTTCGCCGCCGGACTGGTCGTCGGCGCGGAATGGCTTGGGACGACCGCTGCTGAAACTTCACGTGCCGTCGCCAAAAACGAGCAAGCCGAAGGTCCGAAAGAACCGGTGCTGAACGACGAAGAAGCCGCGCCTAAGAAAGCAGCACCGAAGAACGCGGATCAAAAACCAGCGACGCCTAAACAACCCGGCGCAGCACCACCTGAAGACGCTCCGCCAGCAACCGAAAAGCAGGCGGCAGTAGACGGCAGCGTTCAAATAATCGCGGAGGCAGAAACGGAAGCAGACGCCGGCATGAGTGAACCGGAATATGTGACGGTCCAGGTCGGAGTATTCCAGGACCAGAACGAAGCCAATCGTTTGCTGAAAGACATCGAGCGGAAGGGTTACGCGCCGTCTTTCTTCTCCGGTCGCGATGCCGAAGCGCGCCAGTGGTATGCGGTGCGTATCGGCGCGTACTCCGATCGTCAACAAGCCACCAACGCCGCAGCCAACTTCACGCGACAGGAAAAGATGAAAGCCGTGGTCCGGCCGTTGGGATCGTTGTAGTTATCAATTGAGAGGTGTTTAGAGATGAAACCGGAATCACCAAAAGTTCGCGCCGCCGGCAATCGTGTAATCACTGGTCGCGCCGGCGGCGTCGTACAGGCACAAATCATCGGCGGCAATCGTGCTTTGCAGGCGCGTCTCGATTTGTGGAAAGCGAGATTGTCAACTGGTGCTTCTCCGTCGCCAGGTGCGATCCAGCGCAAGGGCGGTAATGGCGTGGAAGCCTTCCAGGTGCCGCTGAGACAGAAAGCCGGTGGTTTCCCGTTGCCTTCCGACGTCCGCACGAAGATGGAGAACGCGCTCGGCGGTGACTTTTCCGACGTGCGCGTTCACGTCGGACACGAGGCTTCCTCACTCGGCGCCATCGCCTACACCTGGGGCACAAACATTCACTTCGCTCCGGGCCAGTACAGTCCACACACGATTCAGGGACAAAAGTTACTCGGGCACGAACTCTGGCACGTACTGCAACAAAAAGCCGGACGCGTCAGGAACCCGTTTGGCGGTGGTGTTGCAGTTGTGCAGGACCACGCATTGGAAGCTGAAGCAGATCGCATGGGTATTAAAGCGGCGATGTCGACAGTCACGCCGGCGCGCTGACGGGAAGAGTAGCAGTGAAACCAGCGAAACTCTAAAGATGCCAATGAAGCCACGAAAACCAGCCGCGCCAAGCGTGTATTGCCCGCAACCTGTGCCGAAGGTCCTGCAGAGAAAGACGAAGATGGCTCCACAGCCTTCACGCCCAACCGCGTCGCCCCAAGCCCCTAAATCCAGCGTCCAGTTGTATCAAGGATCAAGGTCGCGAGTGGTGCAGGCGGTGAGGATTTATCCAAACTTGCATCCCGGCGCCGTCGAACCGGTTAACCGAGATAATATTTTTCGTCTCAACAGTTTTTCCAATCAGTACCGGCTGCACCAGGTAAACAGCCACGGCGTTAACGTCCCCAATCAACAGTACAACTTCGTGCGCACGCGCGAAGGCGAGATGTTACTGCATGCGCGCTATCGCCATCCCTCGATCGCCGAAGGAAAGCAGGTGCTATACGCCGGCGAGATCTTCTTCAATAACGGGCAGCTCGAGTGGTGGTCCAACGGCTCCGGTCACTATCAACCTGATGCGGAAGACGCCAGGCAGGCGAATCTGCCGTTGGAACAATTTTTCTCCTACCAGCAGATCATTAAGGGAGAGCACAAGCGGAAGCGAAGTTAGATCAATCTGTGTAATCTGTGGATAGAAGTTGAAGGCGCATTATGAACTCACCTAATAATAAAAGACCGGGAGCTATACGCATCCAGCAGTCGTTCACTCACCAGCGTCAACTCAAGCCCCCGGTCGCGCAGTTAAAGAAAGTCTCTGCTTCACCAATTGTGCGGCATCCGGTTGCACCTCCGGTGTACAGGCCGCAAGCGAAACCGCAGGTCATGCAGCAGAAGACGGTTGGTTCACATTTTGTGAAGACGCATCCGTCAGCACCACCCGTATATCGTCCACAACCAATATCCAAAGCTTTACAGGCAAAGATGGTTGGCAACCAACACCCACATCAGAAACCGCTGGTGCACAAAGTGGTTGCGCCACCGGTGTATCGCCCGCAGCAGAAGCAAATCGTGCAGCCTAAAGTCGGGGCTACAGCACAAACGCGCATGCCCGCGAAGCCGCCGCAAACGCAAGCGGCAAGGGGAAGAAGCATTCAGCCCAGTCTAAGAACAAATGTGCCGCCGCAGGCACGATTCCGGCAACAAATTTCCGCTGCTCAGTCCAGACAAAATCCAGCAGCGCCACCCTCCCTGCAACTGCGGGTGGCTCAGGCCAAGAGCGTCTCAATGTTCTCAACCCGTATGGGCAGACAATATGTCGTGCAAGGAGCGAAAGTAATTCAAGCGAAGTGGATCGCTGCCGACGACGGAAACGAAAAGTGGGATGCTCCTCTTGATGGGGTGACGTGGTATGCAGATGCCAATGGAGGAATGTGGTTCGATGTCACTCA
The DNA here is from genome assembly GCA_036379695.1 of Pyrinomonadaceae bacterium. Lineage (GTDB taxonomy): Bacteria > Acidobacteriota > Blastocatellia > Pyrinomonadales > Pyrinomonadaceae > PSRF01. Next base: position 29,465 of record DASVGE010000027.1, on the reverse strand, counting down.
TGAAGATCAAATAAGGAAGGGCAATAAACAAGATTATCTTTCCATGGCTGGCAAGCAGAATAAACGAACCTGGGAGGAGTGGGCACAGGCGGGAGCGCCGATTCATGATGAAGTTAGCGCAATGCTCGAATTAACAGACGCGCAAATGGAGTGGGGGCCCGCTTCATATAAAACCACGCCTAGTGCTTTCCGAGCGCAGCAGCCGTTTTATCTATGGCTGTTTGAGAACCAGGGCGAACCGACAAAGATGAACTGTTGGGAAGCAGTCTTATATTCGGCCTTTAAGGCAGGAGTCAAAGATAAAAGCTACATAAAAAAGGCGATAGTGATTGAAAAGGCCAACGGGGAGTTCACCTTTGGCGCGATAAGATTTGTCAGGGCAATTCTCAAGGCTCCTACAAAACAGATCAAAAAGAAGCCGTCTGAAGATATGGTCCAACTCCCGGATGAAGCCATTCCCAGAGGGCATGTGGTTCTTTTTGGTGAAGACGGTCAGCACGTAGCCCTATCCACGGGAACTCTGGTGATGGGGGAGCACGGTGTTCTGGAGCTTGATAAGTTGACTGGCGGCGTAGTCGCGTCAACAGTCGAAGAGGTCATGAGGAGAAATAGCCCCTACAGAAGTTTGGTTAGCTGGGGACCGTTCCCTGTCTTATAAAGCTAAGAAAGAGTAACGAGGTGAAATGAAATCAACTAAGAAATCAACTCCAGCGAGAGGCGTACCCCAACCATTCAAGGCTGGTCCGGCGCGTCCACTCAAGCCCCTGGTGGCCCAGCTAAAGACTTGTGATTGTGGGCAGAGTGGCAAGCAGCCAGTCGCGCCTCCGGCCTATAATCCTAAACAGGCGCCAAAAGTCGCGCAGACAAAAAGCTCTCCTGTCTCCCCTCCAGTTTATCGTCCGGAACAAAAAAGAATCGCGCAGCTCAACACTGTAGCGGCAGCACCGCTGCGCCGATTTGTAGCTCAGGCGAAACTGGGATCCGTGGCTCAAATGCTATGTGAACTTTGTGGGAGGAAACCCCACCGAAACACTTGTCCAAGACACAAGAACAATCTCAAAAAGAAGGAAGAAAAGGCACAAGCACAACACCAGCAGAGCGGATCGTATATCAATTTGTACTGTTACGACGGAGCGTGGGCAAATAAAAGAGGCATTACTGAAAGCCAGGTAGCCAAGTTTGTCGCAACTGGCCAGAAAATCCACGGCCATTGCTCGAGCACATCGGATAAAGACAAGAAACGGCATGCCAACACAACAAATGACATCGCTGCCTTTCATAGTTGGTACGAACAGCACAAGGATGATGAAGGGTTCTGACCGCCCGGACCTTCGCAGGCTGGGCTCATTTCCTTCAGCACAACTAAAGAAAAATGGCGGGCGCGGCTAAGCGCGTGACATAATGCGTCAATGCGTCCGAAGTGAGTGAGTTGCTAATGAAAATTGAGGAGGTTGTCCTCGAGTGACTATGCGACCAGGTGGTGAGTTGGCGACTCGACCGCTGCACTTTATCTGGATTGCCGACTGCTCAGGTTCGATGGCCGTCGACGGCAAGATCCAGTCGCTCAACACGGCGATCAAAGAAGCGATTCCTAACATGCAGGACGTTGCGGACGAGAATCCCAACGCGCAGGTGCTTGTGCGCGCGGTGAAGTTCTCTGACGGCGCTCAGTGGCACGTATCGCAACCGACTGACATCGCGGATTTCAAGTGGGACGATCTCGCGGCCGGCGGCGTAACGGCAATGGGACGCGCACTCACCATCGTCGCCGAACAACTCCGCATTCCACCAATGACCGATCGCGCTCTGCCTCCGGTGCTCGTGCTGATCTCCGACGGTCAACCTACTGACGATTTCAACGCCGGACTGCAAGCCCTCATGAACGAACCATGGGGACGCAAAGCCGTGCGCATCGCCATCGCGATCGGAGAAGACGCCGATCAGGACGTGCTCAAAAGGTTCATTGCCAACCCGGAACTCCGGCCGCTCCAGGCCAACAACCCCGAGGCACTGACCAAATACATTCGCTGGGTGTCGACGGCTGTGCTCAAGTCAGCGTCGTCGCCGGCCAGCCAAAGCGCCGATTCTTCGCCGGGCCTGAATGTTCCAATTCCCGTCATGCCCGATGCGGGAACAGGCGCCGCGGACGATGTTTGGTAGTCGCCGAGCGTGGGTCAAACAATGCAGACAGAATGGCAGGTTGTTGGTCAAAGTGTACGCGGGGCTACGCATGAGCGGAATGGTCTACCTAATCAGGATGCGATCCATTGGTTGCCGTCGTCGGGTAGAGGATCGTCAGTGGTTCTCGCGGTGGCCGATGGTCATGGCAGTGCTCGGTACCCGCGAAGTCACATCGGCGCAAAGATCGCTGTCGAGATCGCTACCAAATTGATCGACGACTTTCTTAAAAGTCAGGACAACTTGTCGTTAATAAAAGACGCGACCGAGGATTGGCTGCCGCGCACGCTCGTGCGTAACTGGACGGAAGCAGTCGCGGACCATCTGAAAGCGGAGCCGTTGTCGCAGGATGAATACGTTTCTGTTGGTTTGGCGGACGGGCCGGTCGCGTATGGTGCGACGTTGCTGGCTGCGGCTGTTACTGAGCGCTTCGCTTTGTATCTGCAACTGGGAGATGGCGACATTCTTACCGTGAGCGATAGCGGTGTTGTAACGCGGCCGGTGTCAAAAGACGAGCGCCTGCTGGGCAATGAAACGACCTCCCTCTGCGCGGCAGAAGCATGGCGTGATTTTCGCGTCAGCTTTCAATTGTTGAGACAGTCACACCCGGCATTGATCCTGCTTTCGACTGACGGCTACCCAAACTCATTTCGCGACGAGTCAGGCTTTCTCCAGGTCGGCTCGGATCTCCTGGCCATGATCCAGGAACACGGACTGGCGAAAGTAAACGACTCCCTCGCCGGCTGGTTGACCGACTCAACCCGCGCCGGCAGCGGCGACGACGTCACGCTGGGGATTATCTACCATCCACAGATTACGCAGATTGATTAGTAAATCTGTGTAATCTGTGGATAAAGAGCTGTGAAATGGATCTGATCCTGAAACCCGGTCAAAAGGTTCACACTTCGACGACGCGAGCGAATTGCGTTGTCGAGAAGTTTCTCGGCGGTGGCGGGCAGGGCGAGGTCTATCAGGCAACGCTCGATGGCAAGCCCGTAGCGCTCAAGTGGTACTACCCTGCATCCGCTACAACAGATCAACAAAAGGCTCTCGAAACACTCGCGAAAATGGGCGCGCCGAGCGATCGGTTTTTATGGCCCAGGGAACTCGCCACCGCGGCCTCAACGCCCGGCTTCGGCTACGTGATGCCGCTCCGAGATCGCCGTTTCCGAAGCATCGTCGATCTCATGAAACGACGCATCGAACCCAGCTTTCGCGCGCTCTCCACTGCCGGCCTCGAACTCGCCCACAGCTACCTGCAACTTCACGCCCGCGGTCTCTGCTATCGCGACATCTCTTTCGGAAACGCTTTCTTCGATCCGGGCACAGGCGAGATCCTGATCTGCGATAACGATAACGTCACGGTCGACAACCAGTCGCACAGCGCAGTCTACGGCACGCCACGCTTCATGGCGCCAGAGATCGTCAGAGGCGAGACTGTTCCCAGCACACAAACGGATCTGTTTTCTCTCGCGGTGTTGTTGTTCTACATGTTCGTGATGCATCACCCGCTCGAAGGCAAAAAGGAATTAGCGATCAAATGTCTGGACCTGCCGGCGATGAAAAAGCTTTACGGCACAGAGCCGCTGTTCATCTTCGATCCGAACGACGACGCAAACGCACCCGATCCGCAGTATCATCGCAACGCGCTCGCGTTTTGGACTGTCTATCCTCGTTTTCTGCGTGACCTGTTCACGAAAGCCTTCACGGAAGGAATAACCGATCCGCAACACGGGCGCGTACGCGAGAGCAACTGGCGCGCGGTGATGGTGCGTTTGCGCGATTCGATCATCTATTGCACACACTGTAACGCCGAAAACTTTCACGATGCTTCAGATGAAGAGACTGGCGAGCGCTGCTGGTCCTGTCGCCGGCAACTTCGCCTGCCGCCGCGCGTGCGCATCGGTCGAAGCTTCGTGATGCTCAATCACGATACGCAGCTCTTCAATCATCACGTGGACGAAGAAAAGAAATACGACTTCACGCAACCGGTGGCAGCTGTGACCAAACATCCCGCCGACCCTTCGATCTGGGGCTTGAAGAATCTCTCGGTGCAAACGTGGTCGGCTACCAATACTAAAGGCGAGGTGAAAGAAGTCTCTCCCGGCCGCAGCGTGACCCTGGCCCCGGGCATGAGAATCAACTTCGGCCACGCAGAGGGTGAGATCTGGTCTTGAAACGTCTCGACGAGAACGTCCCGCAACAACTCGGCGAAATCCTGATCAAGCACGGACGTTCACCGCTCAGCGATGCCAAGCTCTGCGAAAACCTGCTGAAGGATTATTGCCCCGAGCACAAGGAAGAGATCGCGCTGCTGGCACTCGCAGTGAAGGAACGCATCGCCAGCGATCTGCTGGTTTCACAGGACGGTCTGGAGCGCGACCTGTTGCGGGCGCTGCTCGTCAAACGTTTGCGCAAGGCTCGCTCGTTGAGTGAAGGCGACGCGCGTTGGGCCGTCGAGTCGTGGGGCATCGCGATTCGCGCGCTGGCGCGAGCCGAGTCGAAGTCATCACCTCCGGTCGCTGAAACGTCCGATCAGTTCAATCCGCCAAACCCGTCGCTTAGGTCCGGGATCATTGGTCAATTCTCGAAAGCGATCCGCTCACTCGCCGTTTCTCCGGTAGACAACACGATCGTTTTCGGTGGAGACGACTGCCTCATCAGACACTGGAACTCACGTTCAGGTGCCATCACAAAGTTGACTGAGTGTGAGGAGCCGGTTTTGTCACTCGCGTTTTCTCCGAACGGCGTGCTGGTGGCAGCAGCGAGTGCCGGACGCGCATGGATCGTCGATTTGCAATCAAGAGAAGTAATGCCGTTGGGCCAGGTCGGCAGGCAATCACCATCACTCGCCTTCTCGCCTGGTGGTAAGAGTCTGGCTACAACAAGCGCCGGCTCACCTTGCGAGATTCACGTCTGGAATTTGCAAACAGGCAGCACGCGCGTGTTGAAGGGCGCGTGGAAAGGCCCAACCTCGATCTCATTCTCACCTGACGGACGCTCGATCGCCGCCGCGGACGCCGACCTCTCGAATGCCGCAATCAGGTTGTGGGACGTCGAAACCGGAACCGCTCGCATCCTGGGCCACTCGACTCGGCAGATTACTTCAGTCAGCTTTCTTCCTGACGGCAAGCATCTTGTTTCGGGCAGTTGGGACGAAACCGTACGCGTCTGGAACCTTCAAACCGGCGACGCCCGCATCCTCGGCGAGAACTGCTCCTGCATCTCCCACCTCACCATCTCAACCGCAGGCGACCACCTCGCCGCCTCCTCCCTCGACGGCCGAATCCGCCTCTGGGATCTCTCCACCCGCCGCTCGCGTAACGCCGGCCATTGTAACGGCGTCAACGCCATCTCCTTTGCAAACAACGATCGCTCCCTCGTAACCGCGAGTGACGATGGAACCGTTAGACTCTGGGCGAGTTAAACTCATACGAAAAGGGGGAACCTGGGTTTTATGGCACAAGAAGGCAATGTGAGGTCGAACGATGCAAGCAAGCGTGTACATTTAGTGCTGAGCGCCGGTGGAATGAAGTGTATCAGTTATGCTGGCGCGGTCGCGGAATTAGAAAAGAACGGCTTCGAGTTCGCCAGCGTTTCGGGTAGCTCCGCTGGCTCTTTGATCGGTGCGATCTTGTGTTCGAAAGTTCGTTTACAGGGCTTCCAGCAGGCGGTAAATAGCCTTGACTTTTCCTCTCTCGGAGAAGATAGGTCGTGGCTGCCGTTCAGAAAGCCTTTCGCCAGATATAAAAAGTCACTTGTTGCGGAGAGGTTCCGCGAGATCGTCGGTGACAACCCAAAATTCAGAGATATGAATCCGCCGTTCGCTACCTTCAGCGTAGACCTCAGGACGCACAAGATACACGTTTATTCTACTCAGGCGACGCCGGATATAGCGGTAGCCGATGCTTTAAGTGCTTCAACGGCGGCGCCGTTTCTCTTCCCCGCGCAGAGCGTCAAGGGCAATCTTCTATTGGACGGAGCTGTGGTCTCTCAAAGTCCTATTTGGCTTGCCACCGCTCAGAACGATGAATTGCCAATCCTTGTGCTCAGGCCGCAGAAAGATGTGGCTCGGCCGGCTCCTACCGGCCCGATCGAATACCTGACCAGCATCATCGATGTGGCCGGCGGCAGTCGCGACCTCTACCTCATCGATCAAATGCCACGTGTTCGATTGATAGAAATTGACTGCGATGAAGTTCGATTCGATCAATTCGATCTGTCTTTGGAGGAGAGAGAGTCTCTAGTGCGGAGCGGGCATGTGGCCATTGAGCGTGATTTAAAAGATCTTCTGCGCAGCGAGCCAGTACCCAAGAGGCCGGTTAAGGCAAGGGCAGTACAGAATAATCCGGAAAAGGCCGGCGAAGATGCTTTTATCAGCATCGTAAACGCGCTACCCGTCAAGCGCGATCAGGTCTTCATTAGTTACAGTCATGAAGATAAAGAGTGGCTTCACAGATTACAGGATGCACTCCAACCCTATGCACGAAATAATTCCCTGAATCTTTGGTCTGACACTAAGATCAACGCCGGGGATAATTGGAGGGCTGAGATTAGGAAAGCACTTGCAGCGGCCAAGGTAGCAGTGCTGCTGGTAACCATAGACTATCTGGCTTCAGAGTTCATCAATGACACTGAGTTGCCCGAGTTCATACGTGCATCGGAGAAAGAAGGCCTCACCATACTTTGGGTGCTGGTCGGGCCTTGTGCGTATGAGGAAACGGAACTTGTCAACTTTCAGGCTGTAAACAATCTCGAACGGCCGCTGAAACAAATGCTGGAAGAGGGCAAGGAGTCGGAGGTGGAGGCTGAACTGGTTAAAATTTGCAGAGAGATAAGTAAAGCGCTTGCTTCAGCCAAGGCTGGACCATAAAGACTAAATCACGACATTCACGTTGGAATTGTGTCAGAACTTTCAGAAGCGCTGGTTTCACTTTTTTATCCACAGATTACACAGATTAATTAATAAAATCTGTGCAATCTGCGGATAAGAACCTCATATTAGGTCACCACCTTTCATCTTAAACGCTTCGATAGATGATATTCGTCGGTCTTCCCGCGGCTGCACCCTTCAAACTCACTCCGAAAACGTTTTGACCTCTTAACCCATAGTAAGCAGAAGCAAGTGATGTGGCCGCCATGATGCATGTGCATCAGCCTGCTCTGACTCTCACACTCTGTCGAAGCTGAAAGTCAAGCGACCCCATCTTCTTATCTCGACCTACCTATTGGAGATAATCATGTCTAGACGTGAAAAACTTACTGACCTTCCATTAACCTTCGTCGACCTCAAGGGCGACGAGCAAGCACCTCGCATCGCAGCTTATGAAGTGGATAGATCCGGACGCCCAGTCAAAAAACTCGGCCGCCAGGAAGGCAATGTATTAAAAGCCGATCTTACCGATGCCGGCTCGATCGCACTCGGCCCAGACGTCGAAGATTTCAAAACTCTACCCAAAGAGAGTGTGATCCGCTATCGCGTGGCTGAGAAAGCAGAATTCTGGCGCAACCAGGGCATTGTCTTCGCGCCCGAAATCTGGAGTCGTTTTTTCTTCCAGTACATTTGTGTCAGTGGAACTGTGCGCAAGTGTCGCCCGTGGTTCTGGCAGGTGCTTGACGACGTCCGGTTCACACCGATGGTCGAACTGGCCCAGGCGGCGCGCATCAAGCCAATCACTGCGGACCTCCAGCCACATATTATTTTTCCGTTCAACTGCCAACCGCTGTGTGATGGAGTCGTCGAGATCTACGAGCGCGAATGCTGCTGCCATTTCATTCCCATTCCCACTCTGCTCGAGCGGTTGCGTGAGATTCTGGATATTCTGCCGATACCAATCCCGGATCCCATCCCCGGGCCGATTCCCGGACCCGATCCGGCTCCTTTCACTGCTCAATTACTGCGTTCCAAGGTCCGCTCGATCCAGAGACGCAAGACGCCTCTCGATTTGACCGCAGTGCCACCCGAGAACCTGCACCGCGACTATCTCGCGCTACGCACGATGACAGTTGATGCCGCGCGTGCTTATGTACTCGAACACCGGTATCTCTATCCGCTCTTCTGTCACTGTGCCATGCGGAAGGTTGGAGAGGTGCCGATTCAGCCAGGTGGAGAATTCGATTTTTGCTATCGGCGCGTGAGACTTCCGCATCCTGCGGGGCCGTGCTTCACCACGTATGCATACAAGGTCAAGCAACTAATCAATAGCGTCATGACAGTTGTTTACGATGGTGTGGCCGCACACCAGTATTTCAGCTCCGGCGACCCGGCGAATATCCGCACCTACGACCCGCGCGCGCGCGTTTGTGCCGATGGTCCTGGTGATCCGCCGCCAGGAGATGATCTGCCCTTTGTTATGTTGGAGCACATCGGCAGCTATGGAACCTTCCACTTCAACTTTCCCACACAGACGGGAGTCTCACAGGTCGGCCCGTTGGATCCAGACGACGGTACCTACCATTCCTCCTACGCAACCGGGTGCCCCTGGGCGGGTTCACTGGGAATACGCCTGTGGTTCTCGCCTGAGTTGGAGGATATCGTGGAGTTTTACCGGCTGAAGGTCGTGGAGGTTAACGATGCCGGTGCGCCTGTTGGTGCGCCGATCGTGTTGGACAATCCAGTCTCGTGGACCAGGTTGGTACAAGTTCCAGGTGACTGGGTTACCGCGCCTGAGTCGCTTGGTCCATATCATGTCGGCACAGAAAACAACCTGTTCAAAGTGCCTTACTGGAGTTCGCCCGACCATCTCTATTTGAGCGGGCAATATCATCAGGTCTGGAACACGCCGGTCAGATCTCCGGATGGTAAGTATCTGCTGCTCATCGAGGTCTTTGACAAGATGGGCAATCGCATTAAGCCAAACGGAGCGCCTGGTCCCGGCACGGCGCAGAACTTCCAGTTCCGTCGGTGGGTCTCCGCGTCCGATACCGATCCGGTACCGTTCGCCGACGCAGCGCATGTTTTCTGGGTGGACAATACACCCGTGGGCGGCGACATAGTGGATCTGCGAAAGGGTCTTACTCCTAACACGGACGAATGCCAGTTCATGAAGGGTCCGGGAGACAGCAAATTCTCGATTGGCTTCAGGGCGTATCATGTCAATGGCGTCGAGCATGCCGGGAACGGTGACGACAACTCGTTCATGTTGTCCTACGGAATCACGTGGCAGCGCGGCTTGAACGGTAATACCGGCACACTTGGACCGGCGCCGTCAGGTGGCAACAACCACACCGATGTTGGCGAGACCGGTGGGCCGGTGGCTTCCGGCGACGCCAGCTTCGAGGCCATGCTGACGAAGACGCTTTCGGACGGTAGCACGGTCGTGCTGACCAAATGCACTTTCAGCGTCACGCTGCGCGTGTATGGAAAGCACTTCAACGGTTCCGGCCGGCTTTCGAACTACGACTACCATGAAACAGCGTCGTTTGCGCTGGAGATTGGGTAAGTAAGTAGCATGGATTGTGCAGGTAGGATGCCGGTTTGGATCCTACCTGCACGTTTTGTCTCACTCGCGGGAGTGAAAAGACAGCAGACCCGACGCTACCGCGTTACGGTACTTGACGCGATCCAAGTAACGGTCCAATAGGCCACTCACTGGCGTGAGCTTCAGCCGCGCCTGGTGAGGCGGTCGAGGTCGAAGGCGTAGGTTACCTGGGCTGCGGTCAGGACGAATAGTTTCTTGCCGTCCAGACTGAAGCGGACGAAGGAGGCGCCCGTTTTGAAACGCAGGCGCGCTTGTGTGTTGCCAGAGGCGAGATCGTAGAGGGTGAGCTCGCCGGGATAGTTCTCGACGATCAGTTGGTTACCGCTCGGGTTCATCGCGGCGTGCGCTCCGAAGAAGCGGTGGCGCAGTTCGCCGTCTTTGATCGAATAAACGAGCACGCGATTGTTGTCGTCGCGCAGCACCAGCCAATCGGCTTCTGAAAATCCCGATCTGATATCGAACGATCCCTGCCCCGTCTCCAACAAAAGAACGCCGACTGACTTACCGGCAAAAGCATCGACAACTTCCACCAGGTAATCGTCGTCCTTGTTCCCCATCTGCCGCGCGCGTTCCTGCAGGGCCGGATTTTCTTTCAAGCGCGTCTTCCCCGCCTCACTGCCTAAGTCCCAATAGAAGATCAAACGACCCGAGTAGTCGTCAAAGAAGAATCGAGGCGCTTCCTTCTTAAACTCACTGAACCAAACAACCTTGTCGTTAATCACGTCGCGCAGTTCGAATTTGACTTCGCGGCTTAACGTCTCTTCGTCTGACTGCTCGCTTGCCATTTGAGCCAGCGCCTTATCGACGTCTTTAGGTTTGGGTGACGCTTTGAGACTCTGGCGCAGCATCACGAACCGCCCGTGCTGTCGTGCGCCTTTTTCCGGAATCTCTCGCAACGCGTTAGCCTCGTTGGTGGTGGCGTTCATGTAAACGAGACTGTGATTGACGGGTTCCAGTTTCGGAAAGTCGCCGATGGCAGTGCCGTTAGGTGCGACAATGGCGCCGCGGAATCCTCTGACGTGCATCTTCCGGTCACCGGAACTCAAATCCCAAATCGCTCCGCGCGTCTTCGATGACACGGCGAGCCACTGCATGTTGTCAGAGACGTTTGCCGCGTAAAGCCGGCTCATCGAGCCCACCGGGATATCGATAGTAGCGACGTTGGTCGAGCGCAAAATTTTTCCAGCTTCGTCGTATTTCGTCTGCGAGATACTGACGCTGCCTGTCGCCAATTCGAAGATCATCAAATCGTTCCAGAAGGTGACGTCAGCTTTGTTCATGCCGCTGACGATCGTTCCTTTAGCCACATCGAAGATGCCCATCGTCGCATTTGCGAGCGGCTTGATGACGACGTAGTTAGGGTTGCCCGTCAGCTTGAATTCATCTGCCGACACTGGGAATTTTGCGAGTCGTTTGCCTTGTGGAAACGAAAAGATGCCCGCATCGTTAACGCTCGAAGGCATCTGCGCCAGGATCTTGTCGGGAGCAATAAAAATGAACGACCGGCGCGTCGCATTCTTCAGGTCGCCGCCAGTCGAGACCGGTTTGAGCGTTGACAGATCGAGGGCCAGCAGAGTGTTCTCGGTTTCATCGACAGTCATCGCGTTGTACTTGAACTTGAAGCGACCCTGGTTTGACCGGCTGGCAATCAAATAGCGTGAGTCAGGAGAAAACTCGAGATTGAACAACTTTCTGGATCTATCTTCAGCTTCCGCCGTAATCCAGAAAAAATACTCGATAAAAGTCAGTCTATAGAATTCCTTTTTCTCCCAGACTTTCTTTCCGGTTTGAGTTTCCAGAACGTTTAAGCCCTGGTCGCGGTCAACGCAGGCCAGGAACTTGCCGTCTGGCGAAAACTCGTGCTCCCAACAGTCGCGCCTGACCACGAGTTCGCGAACTTCAACCGGTTTGGCGTCGGCAATGCTCCACTTCTCAAATCGCAAGCCCTCGGTGCCAAACACAACGAACTGTCCGTCAGGCGTGAACGAAGCCGGGTGCGCATCAGTTGCCGGTATCTGAAAAACTACTTTCAGTGGGTCGCGTTGGATGATGGTGATTCCAAAGTCGTCCTGCGCGAGGAAGTAGGTGCCGTCGTGACTCATTGCGAAATACGAGATGTCGCTTTTGAGTTGTGGCGAGAGTTCTTTCTTCCACAATAAGCCGGGGAGTTCTTCGGCGATGTGTGGTTGGCGAAACGAAACGACTTCGGCCTGCCAGTTCAAATACTGTTGCGACGCATCGGTGCTGCGCTTGTCGCGGCATGGCGCCGGCAACTGTTCGGTGACCTTTACCATTTCGCGCAGGCGTTTTTCCGTCGGGTTGGAGCTTCCAAAAATGTTTGTGAACCAGTTTCCGGCTTTTGCTTTTTCTTCCACGAGGCGGGAAAAGAAATCCGTAAACGCGTTTGGGTCGTAACCAGCCGCAACCATCGAAAACAGGCCGATGCGATCTGCTTCAACCTGCTGATCGTCCTCGTGGTTTGAACTCACCGATACTCGCTTCGTTCGTTCTCGCTCGAGGAGCAGGTTGTACTTGTCAGTGATGTCCTTGCGATCGCCGAGTTGCGTGACGTTAAGAATCTTCTTGAAAAGTTCCGACATGTCGCGCGCGGAATGATGGACGACAGCGTGGCCCAGCTCGTGCGCCATGACGCCCGCCAGCTCGTCTTCGGTTTTTGCGAAGGCGATCAGCTTGCGAGAAAGAAAGACGTAGCCGCCGGGAGTGTTGAAGGCGTTCGCTTCGGGGAGGTCGATGATGAAGAACTGAAACTTGAGTCCGGTGGGCGGCAGGTGGCGAATCAAGCGGTCACCGATCTGGCGGACGTAGGCGAGTAACACTTCGTCCTGAATGAAGCGGAGATCGCCGGACATGCGCTGATGGTTCAGGTCGCCGAGGATCATCTCCTGCTCGGGAGAAAAGATGTTGTAGATCCGGGAGTTTGCAGTGACTTTGGGAGGGTTGCAGTCCTGAGCGGAAGCAACGGCGCCGGCAGTGCTCACGCAAACGAGCATCAAGAGGGAAAGAAATATTTTTCTGGGCAAGGCGATTCTCCGTAAGGTTAGCAGCCGTAAGATCTGGGGCCGGATTAGATTCGTATCTTGCCACAAAATGGAGCAAGCCTGAAAGAATTATGAGCGGAGCCGCCACAGTCTTACCCCGTGATACTACGGCTGTCCTCTGCCACGGGCTTGCCCCGTGGAGTCTCACGTTTGAGACTACACTCCAACTTATGAATCGCGCTTGGATGCCACGGGCTTGTCCCGTGGAGCCTCACGTTTGACGCTACACCCCAACTTATAATTCGCGCTGGGATGCCACGGGCTTGTCCCGTGGAGGCTTCACGTTTGACGCTACATTCCCACTAAAAAAATCGCGCTTGGATGCCACGGGCTTGTCCCGTGGAGCCTCACGTTTGACGCTACACTCCAACTTATAATTCGCGCTGGGATGCCACGGGCTTGTCCCGTGGAGGCTTCACGCTCGCCGCTACAAAAAGCTCTCCTTATTAGAAGACAAGATGCCACGGGCTTGTCCCGTGGAGCCTCACGCTCGCCGCTACAAAAAGCTCTCCTTATTAGAAGACAAGATGCCACGGGCTTGCCCCGTGGAGCTTCACGCTCGCCGCTACAAAAAGCTCTCCTCTTAGAAGACAAGATGCCACGGGCTTGTCCCGTGGAGCCTCGCGTTTGACGCTACATAGCTCCGAACGTGAGGCTCCACGGGGCAAGCCCGTGGCATCCAGGCTCGTTATTTTTTAGTACTGCAAATAGCGGCGAGCGTGAAGCTCCACGGGGCAAGCCCGTGGCATCCAGGCCCGCTATTTTTAGTACTGCAAATAGCTACCACCGTGAAGCTCCACGGGGCAAGCCCGTGGCATCTAGAGGCGAGCCTTAGTGGGAATGTAGTCTCAAACGTGAAGCTCCACGGGACAAGCCCGTGGCATCGGACATGTGGCATCGCTACGCCTTCACGTAGCCCAACTTTTTAATCACAAAGTCACAAACGATTGGCCAAAATTACTGAAGTGTTGGCCAAAATTACCATTTGCTTGACAGATTCAATCAACTGCTCTAAGTTCTGTCGCCGTCAACCGGTCCAGTGAACAAGCGGCATAACTAGTCTCAACAATTCGTCGAATTAGACACACTCTTATAAACAGCCCAGCTCTCACGAAGAGGTGTCTGCTTCCGCGATCGAATCTTCCGATTCCAGGTCTTCTTCCACACTTGGAAACGCCTAATCAGAGTGAAGAGCTCTCGGGTCTAGTCGTATTTTCTGTTGGCGTCGGCTACTACCAATAACCGTATTTAAGTCAGGAGAAGTTCCTATGCGGTCCCTGCTTTCCGCCTTATTCATCATCTCGCTCGTCACTCATGCAGCGTCGAACTACAACAACACCGTGAGCGGCAGTCAGACGGCCTCCGCCGAAAGCGGTAGCGTGGCGTTCAACTTAAACGCCACCGGAGATCTACCGGGCATGCTCAGCATCACGCTGAAACACGAAGGCGGCAACGTCAACGGCGGTACATGGAAACTGACTGTCCTTCCGTCAAATGCAGACGCCACTTCAAATGAGACTGGCACCATCACGGGAAATTTTAGCGGCGGCACGGTAACGCTCGATGCGAACGGCGTCGTCACCGGCGCGAGCTCTGTGCAACTCAACGTGCAGAGCGGCACCGGACAATACCAGGCAATAACCAGCGGCAGCGGCACTCTGGGTCTTTCGGCAGACGCCGAAAACTCCACGAAGCTCAGCGGCCCGCTTGCACTCAGTTTTTGAAATCGCACGAACCTCGAAGTCTTTAGCACAACTTTGGTCCAACTTCGCGCCTCCCCCGACAGCGCAAGTCTTAAACCCACAAGGAGCCCGAAATGTCTATCAGTGCGCGAACCATCACTGGCCGCAGCTTCACCTTTTTGTCATTTGCTTTGCCACGGCAGGTCTTCATCGCACTGCTGCTGACATACTGCCTGCTCCTGCAGATTCTTGCGCCGCCCGCGCTCGCGACGCCGCAAACCGGTTACTCCTTCGCGTGGCTCGACAAAGGTATTTCCTCCGTCGCTTCCTTCTTTGAAAGCCCGAAGGTGAGTCAACCACCGCCCAACCCGGCGGCAGCACTGATCATCCCCGCACCGCAAGAGTTCGGCGTTGTGCTGACACCCGTGACAACCGCGTTCACTGGTCACATCGGTATCGAACACCACCAACCGTTACGCAAGCTCGTCGTTTCCGCGAACAACCCGACCGGCATGCCCGGCAACTTCGAATCGCTCGACGCCGACGGCACGCACCGTCCCTACTCGAACGTAGCCGGACTGACCGGTGGATTGAAGATCGCAACTGCGCGCGACGACGGTACAGGCATGAGTCTCGGTGGCTTTGCTCCGGGCGAGTTGTTCAGTGGCACAGGTACGCCCGGCGTGATCGCGCGCCTGGCTGCCGATGGCGCTACGGTGCAGAACCCGTGGGTCACCCTCGACGGCGAAACCGGATCGGAAGGTGGACTCTACGTCGATCGCACCGGCGCGTTTGGTGGTGATCTGATCGCGGTAACGAGCACGGGTGGAGTTTGGCGGATCAACTCCGCGGGCGTGGCCGCACGCGTGGCCCAACTCAACACGCCGCTCGAAGGCGTTACCACTGTTCCGAACGACGTTGCCAACTATGGTCCATGGGCGGGCAAGATTTTGGCGGGCGCGAGCGCGCAGAATGCCGTCTACGCCATCGACGCACAAGGCGCCGCAACCAGTTACCCGATCGCGCTTTCTCCCCAGGACATCCGCATCATCCCCGCGCACGAAAACTTCTACGGCGTCGATCCCGTGGGCGGCAAAATCTGGGGCGCTCCGGACGATGCTCTCGCAGGCATCATCGGCGACATCCTCATTGCACAACACTCGCCCGGCAAACTCGCGCGCGTCAGTTGGAACGGTACCGAGTTTGAAGTCGGACAGATCGCGCAGGTGTCGAGCTGGAAGCAGATCACTTTCTCTGCCGCGGCACTGTCTGAAATCGCCGGCGTCAAACAGTTCTACGACAAGATCGCCGTCGTGCGTCACGCACCGGAACTCAACAGCGGCCGCGTCGAAGGCGCGCTCTGGCAACTGCTGCCCGAGAACCTCGTACTTGACGGCACAGACGTCATCACGTCCGACCTGCTCGTTCCGGGTACACCTTCGGTAACGATGGGTAGTGGAAATCCGAGTTTCGACGGCGTCATTCCCGGCGTTGAGAACACGCAGCCGACCGGCTATTCGATCACCATCAGCAACAATGCGCACTTGCGTCACGTCATTACGCGCACGAATCCCATCAGCCTGATGCCAATACATGTGCCGCCGGCGCCCAGCGGCACGCGCGATGTTTCACTCTCGAATGCCGGAGAGAGCATCGGCGATCCGGCGACACTGCGCCATCTCACGATTTCAGGAAAAGCAGGCGAGGTGGTGGTACCGCCGGGTACTTACGGCAAGTTCACCGCCAGCGGTCACACCACTTTGGTCCTCGGCGTCGCAGGCGCAACTGTGCCTGCCGTGTACAACCTTGAAGAGTTGTCACTGCTGGGCGGCAGCGAGCTGCGAGCAGTTGGTCCAATCAAAGTCACTGTAAAAGGCAACGTCACTTTAGTCGGCTCCTCAGTGGGCGCGCCCGAAGATCCGCAGCGACTGTTGTTGCAGGTGGCCCAGGGAACGGTGAGCGTTTCGGGCAATGCAGTGCTCTATGCCATCGTCCGCAACCCGCAGGGCCTCGTCAGCATTCCCGGCAACGGACGCATCCGCGGCACCGTCACCAGCGATCGACTCCTGATCGACGGCAACGGCGTTTTGCAGATCACCGAGACCGACGTTGCGCCGCCACCGGTTAATCGTCCACCGGCAGTTGACGCCGGTCCCGACCAGACCATCACTCTGCCTACTAACGAACTGAGCTTGAACGGCACCGCGACTGACGACGGCCTGCCGCTCAACAGTACGCTTACGACAACATGGACCAAGGTGTCCGGCCCGGGTCCGGTTACCTTTGAAAACGCAAACAACGCAGTCACGTCCGCGACCTTCACCGAACCCGGTGACTACGTGCTTCGCTTAACAGCCAGCGATTCACTGCTCACGGTTTTCGACGAGATGGCAGTCGAAGTCGTGCCGCGTAACCAGCCACCCGAGGTCAACGCCGGTCCGGATCAAACTATCGAACTGCCAAACACGGCAACGATGGCCGGACAGGTAACGGACGATGCATTGCCGCGCGGTTCGACCGTGACGCGTACCTGGAGCGTAGTGAATGGACCGGGCGCAGTCACGTTTGCCGACGTACACGATCTATCAACAGTCGTCACGTTCGCAGCGCCCGGCACATACATCCTGCGCCTGACGGCGGACGACACCGAGTTCACCGTCAGCGACGATGTGACCATCGAGGTTCATCCCGAGAACCAACCGCCGGTCGTAAATGCCGGCCCGGATCAAACTGTACGTCTCCCTGCCGCTGTCACCTTGAATGGCACGGCGACTGACGACGGCTGGCCATTCGGCAGCACGCTGACGACGACGTGGACCAAGGTTTCCGGTCCCGGCACGGTTACGTTCGCGAACGCTGCGTCGCCTGTCACCACCGCGCAGTTCAGTATCGAAGGCACGTACGTGCTGCGACTGACTGCCAGCGATTCGCGTTTCACTGTCAGTGACGAATGCACCGTCACGGTTTTGCCCGCAAATACGCCGCCCATCGTCAACGCTGGTCCGGATCAAACGCTCACGTTCCTGCAAGCGGCAACGTTGAATGGAACTGCCGTTGACGACGGTTTGCCGGTCGGAAGTGTGGTCGAATCGATCTGGACGCAAGTCTCCGGACCGGGCACCGTCACCTTTGCTAACCCGACCGGTCTCACAAGCGGCGCCACGTTTAGCGCGCCCGGCACTTACGTTCTGCGTCTCGCGGCTGACGACTCTCAGTTCACCGCACAAGACGAATTGACAATCGTCGTCAACCCGGTGCCACACGCTTCTCGCATCTACACGTTGAATAACGACTTCAACCAGGGCAGCCTGATCAACCTCACCACCAGCACACCCGATCAACTACAACTCGACTCTACGATTCGCAGCTTTAAGTTCATGTGGGTCGCCGTCTCCAGCAAGGGAACTGTGGTTAAGATCAATACGGAGACGGGGCAAATCATCGGCGAATATTTTACTTCTCCGAACGGCCAACCCCGCGACCCGTCGCGCACGACTGTGGATCAGAACGGAAACGTTTGGGCCACAAACCGCGCCGGAAACAGCGTCGTACACATCGGACTGGTCGAGAACGGGCAGTGCGTTGATCGCAACGGCAACGGCGTCATCGAGACGTCAACCGCCGCCAACAACATCCGCCCCTGGACCAACCTCAACAACGCCAACACCAACGGCGGCGTCTCGACCGCGCAGGATGAGTGCATCCTGCACTACACGAGAGTCAATTCATTCGGCACCCGGCACGTCGCGGTAAACACTGACAACGACATCTGGGTGAGCGGCACGAGCGGGCAGCGCTTCGATCTGCTCGACGGCATCACAGGCGCCATCAAGCGATCTGAAAACTCCGTGGGCTTCGGCGGCTACGGCGGCCTGATCGATCGCAATGGCGTCATCTGGTCGGCAAATCCGATGCTGCGTTGGGACACCAGCAAACCACTCAACGGTCCGAACGGAGTGAACTGGCGCGGTTATAGCCATCCCAGTTACGGGCTCTGTATCGACAGCCTCGGCAATGTTTACAACACGTCGTTCGGCAACGGCACCGTGCGCAAGTTTTCTCCGGACGGCACGCTCATCGCTTCCTTCAACCAGGGCTCGCCGTTCGCGCAGGGCTGCGTCGTCGATCGCAACGACGATATCTGGGTCGCGCATTCACTCAATACGAATACCGTCGGACACATCAAGAGTAACGGCGTTTACGTCGGCACGATCACGGTCGGCAGTGGTCCAACCGGCGTGGCTGTAGATGGTGACGGAAGAATCTGGGCGACGAATTTTCATAGCCGCACTGTCTCGCGCATCAACCCGGCGCTCGGTCCAATCGGCGGCGACGGCGTCACGCGCGTTGGCGCAGTGGACTTCACCACCGTTGACCTCGGCGGCAATCCATACAACTACAGCGACATGACCGGCAGCACCTTGACGGGCGCGCCGGACACCGGAACGTGGACGACCGTTTTTGACAGTCAGATTCCGGGCGCGCAGTGGGGTCGCATTGGTTGGACGGCGCAAGTTTGCAGCGACGGTCTGATCACGGTCTCAGTCTCTACCAGCGAAAATAACACTACCTTCACTACACCCGTAGTTGTCTCAAACGGTGACGATCCCGTTGTTCCGAATGGACGCTTCGTCAGGATCAGTGTCAGGTTTGATCGCGCGACCACTGGCGAGACTCCGATCCTTTACGACCTCTCGATCGGAACCGTCGGCTTCCCGCTCGACATTCCTGCGAACGTTGCGCCGGGCATCGACGCCGGAGCAGACAAGACGCTCGAAGGCATCCTGCAAACAACGTTGAGTGCATCTGTCTGCGACGACGCTCTGCCAAGCAATCAGAAGCTCTCGATGAGCTGGTCCAAGGTGACCGGTCCGGGCAACGTCACGTTCTCCAAACCAAACTTGCCGGCCACGAACGTTACGTTCAGCACTCCCGGCACGTACACCTTGCGCCTCACGGCGAGTGATTCGGTACACACTTCCAGCGACCAAATCGTTATCACCGTGCTGCCCGGCAATCAGGGTCCGGTTGTTAACGCCGGCGCAGATCAAACAATCACTCTTCCGGCAGTAGCGAATCTAAGCGGCACCGTCACTGACGACGGCCTGCCACTCGGAAGCACGGTGACCACCACCTGGTTGAAGCTCAACGGCCCGGGTCTGGTCACCTTCGGCAATGCTAATCAACTGACGACGACTGCTTCGTTCAGTGTCGCGGGTACCTACGTGCTGCGACTCGAAGCCACTGACACGCAAAAGGGCGGATTTGACGACGTGCAGATCACAGTTCTGCCCAGGCCTAACCGCGCGCCGGATATCACCACCGAGCCGACAACCGAACTATCCCTCGGCCCCGTGCCTACGGGTAGCGGTGACCTGGTGAACCTTGGTCCCTGGACCAACAAGCAATACGAGCTCAACTCGCAGCCCGATGCGGTCTGGCAGAAAGACCTCCCGAATAACGCGGTAACGCAAACCGTCAACGCCGACGCCGCAATCCTCCTGAGCGATTTCAATTTCACGACCGGCCAAATGGACGGCACGTGGCGCGTCAACACCACTGCTGATGACGACTACATTGGCTTCGTCTTCGGTTACCAGAACTCGGAACACTTCTATTTGTTCGACTGGAAGAAGGTCAATCAGAACGACCCGCTCGGATTCGCTGAGCAGGGCATGAGCGTAAAAGTTGTTAACGCGTCGTCACCGTTGACGGGCGCTGACTTCTGGCCGTCAGCCGGTAACGGCACTCGCGTGCGCACGCTCTTCCATA
Organism: Pyrinomonadaceae bacterium; assembly: GCA_036379695.1. GTDB lineage: Bacteria > Acidobacteriota > Blastocatellia > Pyrinomonadales > Pyrinomonadaceae > PSRF01. Next base: position 9,293 of record DASVGE010000027.1, on the reverse strand, counting down.
ACACCGTTCCGTGGGCCAGCTTTACTGATTACCAGTTCACGCTGCGCTTCCATCCCGGCGAGATCAAGATCACGGTGAAACAGGGCGCAACTGTCCTCGCTGACATCACCGTCAACGACTCGACTTACTCCAATGGTCTTTTCGGCTTCTACAACTATTCACAGGAGCAGGTGCGATACAGTGGCTTCCGTAAGCTTTCACTCGCGCAAGCTACTTACACTTACGACGTTGATGCAGTGGATCCCGACGGCGACGCGATCGCTTACTCGCTCACAACTGCGCCGTTGGGCATGACGATCGATCCGGTGACCGGCCTCATTACCTGGCCAGTCACGTCGCGCAACGCCGGCGATCACCCTGTTGCCATCCGCGCACAAGACGTGCACGGCGCCTTCGACACGCAAAGCTACACGCTGACGATTCTCAATCAGAACCTGGCGCCGGTTGTGAGTGCGGGCGACGATCAAACGGTCGCGCTGAATGACACGGCTACGCTCAACGGCACGGTGACTGACGATGGTCTACCGCGCAACGCCGCGGTCACGTCAACGTGGAGCATGGTGAGCGGGCCTGGCCTCGTCACATTTGCAAATGCGTCGTCACCTGCAACTACAGCTACGTTCAGTGAGGCGGGAACATACGTGCTGCGTCTCACAGCAACCGACACGGCGCTGACCGCGAGTGACGAGACGATCATTACGGTCACACCGCCCAACCAGGCGCCGATCGTCAATGCGGGACCGGATCTTTCGATCACGCTTCCCGGCGTAGCACGTCTGAACGGCACAGTCACGGACGACGGCTTGCCACTGGGCGCTACGTTGACAGTTGCCTGGACTCAGGTGAGTGGGCCGGGCACGGCAACGTTCGCCGACGCAGCGAGCGCCGTCACAACCGCCACCTTCAGCGAGGCCGGCACCTACGTCCTGCGACTTTCGGCGAGCGACACACACTTGACGAGCACGGATGATGTGACTGTCACAGTCAATGCGCCGGCGCCTAATCAGGCTCCGGTCGTCAACGCCGGTGCGGATCAGTCGACTGAACTCAAGACCAATCGCATTCAGAACGCAGGCAACGACGAGCCACTTGTGAACGGAGAGATTCGCGCGTGGACCGAAGCTGCGGGCACAACCTGGACGCGCGCGGCTTCCGGCGCGAATGGTTTCCCGGAGAGCGTCAACGGCGGTCACTTCTTCTACGCCGGTGAAACTGCTTCGGCAGAACTGCGCCAGGACGTCGATCTCACTTCGTTTGCAGGGACGATCGCGGCCGGCACGCAGGCGTTTGAGTTAAAGGCCTTCGTGCGCTCACGCGCGGAGACGACGCCTGACACGGCGCGCGTCATCATCGAGTATCGCAATGCTGCGAACACGACGATGATCGCACGGCTCGATTCGGGCGAGGTGTCTTCGACAACTGCATGGCAACTGATTGAAGACACGCGCATCATTCCGGCAGGCACGGGCTGGATTCGCATCCGCCTCATCGCGACGCGTCGCACCGGCACTACTAACGACGCGTACTTCGACGCGCTCTCGCTGCGCGCCGTGACTGGCGCCGGAGTCAAACTCAACGGCTCGATCACCGACGACGGTCTGCCGGCAGCCGGATCGTTGACCGCTACATGGTCCAAGGTTTCCGGTCCCGGCAACGTCGTGTTCGCGAACGCGAATGCGGCCTCGACCTCTGCTACGTTTAGTGACGCCGGAGTCTACGTGCTCCGTCTGACGGCTAACGATTCCGAGCTCAGCAGCAGTGACGAAGTAACGATCACTGTCGAAGCGGCCAATCTGGCGCCGGTCGTCAACGCCGGACCCGATCAAACGGTGACCTTGCCTAACACTGCGTCTTTGAGTGGTAGTGTGACTGACGACGGCAAGCCCGCAGGCGCGCCGATCACTTCAACATGGAGCAAGGTCAGCGGACCAGGCACGGTTACTTTCGCCAACGCCGCTGCCCTAAGCACAACCGCCACGTTCAGCATTGAAGGCACCTACGTGCTGCGGTTAACGGCTGACGACACTGACTACATCAGCAGCGACACGATCACGATCGTCGTCAACCCGATTCCACCAAACCAGGCGCCGGTGGTGAACGCCGGTGCTGACCAGGTTATCCAGCCTCCGGCAAACAGTGCCGTTTTGAGTGGCACAGTCACAGACGACGGCCTGCCTCCGAACGTTTCACTGACTTATCAGTGGACCAAGGTTAGCGGCCCGGGCACCGTGACTTTCAGCAGCGCGACTGCACTAACCACAAACGCAACCTTCAGCGAAGCAGGCGCTTACATTCTGCGCCTGACCGCAAACGACTCCGAACTGTCCGGCAGCGACGACGTGCGCGTCACCCTAAACGGCACAAACAAAGCGCCGACAGTAAACGCGGGCGCCGATCAGACCGTGGCCCATCCGACCACCGTCAATCTCATCGGCACTGCCAACGACGACGGACTGCCCGTCGACAGCTTGCTCTCATTCAACTGGACCTCGGTCTCCGGTCCCGGCACTGTCACCTTCGCAAACGCCGCGGCGCTGCAAACCACGGCCACCTTCAGCGCCCCCGGAACCTACGTCCTGCGCCTGACTGCGAGCGACACCGCGCTCTCAGCCTCGGACGACGTAAGCATCACGCAAACCGCGCCACCAACCGCCGGCATCAACAGTCCGGCTAGCGGCGCAACCATCACCACTCCTACAACCTTCACCGGCACCGTCAGTGAAGGCAGTAGCTGGCGTCTCGAGTACAGCCTCAACGAAGACGGTGTCGCTCCGACGTGGATCACGCTCACTTCAGGCAACACACCCGTCACAAACGGCACGCTCGGCACCTTCGATCCGACGACACTTCTCAACGGCATCTACACCGTGCGTCTCGTCGCCACGAACGCTGCCGGACAAACGACCATCACGTCGATGACCGCTGTCTCGGAGGGTGAACAAAAGGTTGGGAACTTCACCTTATCGTTCCTCGATCTCACTGTCCCGGTCGCGGGAGTTCCGATCGACGTAACTCGCACTTACGACAGTCGTGACAAGCGGAGAGGTGATTTCGGCGTCGGTTGGAACCTCGGCATCCGCAACATACGTCTGCAGGAAAGTGGCGTTGTGGGTGAGGGATGGCAGACAACCGTCAGCGGCGGCATCCTCAGGAACTACTGCATCGTGCCGACGAAGCCTCACATCGTTACGATCACCATGCCCGATAGCACTATCTTCAAATTCGAAGCCACTCTCACGCCGCAGTGCAGCCAGATCTTCCCGCCGATGGAGACAAATATCGGTTTCCGGCCCTTGCCGGGATCGGCTGTTACTCTTGGCGCCAGTCTCGCTCTGGTTGGTGATCCGACAGCCCTCGTTGCAGCCAGCTTCCCGGGTCCTGCCGATCTCCTTGATTGGAGCACCCTCGAGCACAAGGACTTCAGTCAATACCGTCTCACGCTCAAGAGCGGCGACGTGTTGCTCATCGATCAGCGCAACGGTCTACAACAGTTGACCGATCTGGCGGGCAATACGATGACCATCAACAGCAATGGCATCACGCATACCAGTGGCAAGAGCATTACCTTCACTCGCGACAGTCAGGGACGCATTACACACATCACCGACCCCGCTGGTGCATCGCTGGTCTATGGTTATGACGCGCGCGGCGATCTTGTTAGCTCTAAGGATCGCGAGAACAATGAAACTACTTACACCTACAACTCGACTCACGGCCTGCTGACTGTCAAAGATCCGCGCGGCATCCAGCCACTGCGCAACGAGTACGACGATCAGGGACGGCTCGTCCGCCAGATCGATGCATTCGGCAAGGTCATCGAGTTCTCACATGATCTCAACACCAGGCGTGAGGTGATGACCGATCGCCTCGGCCGCTCCACCATCTACGAGTACAACGCACGCGGCCAGGTAGTTCGCGTCACGGATGCGGCCGGTGGCGTGACCACGCGTACTTACGATAGCCGCGACCAGTTGATCAGTGAGACAAACGCCGAAGGTAAGACCACGACTTTCTCTTACGACGCCTCCGGCAACAAAACGAGTGTCACTAACGCACTCGGACAGATCACCCGCTACACGTACAACAGTCGCGGCCAGCTGTTAACTCTCACCAACCCACAGGGTCACGTGACCACGTACATCTACGACACCAGCGGCAACCTCACCACAATTAAAGACCCGGCTGGTAAGAACATGGTCATGACTTACAACTCGAAGGGTCAGGAAACATCGCGAACCAACGAACTTGGTCACACGGTGTTGTTGGAATACAACACGGCCGGCAATGTAACCAAGCGAACTGATCCCTTTGGCACTGTCACCACTTACACCTACGACGCCAACGGCAACCGCAGCACCGAGTCGTTCACACGCGTTGTTAACGGCGTTCCGGAGGTGCTGACCAGAACCTACGAATACGACCGTCAGAACCGCCTGACTCGGGCCACCTTCCCGGATGGCACCGAGGCTCGCACGGTTTACAACAGTGTCGGCAAGCCAATCGAAGCCTTTGACCAGCTCAACCGTCGCACGACTTATGAGTACGACGAGATGAACCGGCTTACACGGACGGTGTACCCGGACGGCACGGACGAAGAGTTCACCTACGATGCGGAAGGCCGGCGTCTGACGAGTGTTGACCGGGCTGGCCGGACCACCTCATACGCCTACGACGCAGTCGGGCGGCTCTTAAAGACAACGCATCACGACGGCAAGTTTGAAAGCACCGTCTACGATGCAATCGGCCAGGTCATCACGTCTATCGACAGTCTCGGCAAGTCAACGCACTTCGAGTACAACGCCATCGGGCAGCGGACGAAGATCACCGATGCTAAGAACCAGGTGACTACGTTCACGTTCGACGCGGGTGGCAATCAGATCACGGCCACTGATCCGAAGAATCAAACGCTCCGTTTCGAATACGATCTCAACCGGCGGCGCACGAAGACGATCTTCCCGGACAACACTTTCACTTCCACCACCTATAACGACGCGGGACTCGCAACGTCGCAGACTGATCAGGCAGGCAAGACCACTCTGTTTGAATACGACAAGCGCGGGAAGTTACTGAAAGTGACCGACTCGCTTAGCAAAGTGACCAGCTTCACCTACGACGAGCTGGGCAACCTGCTCACGCAGACTGACGCGAATAATCGCACCATGCGTTATGAGTACGACCGCATGAGTCGCCGCACAAAACGCATTCTCCCCATGGGCGGCGCGGAGACGTTTACCTACGACGCCGCGGGCAACGTGGCGACACACACGGATTTCCGTGGCAAGCAGACGACGTTTACCTACAACACGACGAACCGGTTGTTGACCAAGACACCCGATGCGAGTTTGGGTGAGCCGACTATAACCTTCACCTACACGCCAACCGGACGGCGCGCCACGATGAACGACGCGTCAGGTTTGACTAACTACGTCTATGACGATCGCGATCGCCTGACGAGCAAGGTTACTCCGCAGGGGACGTTGAATTACACGTATGATGACGCCGGCAACCTGCTCACGGTGCGTTCGTCGAACGCCGAAGGTGTCAGCATCGATTACACGTATGACGAGTTGAACCGGCTGGCAACAGTCAAGGACAACCGTAACGCGGGGGGCACGACAACTTATGCTTACGATCCGAACGGCAACCTTGCCAGCACACTCCTGCCGAACGGTGTGCAGTCGACCTACACCTACGACACACTTAACCGTCTGACTCAATTGACGGCCACCAACGGCGCAACGCTGTCCAGCTTCACCTACACGCTTGGACCAGCGGGCAACCGACTCTCCGTTGCGGAGATGGGCGGTCGCACTGTTACTTACACCTACGATTCAGTCTATCGACTCACGAGTGAAACCATCACCGGTGACGCGGTCGCCAATGGCGCCATTAGTTATACCCACGACTCGGTTGGTAACCGGCTCTCGCGTACTTCCAGCGTGCCGGGCGTCAACTCGGTCAGCGTTACTTACGACGCCAACGATCGGCTGACTACAGCCACTTACGATCCGAATGGAAACACGATTGGCGCTGGTGCAAGGACTTTCAGTTACGACTTCGAAAATCGCTTGACCAGTGCTGATGGTGGCGCGGTGACCATGGTCTATGACGGCGATGGCAACCGCGTCAGAAAGACCGTTGGTGGTGTCACCACTCACTACCTTGTCGATAGCAACAACCACAGTGGCTTCGCGCAGGTGGTTGAAGAAATCCAACAAGGGACGGTGGTTCGCCAGTACACCTACGGTCACGATCTAATCAGCCAGCGGCAACTGATTAACGGCCAGCGCCAGGTCAGCTTCTACGGCTACGATGGCCATGGCTCAGTCCGCTACCTGACGAATACTGCCGGGGCAATAACCGACACTTACAACTACGACGCTTTCGGCAACCTGATCGGCCTGACCGGGTCAACACCGAACAACTATCTCTACGCCGGAGAACAGTTTGATCCGGACCTCGGGTTCTATTACCTCAGGGCGCGTTACATGGACGCGTCTACGGGCCGGTTCATCACTCAGGACACGTTTGAAGGTCTGCAATTCGAGCCCAAGTCGCTCCACAAATACCTGTACGCGAATGCCGATCCGGTGAATGGTATCGACCCGTCCGGTCACATGACGCTCGCTTCGACGATGGCGGTCACCGCCATCATGGGCGCGCTCGCGGGGATGATTACCGGAGCGATCCGCGACGGCGTACGTGGCGCCATCAAAGGAATGATCATCGGAATGCTGATGGGACCAGCCGCCCTGCTCGGTGTCATGGGCCTCGGCATCGGTATCGCGTGGGCGTTTACCGCTGTAGGTGTGACAATGGCGGCGAGCACCGGCATCGCGATCGTGGGGGGTATCGCAGCGGGAGTTTCATTGGGCATGGACGTGTCTGAGATGCTGCTCGCCGACAACGAACGTGATAGGTGGGCTGCGGGTGTTTCCGCGCTGTTTACCGTGGCAGGTGCTGGTCATGCAGCGTACAAATTCCGGAGCCTGCCGAACAATGCAGCGAATAACACCATGCTGCCAAACTCACGCTCGCAGGTAGGCGAACTGCTCTCAGAGACGCAGGCACTGTTCCGTGGTGAGGTTGTTGTAGCCCGTCAGGTTACGATTCAAACAAACTCGACGACGGTCAGAGTTGACCTCGTAACGCGGAGCCTGTTTGGTGAGTTAACATTGATCGAATCGAAGTTCGGCGCCGGGGCTCGCTACACGCAGAACCAGCGCGTTGGATATCCCGAGATTCTTTCAGGTGGCGGTACGGTGCGCGGGACGAACGGCGGCGCCGTATTGCCGGAAGGAACGCAAATCGGGTCGCAGCCGGTCCGAACTGATTGGTGGCAATAGATATGGGTTGGAACACTGCTTGTGTTTTCATTAGTCAGCGAGAGGAGGGGGTTTTCGGAAAGTTTCCCCCTCATCTCCCTGACCGTGCTCAACAAATCGTCGCCGAATTGAACTGGGAGGTTGATGGCCAGCCAAAAACTTCCCAGTTCGATACGGGCCTTGGGCCACCGTCCGGCTGGTTCTGTGTCGGCGCCTACGACGGAGCCGCAGTGCTTGCCAGTCATCCCGATCTCTTTGGGATTGTTGAAGACCTGGATAAACCCGTCGTTCAGCGATGCTTGTCTCTGCTACCGGATGCACAGGTATTGTTCTGGGAGTTGAGCGAGGCGACTGGCTCTGTGGCTTATGCGCTTTTTCAGGGGAACAGCTTGCAACGTAAGTTTGTATGCGTTCCCGATCATAGTGTCATGCTCGAGCATGGCGAGTTGCAGCCTGAAGAACAGAGGGTGATCGGCGCGAGTTCACCAGTCGATTGGGATGAACTTGCAGAGCCGCTCCTTTTTGCTATGACTGCAAGGTTTTTGGGGTCTCCACTGAACGAGTTTGCGGCTGACAAATTACCCGCCGAGCTTTTCAAGCAACGGCGATCGTGGTGGAGCAAGATAGGGTTGGGTGTCTTCCTGGTTGCTGCGTTGTCGATCGGGGTGCGCGCACAAACGAGAGCTGAGGACCGGTTGGTTGGGCCGGTGCAAACCGTCACTACTGAAGTTGCCGAGTTTACATTGAAGGATGGTAAGAACGTCGAAGGTCCGCGCGTGCGTTTGCACGAGGTCTCGTACGACACGCGCGGGAACAGGGTTAAGCGTGTTGACTTCAGTCGCGACGGTTCGGCGGCGCAGACGATCGTTTATAACTACGACGCCGAGGGGCGGCACACTGGTTATGAGGATTACGCATCGGGCTTGAGTACGCCACGCAAGCACGTTTACCTCCTGGACCAACAGGGGAATAGAGCGGAGTACAAGATCGTGCAGCCGAATGGGTCCGCGGCTGACGAAAGATATCTGTACAAGTACGACGCGAATGGGAACAAGGTAGCAGAAGAGCTCTACCACAAAACTTCGCTGATCAGTCGCAATGAAAATTCCTACGACGATCAGGGGAGGCTGATCTCGCAAACCAGCTACAACCCTGACGGATCGGTTTCCGCACGGATACGCATTACTTTGGGCGCGGACGGAAAGCCTCTCGAACGGATCAGGCATGACGGCGATCTGATGACGTATCGAGTGCGATACGCGTACGACGCGAAAGGTAAACTCACGGAGGTTGAGACCACCGGCTCCTACGTCGAGAACGACGCTAGCTCAGAAGGGCACATCACCGGAAAAGTCATCTACATCTACAAAGGCAAAGACCAGCCGAAAGAGATGCTGATCCACAACACGGACGGCTCATTACGCGAACGCGTCGTCTTCTCCTACGACTCACGCGGGAACTGGACCAGGAAAACCACCCTGACCGGCAAAGACCTGCCACGCCAAATCGAATACCGCACCATCACCTATCACTAAGGCTCGCCGCCACGAGTAGACGAGATGCCACGGGCTTTGCCCCGTGGAGCTTCACGCTGGTAGCTATTTGCAGCCCTAAAAATAACGCGCCTGGATGCCACGGGCTTGCCCCGTGGAGCTTCACGCTCGCCGCTATTTTCAGTACTAAAAATAACCCGCCTGGATGCCACGGGCTTGTCCCGTGGAGCTTCACGCTGGTAGCTATTTGCAGCCCTAAAAATAACGTGCCTGGATGCCACGGGCTTGCCCCGTGGAGCTTCACGTTCGCCGCTACTAGCCAGCCTCAAAAAAATTGCTGCCCGGATGCCACGGGCTTGCCCCGTGGAGCTTCACGCTTGCCGCTACTAGCCAGCCCTCAAAAAAATAGCTGCCCGGATGCCACGGGCTTGCCCCGTGGAGCTTCACGTTTGCCGCTATTTGCAGTACTAAAAAT
>DASVGE010000026.1:0-12265 GCA_036379695.1 Pyrinomonadaceae bacterium | reverse complement strand
GGGTGGGTGCGCAGCCGTGAGACCACCCACCTGCTTGAGGGCTGCGCACCCACCCGCTACCGCGAGGTGGTACTGACTGTTTCCAACCTTGATTTCCGACTTTTAGGGCAAAGCTGAATCACGGCAATAACGATCATCGCGTTGGGTCGGACAATAAAAACGCGGTAAGGAAACAGTCGGGCGAGAACACGACAAACTGTTGGACTTCGGCGAACACGTAAAAAGGATTCCGGATTTCTTAATGCCCGTGAAATAGCCGACTGTACTTCGGATATAAACTCTCGTCCGAGGCCAGTCTCCCGGCTTTCGTACCACACAGCGCCATCGGTGATGTCAGCCTCTGCTTCTGGCCGGACGATTAGACGCCGGTTCATCCGTTCGGCTGATTATTAAGACGGGCTTGGATTCGGCTCTCAACTTCTTCCCATGTACTGCTTGCATCCGGATCCTTCGCGTAGGCGGCGAGTCGCGCCTCAAGTAATGCTTTTTCCTGCGGGGTTAACGGGTCATCGTCATCAAGCCAATCATCTCCATCGAGTTCAGCCAATCTCAAACGGATTTCCTGGCGCTCTGTCTTCGTGAGTTTGGGTAGTTCATCGAGGATTTCGGTTTTACTCATGACCTTATATTAAGTACCTGATGGGCTACAAGCAACTTCCCTTTGGCTTAGTTTCACCTTTTGACAAGCCGGTGGCTTCGCCGCCTGATGTGAGGCGGCGACGCCGGCAACGCTCCGCCAAAAAGAACTTGTTGTGCAAAACCGTTGCAGGTTGCAGGTGGCTTTGCACAAAAAGTCATTTTGGCGCGCTTAGCTTCGGCTTCGCCGCCCGATGTGAGGCAAGGCTATGCCTTGCCGTCAGGCTTTTAAAATAATGTTCGGGGCTAAGCCCCCGGTTCGGCCTTGGCCCATAAGTCCTTGGGGCAGAGCCCGAACCGAGGGCCCAGCCCAATACTATGAGGGGGGCTAACGGCAAGGCATAGCCTTGCCTCACATCCGGCGGCGTAGCCGAAGCACATCCGGCGGCGTAGCCGAAGCACATCCGGCGGCGTAGCCGAAGCACATCCGGCGGCGAAGCCGAAGCGAAGCGCGCCACGACTTTTTGTGCAAGGCCGTTGCAGGTTGCAGGTGGGCTTTACCTCAAAAGTCCTTTCTCATTCACACCGGGCTTCAGTCCGGTGTGAAGGCGCGCAGAATATTGAGAAACCGTTTTAACGGTTTCTGCTAGTCTCCTCTACGGCACCGGGCTACGTTCGTCCTTGGTCCTACAGATCAGTGCAAGTAGGTGTTTCGATCTTTTCTTCGTTTGCAAGTGTGGCTAAGGTGCTATCGTCAATGGTCTCGCCTGCATCAACTCGGCGCACGAGTTCAGGCAGCCATGGATCATCCGTTTCCAAACCGTAACTGATAATCGCACGGCTGGTCCAACCAATCGACTTGTCGTTTTTGATAGATTGCGCTCGTTCTTTAATCGCAGCGCTGAGATGAGGTTTTTCTTCGCGCAGGCTTGCGCTACTATGAGTGGCCATGATCTTCATCCTTTCGTTAGAAGGTTGAGGTTCAAGGGTCGGCTTCGTGTTGTCCGCACAAGTCGGCCCGCTTCGTTTGGGTGGGTTGCGCCACTATACGTCTTGGATTTTCGCTTGTCACTATATATGGATGGACCAATTCAAGGATACTCCAAATCGGAACTGCGCAACGTTCGGCCTGACTCCGATCCTGACCGCGGATCGGTTTGCCAGAAATGCGGATCGATCGTTCCTGTGTTCGCAGACTTGACGGACGAAGACGTTCGATCCCTCCGCGAGCTGATTGAAAACGGCCACGCGCTCGAAGCAATGCGAATTATTCAGAACAGGACAGAGTGTCCCCTGAGATGGGCAAAGCTTTGGGTACATCATCCCTACGGCGCTTCGCCAATTTCGCAGCGTCCCACACCCCCCTGCCCCTCATGCGGCTCGCAGTTGCGCACACCCACCGCACGCCAATGCCCAAAGTGTTTTCACAGTTGGCACGAACTGGCGTAGCGAACTCATCGCAACCTTCGTTGACGAGCCATTCCTGGCTCAGGTTCGCTTCCTAATCCAATTGCTAGCTCTTCCTTTGTTAGCGATCCTTCAGCCAGGCGTTGAAAGGTGAGGAACTTTTCGTCTTGGCCTGCTTTAAGATTGGCGCCATAATCGTTTCTTCGAGAAGCCAAACAAGCTGCATGGGATTATTTCGCCAGCTTCCTCAAGGCGTCTCTATCTTCGCGCATGACTCGTTCAGCAATCTCCTCCTGCCTGGCAAAGTCCGGATTATAGGCAGTTAGTTCTATACCGTTCTTCGTTTCAATTACGTAGAGAGTGTCTCCTCTCTTTACGCGCAAACGTTCCACCTATTCGTCGTCGAAACTGCCGGTGCCGCCGGTGCCGAGGGGGGTGGTGAGAGGCACTATGTAGTGGGCGGGTAAGAGACTTACTTGTTCTTTGGTCAAGTCTACGTTGGGATCGATGAGGAGCTGGCGCTCGCGGCCGTTGAGGGAGACCATTGTGTGGGCGCGGACTTCGACGTTGTCGTAGCCTTCACGCCGCTTCTCTTCGGCAAGAAAATGGGCGAACTGGATGAGAAGGTCGGGCTTAGTGGTCATCTTCGTTGCTTGATGAGGTTTTAAATAGTCTTCCGGCTTGATGGTCCAGGTTTGTCCGCTCGCGGGATGCGTGACAGTAAAGATTGCCTCCCCTTCCTTGGTTCTCAACTTCATGTGCCACGCAAAATTGTGTCCCTCTTCCGTCCAACTAACGTTCCCCGGATAGAGATAATGTCGCAGCGGGAACAAAAGCTGGACCACCAGGTAGGCCGCCAACAGCCCAACAACCAGTTTTTGAGAGCCGTTTAAAGTTGGGCAACTACTACTTTCAGATCTCACAGTCGGCGCCGCGTCGGGGAACGCTTCTCCTGGCGACATGAACGCTCGAGCAAAGCGTCGCAGCAGATCAGGCGGAAAGTAAATCAGCAGCGCGCCCAGCATCAACCACGGAAAGATACCGATATCGAAGATCACTGAGTTGATGAGGTTGAACAGGATTGCCGCTGCGAATGCGAAGGGCCGCGTGCGTCGCCACAGCAGCAGTGGCACCACCAGCAGGTCAAGCAACAACCCGCCGATAACAAACCCGTAAACCACCCAGTCGGACGTGAAGACAGGACTACCGCCTGGCAGTATCGTCAACGGACGTAACCACGTGCGCATCGGCTCGCCGCCCTGTAGCCAATCGCTGTTGAGCTTGGCAATGCCGCCGTAGAAATATGGTATGCCGACCTGTGCTCGCAGCAGCCACAACGTCCACGCCGGAACAACGTCTGAGCGAATCTTCCGGCGCAACAACGCATCCACGGAAAACGCTCGTTCTGCCGGAAGGAAACACATCAAAAAACTGATCAGGCAGACCAGATAGAAGTGATTCATGTAACGCGTCTGGTCCAGCAGAAACGTGTACGTGAAAGTCAGAAAAAACACCGGCGCGGCAATGCGGTAAAAGAACCCCGCGATCACACAAGTCGCAGCCAGACCGAGCACAAAAAAGTGAATGTACATCCCGTTCCCGGACCATGGCTTCACCCAACTGAACCCGTAGTAATGAAAATTGATAACCGGTTCAACGAAGTAACGGCCGATCCAGCCGTAAGTGAAGTAGCGATAAACTTCCCAGAGCATGATGCCGCCGAAGAGGATGCGGAAGAACACCAGGAACGAGATATCGACTGGCTCGAAGAGAGCGGCGCACAGTCGTTGCCAGACATTTGCGCGCGCGGCGCTGGAAGTCACAACAAACGGCGCGGCAATCTCCACTTCTTGAGTTGGAACTGTTTGCATTTCTTATCTTGGTTTTGCGAGACTCCCGGTTGCCGTGTCAGTGTAAAGGCTTCGCCGTAAATAAGGAACCGCACGCATGAATCAATTTCCCGCTGCAGTGCCTGAGATACCTGTGACCGATATGAACGCGGCGCTCGACTACTACCAGAACAAACTCGGCTTCGACGTAGATTGGGGCGGGGCCGACGGTGGGATCGCCGGGATCTCAAAGGGTGACTGCAGGATGTTTCTAACGGACGCTAACTTCCGCGCGCATCATGGCAACACTGCGCCGGTGATGACCTGGCTCAATCTCAACAGCAAAGAAGCGGTAGATGAGCTTTACAAAACATGGAATGCTGCCGGAGCACGAATCATCTCAACTCCGGAGTCGAAGCCGTGGAAGCTGCATAAGTTCACGGTGTCCGACGTCGATGGAAATCTATTCCGCGTCTTTTATGATTTCTCGAGTGACCTCTAACGAACCGTTGCGGGCGGCGCTTTGCCGCCCGCTCGTATAACGACTTCAGCCCTGCAATTGCTCCAGAAAATACGCGAGGTCAAAGAACTCTTTCTCGTGCTGAATCTTCCCTTCCTGGTTGAACTTGAAGTGACCGATGCCTTCAAGGAAGAAGACTTTGCCGGTCCTGGTCGTAAAACGCAGCCGCCATTTGACTGCCGCTTCCTGACCGCCCGGCTTGATGTCGAGGGAGTAGAGTTTCATTTGACTAAACAAAGTGGGGAACGTTGCCAAATAAGCGGCGATGGCCTGGGTTCCCTGCATCGGTGGAGTTCCGACCGGATCTTCAAGCACCGCGTCAGCGGCAAAGTGGTTTATGACCCGCGGAACGTCGAAGGTAACTAATCCGGCGAATGCGTCCTCAATCACCGCTTCGATCTGCTCCGGCGTCAGGTCAGGGGTTGGAGCCGCCTCAACGCGCGTTACGTTTGAAACGGACAAGAACATGAATGCCATTGCCAGCGCTATCAACTTTTTCACAAATAGACTTCGGTTTTTCATTATCATTCCTTTGTTATAGGGTTCACGTGAGGCGAACCTCGCCCTGCCATCGGATTCGATGACGCGATGATCCGCAGAAATTACTTGCCGTACGGAGAAGTTGCTGAACTCTGCACCGTATTACCGCGGCCAGGAATTTTTTCGATTGATTCAGATTAGGGTAAACTTGTGCTCAGCTTTTCGTGCCCAACCACTCCGCAGTTGAGGTCGACTATTATGTGGAGCCTGAAACTTTTATCTATAGCGGCTTTTGTTCTTCTGTTTCCCGCCACCGTCTTCAGCCAAACAAAACCTGCTGAGCCGAGCAGCGACGCACAGGATGTAATTAAGTTTGAAACATCGTTGGTACAGACTGACGTGATGGTGTTCGACAAGAATGGTCGCTTCGTCGATGGTCTTAAACCGGAACAATTTCAGTTGAAGATCAATAACACGCCACGCGAAATATCTTTCTTCGAAGCAATCCGATCCAGCGGTGCCGCAAGCGAGCCCCAGGCGCCGAATGCAACCCAGGCAACCACAGTCAACCCAGCTAAACTCGATGCACAGCGCCGCTCCGTCATATTCTTCGTTGACGATCTGCACCTCGCGCCCGACAGCCTGGTACGAACACGGAAAGCGTTACTCGAGTTCATCGATAGCCGCATTGGCGAAAAAGATTTAGCCGCCATCACTTCGCCCAGCGGACAAATCGGATTCCTGCAACAGCTCACTTCCGATAAAGACGCATTGCGTGCTGCCGTCGCCCGTTTGAACTACCGCACAAACACAAAAACCGACATGGACAGACCACCGATGTCGGAGTACATCGCGATGAAGATTCGCGAAGGCGATGAACAGGCATTGGTCTATTACGTCCAGGAGCTTCAAAAACAGAACTGTTTTGGCGGTGGCGGCGGAACGATCTGTACAGTGTCTCCGCAGTCTGCCCGGCAACTGGTGAGAAATCGCGCACAGCAGATCGCGGTAGAGTCTGCGCCGGCGACTGACGATACACTGCGACTGCTCGAAGGACTGATGCGCACGGCGGCTCAACTGCCCGGACGCAAACTCGTGTTTGTAATATCAGATGGTTTCTACCTGAACGATCGCAAAACAGGTTCAATCGACCGAATCAAGAGAGTAACTGACGCAGCCGGGCGCGCCGGCGTCGTGATCTACACGCTTGATGCACGCGGTATCGTTAGCGACGCGATCGACGTCACCAATAACAAGCCACTCGAGCCGAGCGGTTTTTTGACTGGCGCTTCGATCGGTGAAATCTCCTCTTCACAAGACGGCCTTAATGCGCTCGCCAAAGACACCGGTGGCCAGGCGTTCCGTAATACAAATGCGCCGATGCACGAGTGGGTTGAAAAAGTAATGGACGAAACGTCCAACTACTATTTGCTAGCCTGGAAACCTGATAACGAAGAGCAGAAGCGAGGTAAGTTCAAAAACATCGAAGTCAGCGTCGTGGGCCGCCCCGATCTCAAAGTGCGCGTGCGTACCAGCTACTTTAAATCAGCCGCCCTTCCGTTACTGACGACGAAGAAAAAGCGTGACAAGGATCCAACGAAAGCGCGCGACGACGACATGCGCCTGGTGATCGATGCGCCTGTTTCGCAACGTGAGATACCGACCGAAGTCGAGGTAAGGTTCAATCAGGTGCCGGGCTTCGGCACTCACGTGGTCGCCACGATCGCGATCGATGAAACGGCTTTGTCGTTTGATCTGGTTGACGGAAAATTCGCGGCTGACGTCGACATTGGTGGCATCCTTTACGACGACAAAGGCAAACCCATCAACAGCATTGTTGGACGCCTGCGAATCTTTCAGCGCAGCTCCAATGCAGACGGTTCCGCGACGCAGCAGAAGCGATCGATATACAGGTTCAGCACACTCGTGTCCGGCGGCCTCTACCAGGTCAGGGTCGGCATTCGTGATTTGAGGAGCAGTCGGATCGGTAGCGCCATGGATTGGATCACAGTGCCGAAGATCTAATTCTTTCCCGCAGATTACACAGATTATTAATAGAATCTGTGTAATCTGTGGATGAAGGACCTCAACACATTCTTTCTCTTCCTGGTTGACAACCGCAAATATTAGGCATAGAAGTTTGTTCTACATACTCGTTTATTCACCCCCGGCATCGACGAGTCTTCACTTCCCGCGCCCAATCACCTCCTAATCACCAAGGAGTATCCAAATGAATTCAGTTCGCAAAATCCAATGTGGCGTCGGACTCGTGTTTTTGTTGCTATGTGTGGCGCGCGTGGGTGCTGCACAAACTACTTGCAATCCCCTGTGGAATTCCACTTCGGTCTATACCGCCGGCATGAAAGTGAGCCTTAATGGAATCAACTACACGGCAAATTTTTGGACGCAGGGTCAAAGCCCCGCCACTAACAACGGCGGAGCCGGCAGTGGACAGCCATGGACCAGCAACGGACCATGTAGCGGATCGGGAGGCGGCGGAGGTGGCGGCTCATGCGCACCAACCTGGAACTCGACCAGTGTTTACACCGGCGGAAATACGGCAAGCCTCAACGGGGTGAACTATCAGGCTAACTTCTGGACGCAGGGTCAGAACCCGTCTACAAACAACGGTGGACCAGGAAGTGGTGCGCCGTGGACCATCATCGGAACATGCAGTGCGTGCACGACAGTTCCCAGTGTGCCGACAGGATTACAAGCCTCCGGGACTACAAGTAACAGTACGAACCTGAGTTGGACCGCTTCGACAGTCGCCGTCAACTGCGTTCTTACCGGCTACACGATCTTTAGGAACGGTGTTGCGGTCGCCACTTCAAGCAGTCCCAACGTGACCATAACCGGCTTGTCTCCGTTGACCACTTACAGCTTCCGAGTTGCAGCTAGTAGCGCGGCAGGAAGTTCCGCGCAGAGCGCAGCGATAAACGTGACCACGCTGAACGGTCCACCACCGCCGCCTCCATCTTCGAAAGTGTTCGCGCCTTACATCGACATGGGCCTTACTGCCAGTTGGCAATTGCTGAATATTCAGCAGCAATCAGGAATCAAGGTCTTCACCCTGGGATTCGTGGTCGGTAATGGTGGCTGCACGCCGACATGGGGCGGTGTCGGAGCTACAGTCGCGAATGACACATTGCCCAACGGCACAACGATGCTTTCGCTGATTCAAGGCGTACGTGCCGCCGGCGGCGATGTGATCATTTCGTTTGGCGGTGCTTCGGGAACTGAACTGGCACTGGGATGTAGTACCGTGTCGAGTCTGCAGGCTGCTTACCAGTCAGTGCTAAATAAATACAGTGTCAACTCGAGTACACCAGTGAGACTGGATTTCGATATCGAAGGCGGAGCGATTCTGGACCAGGCTTCGATCAACCGTCGCAACCAGGCATTGGTTGGACTGAAGAACGCGAATCCGGGTCTCGTAATTTCCTACACCCTGCCCGTTCTGCCGACGGGATTGGTGGCGAGCGGCGTAAATATGCTGAACAGCATAAAAGCCTCCGGACTCAACGTGAACGTAATAAACATCATGGCCATGGATTACGGTTCGGCCAACGATAATGGTGGTCAGATGGGGCTCAGTGCTACGCAAGCCGCAAGCAACACGCATAATCAGGTAGTGGCGGCCGGATTGACCGCAACTATCGGAGTGACCCCCATGATCGGACAAAACGATGTCCAATCTGAGATCTTTCAACTGAGCGACGCGCAAATGCTGTTGAACTTTGCGAATGCAAACAGCTACATCACCCGGCTCTCGATGTGGTCAGTGTCACGCGACAACGGCAGTTGCCCAAACCAGGGATTCGCTTCCCCTGTCTGCAGCGGAATTTCACAGAGCAACTGGGCATTCGCGAATATATTCAAGCCATTCGCGAATTAGCGATCATTTAGCCGCGGATGAACGCAGATAAACGCTGAACTAATTTCTGATCTGCGTGAACCAGCGTTCATCTGCGGCTGAGATTTGACAGGCAATTTCGGCTCTAGTAGATTGTGCCCGCTTTAACGACAATAATGTGGGTGGGTATGGTCACACGCCCTCTTGATCACTCCCTCCTTCCTCTTTCTCACACCAGGAGCATTCAGATCAAAGGAGACAACCATGAAACGTAGCAAGATGTTTCTTTTTGCCGGGTTGTTAATTACAGCCTTGGCTGCCACCACTATCATGTTGCGGCAAGCGTCAGCGGCCGCAGCCGGATCATCGGCCTCGGGCCATGGAACTATCCTACTGCAGGATACTGAGGGTAGGACGGTCAGACGACAGTTTTCCTTTAGTGCCAGAATCATGGCAAATGGCACCGTCAAAGGAAGCGGTATACTCCATAACCCGTCGTTTGATCCGAAGTACAGTGCCCAGTTCGACATCAGCTGCCTTCGAATTGTAGGAAACCGAGCCAGCTTCGGTGGTTCAATCCGGAAGACAACTGATCCAGTTTTCAACGATGAGTTTGACGCAGCGTTCTTTACGGTTTTTGACAACGGTGAACCAGGCGGCGGCAACGACACGATCAGCGAAGTGTTCTTCGACAACGTCGTCGAGCCAAGTACTTGCCAGTTTATTGGTGCTGACGATTTCCCGCAGATACCAATCGAATCCGGCCAGGTGCAGGTAAACCCGTAGCCAACGTTGGACAATAGAAGTTCCCGGAAGGAAGAGGCTCGTGAGATCACGAGCCTCTTTCTTTTATCCATGTAAATCCGTGGGGTGTGGTGCGACTTACTACCAAAACGATGATCCAAAACGCCGGGTCAGAAAAATCAAACGAGCAGTTAACAAATAGTGGAACTTAAGCGTTAACAAGATGGAATTAACTTGTAGCGACAATTAGGGGGGGCATCATGTTGAAGGTACACGCCAGGAAATTGAATGACGTTACGGTTTTTTGCCTTGAAGGGCAGATTATCAATGGTGATACGGAAATCCTCCGTAGCGCTGTGCAGTCAACGTCCGGCGCCAGCGACATCATTCTCAACCTCGCGAATGTCAGGGTTGTGGATGCTCACGGTCTTGGCGTGTTGTTGGAACTGCGTGAACAAATGCTGGCCAAAGGAGCTCACTTCGAACTGATAAATGTGAGCAGGACTTTGTACAGAATATTCGAGATCACACGCCTCAATACTGTCTTCGATATCCGCTCGAAGCTACAGTTCTTTCCTGGCATCACGTATTCACAGCGAGTGCCCGTCGCGGCCTGATCGTCCGCAGTCTCAGTTTATGTCCTCAAAGCTTGCATATCACCCGTATGTGAGATAGTTTCTGCCTGCCTCTATTACCAATACTTCTGCGTTAGCTCTTAACACTTTCACCCGGAGACCAAAACGACCGACCTATCCATTCATATCAGGAATCCATGACCCCCAAACACACCCGTGGCATCTCAACCTCAAGACGTGTCTTCAGGTTTATTCCTTCACACCTACTATTCCTCACTATCGTTGTGTTGCTTGGCGGCTTGGGTGTCGGGATTTGGAAATTGGTTCTCGCAACATCCGAAGTCGATAGAGGATTGGCAGCGCTCAATGCTGCTTATAGCGCGGCACGACCAGTCGAGTCGCGAATATCAGCTCTAGGCTACGCCCAATTCAGTACCCAACGCGCCCCTGCGCAGAGTGAAAACGCAGAGCAACGCCGGGCGGAATTGATTCTGCTCGAGGCCAGAGTCAAACAACCGTCGCCCGAAGTGTTTCATGCGCTGGGTCAGTTTTACATTACCCGGGGAGATTTCGATAACGCCATTCGAGAGCTCGAGGAAGCGGTGAAGACCGCTTCAACAAACGCGCAATATCTCAGTGACCTGGGTGCGGCTTGGCTCGAGAAAGGCAAGCGGGATTTACATGAAGACAGCACCGGCGATCCAAATGCCGGCAATAGTCTCGAAGCCCTAAGTAAAAGCTTAACGTATTTGAATCAAGCGCTGGCCAGGCATGGCAATTTCGCGGCCGGCATCTTTAACCGCGCGTTGTGTTTTGAGTACCTGCTGCTCCCGGGTCGAGCTGAGCAGGAGTGGCGACGCTACCTGCAAAACGACTCAACTTCACCATGGGCTGACGAAGCACGCGAACGGCTCAACCTTTTGCAGCAACAACAGGCCGGCTCTTCTCAAACCAACGATCAAGTGCTCGCAAATTTTCTAACCGCCTACGAATCACAAAATGACGACCAAGCCTGGCAGTTGCTTAGCGCCACTCGCGATGATCTCTCAGGCACCAGTGTTTCGCAGCAACTGTTGGATAGATACCTCGACTCATCAATAAACAATCGAATCGACGACGCCAGGCGCATGCTTCAGGCTCTTACTTACGTCGGCGACCTGGAATCAACGAGGGGGCAGGAACATTACAACCGTGATCTGGCAGCGCTCTGCAAATCTTTAACGCTGCAACAGAAGGCGGCGTTAGTAAAAGCTCGCGACTTCATGAAAATCGGCTTCAAAAAATACGAGCAGGCCGCCAAAATGAAAGACTTGCTCGACGCTTTTGAAAGTGCAGAAAAGGCTTTTGCAGAAGCCGGGGACCGAGTTGACGTTCACCACGCAAGATTCTGGATTGCTTATTCACTGTATACGGGTCTGGACACCAACCGCAGCCTGGTCGAGTTAACTGAGCTAGCCGAACGATGCACTCAGCTCAACTATCGCTGGCTCTTGATGAGAACGATCCACTTAATCTCAAACGCAAAATACGATCTGAAGGAGTATTCAAAATCTGTCGAGTATTCCCTTAAGTCCCTGGAGCTCGCGGAACAAGTAGGAGACAAAATCGGAGAGTTCAATGCACTCGACGTACTCACAGAAGTATTCAGAGTTTTAAATAACCATCAACAGTCGTTGAATACCATCATTCGCAGCCAACGTCTGGTGGGCTGTTGCACGTTCAATCCGATTAAGCAATGGCGGCACTACGGCATCGTAGCCCTGGCATTCTACTCGGCCGGTTTGTACGACGCGGCCGTTGAGTATCAGCACGAAGCACTTCGCCGCTCTCTGGACTCCAGCGATAAATTGATGATCAGTTTGTCGTACGCGCATCTCGGATTGATGTACGGCAAACTGGGGAATACCGCCGAGGCGCTGAAGAGTGCCGGGTTGGGTTATGAAGTCGCCGCGCGATACGCTGAAGAATCAGAAGACACAAGCATGCTGGCCTACTTAGCTTTGCAATTGGGCCACCTCTATCGAGACGCCGATGACTGTGAAAATGCCGTTAAGAACTACAGCCAATCACTCGCGATTTACAGCAGTCTCAAGTTTTCGACACACATCTACCAGGCACACAAAGGACGTCTGGTGTGCTACATCAAACAGAAGAACGACGCGCTGACGCAAGCGGAACTGCAAACAACTCTCAAGCTCGTCGAGGATAATCGCTCCACGATCCTTGAAGAAGATAACCGCAATAAGTTTTTCGATGTGGAACAAAGCATCTACGATCT
>DASVGE010000025.1:0-19009 GCA_036379695.1 Pyrinomonadaceae bacterium | reverse complement strand
ATTCTTCTTGGTCCACTCGAGGACCGGCGGCAGTTGCAGGACTCACCGATTCTCGGCGACGTCTGGGTCGAGTATGGCAAGAATCCGGGAGCCGCTTTGGATCTGCTTATCTCTCCTTACCATGGCCATCCGGCAGGCTTTGTTGCTACTGAGATTGATTCAGACCTGGATAAAAAGACTGATCATAACGCCGAGATTGCGTTTCTCCAGGGCTTGATTGTGGCTCGCCTGACCTTCGAAGAGTTGATTCGGGTTGTGGTTCCCAAAACAGTGTGGTGGGCCTACCGGTGGAGCAGTGATGATGAGAAACCGGCGGAGCACGAGTTTCAACGGTATGACGAAGCCAAACTGAATGCCATGCTCACAAAGATTCTGAATTCTGCGAAAGACTGGCACCAGAAGATCCCCTCGCCGGAAACGCAGGAGTTGCCTGCGATCGATCGTTTTGTAGCCTTGGCTGGTTTGCTCCTCTGGGCCGGCGAACACACGCCATCCAAAAAGACGAAGACGCCAGTCAGTGCCGCAGACCAGGTGACATACATTCTCAAACAGGCCAAGCCCAAAGCTATTACGCCCTTACTGCTAAAAGTCGGCTCCGACATGTTGAAGGACGTGACGCGCAAACCGCTGATCTGGCAGATCTCACGCAACCGCGAACCATTGCCCGCCCTCACGAGATCCATTCCGGCCGTCAAGGCTGACGCCGCTCATACTCTTTTCAAAATCAGTTGTCGTGATATTGGTTGGGCCGTTATCGATTCCGGAATCGACGGTGCTCATCCAGCGTTTCGTGAGAACGGATCAGGTAAGAGCCGCATCAAGGCAGCTTACGACTTCCGGAACTTTCGCAAGATCGTGAGC
Organism: Pyrinomonadaceae bacterium; assembly: GCA_036379695.1. GTDB lineage: Bacteria > Acidobacteriota > Blastocatellia > Pyrinomonadales > Pyrinomonadaceae > PSRF01. Next base: position 18,148 of record DASVGE010000025.1, on the reverse strand, counting down.
CTGAGTAATTGGAAATCAGCGGTACGTAAAACCAACATAGAGGCGCTCCAGGCGGATCCTACCTGGAAGCAGTTGGTCAACCCCCCGGAAAACCCGGACGCCGATCTGGAAAAACTCGCCACCGATGCTCGTAACCGCGGCCCAATCCACTGGGAGCTGGTGGAAAAGTTTGTACAGATAAACCCGGAGTTTGTTCCACCCACCAATCACGGAACGCATGTCGCTGGAATTATCGGAGCGAATGGGGGTGCCGCCCTGGCCCATGCAAACAACAAAGAGAGTTGGGAGTTTGCTGATGGCATGTGCCCCGACATCGGTCTGTATGACTTTCGTGTGCTGGGCAAGGACATGAAGGATGCTGAGTTTGCGATCATCGCGGCTTTGCAGTTCATTCGTTACCTCAACGCGCGCGATATTCTGTTAACCATTCATGGCGCCAACCTGAGTCTGTCGATACCGCACGACGTACGGAACTTTGCGTGTGGTCGCACGCCGATTTGCAATGAGTGCGAACATCTGATCGAGAGTGGCGTGGTGGTGGTAGCGGCGGCCGGAAATCACGGTTACAAGAGCTTTGAGACCAAGGAAGGGACGTATGATAGTTACGCTGCCTTCAGTATTACCGATCCCGGCAATGCTGATGGAGTTATTACGGTGGGGGCGACGCACCGTTTTTGGCCTCACACGTATGGTGTGAGTTTCTTTTCGAGTCGTGGTCCAACCGGCGATGGTCGTCTCAAGCCTGATCTGGTAGCGCCGGGTGAGAAGATACACGCACCGTTTTCCAGGGGGAGCGGCTCAGATGCGATGCCCCCGGGCGGCGTCTGGGGTGATCTCGATGGCACCAGCATGGCTGCGCCGCACGTGAGTGGTGCAGCGGCGATGCTGATGGGCCGTTACTCCGAACTGATCGGCCAGCCACGCCGGATCAAGCGAATCCTCTGCGAGAACGCTACCGATCTCGGACGTGAACGCAGCTTCCAGGGCCACGGCATGCTCGACGTGCTGCGCGCGTTTCAGTCGATATGAAGAAAGGAGATGAGCATGACTTTTACTCTCGACGTTGTTCGCGCACGCAAGGGTGATTGCTTCATTCTGCATTATGGTTCCGAAGACGATCCGCACCTGATGCTGATCGATGGTGGGCCAAAGAGCGTGTACGGTCCTCATCTGAGACCACGTCTCGAACAGATTCGCAAAGAGAGAGGATTGAAGGACAAAGATCCTTTGCTCGTCGATCTGCTGATGGTCAGTCACGTCGACGACGATCATATTCAGGGCATTCTCGATCTCACGAAGGAGTTGATCACGTCGGAGATGGAGCACAAGCCTCCGCTAATCCAGGTGCTTGGCTTCTGGCACAACAGTTTCGAAAACGTCATCGACAGCACACCAGATGAATTGACCGCTTCATTCACGAGCAAGTTCGGTGCGGCGTCGATGGGTGGAGATCCGCCTGACGATTTGACTGTCGATCCGGACGGTGAGGACGAGGAGACTGTCAGATCGACGCTGAAGGTTCTGGCGAGTATCCAGCAGGGCGCGCAACTGCGACAGGACGCGGATCGACTGAACTTTCCGTTGAATCCCGAATTTGATGGTCAGTTAATACTGGCCAGCGAGAAGAACTCGTTCAACATGGAGAACGGGCTTGAATTTACGGTAGTTGGACCAATGAAGGCGGAGTTGAAAGCGCTCCATGCCAAACATCAGCAGTGGCTCAAAGATCTGGAAGCGAAAGGCATGACTGCGGAAGACGCGCTTGCTGCTTACGTCGATAAGTCAGTTCCGAATCTCTCGAGCATCGTCGTGCTCGCCAAGTTCGGTGACAGCAGCATGTTGCTGACCGGTGACGCGCGTGGCGACAAGATCCTCGCCGGCTTGGAGCTGGTGAAACTCGTGAAGAAGGGCGGCAAGCTGCGCGTCAATATCCTGAAGGTTCCGCATCACGGCAGTTCAAACAACCTGGACCAGGACTTCTTCGATCGCGTCATCGCGGATCACTACGTGTTCTCGGGCAACGGCGAACACGGCAATCCGGAGCGCGAATCGTTGGAGATGTTGTTGGCGGCTCGTGGCGATGAAAATTACCAGGTCCACATAACCTATCCGATCGACGAGATTGATGCCGGACGTAAAGCCGACTGGCAGAAGGAACAAGCGAAAGAGAAGAAAAAGAAAGAGGCGAATCCTGCCAGGAAGGTGCGACCAAACTGGTCACCTGCGAAACACAGCATCGCGAGCTTCCTGAAAGACAATAAGAATTTCGCCAGGAAAGTCCGCATCGTCCCCGAAGGCAAGCCTCACCTGATCGATGCACTGGCCGACCTCGAGTAAATCCTTACAGCCACAAAGAAGCACAAAAGTTATTTGTGCTTTTTTGTGGCAATGGTAGAATACGCTCCACTTCAAAGAGCGGCCTCCCAAACGAACTAAATTTCCGTCCCAGCAGATTGTCCGGTTATCCCCAGGATCGGCGCGTACACATTTCTTCAGCTTAAGGAGGAAGCATGAGTTACTTAACGCGATTTCTTTCCGGATGTGCAGCGGCTCTATTGGCGAGCCTTCTCTTTGCAGCCCCGGTTGCTGCTCAAGTGACTACCGCTGATATCACCGGCCGCGTACTCGACCAAAACGGCGCCGCGGTGCCAAACGCGACGGTTACTGCACGCCATGTCGGCACGGGCCAGGAACGTAGCACCCAGGCTGACAGCCAGGGAAACTACACGCTCGCGGAACTGCCGCCCGGCACTTACGACATCACTGCCGAAGCCCCGAATTTCAGTAAGGCCGTGTTGAAAGGTCGTGAGGTTAACGTGGGCACAACGGCCACAGTCAACTTCGATCTGAAAGCCGGACAAATAACTGAGGTCGTTAACATCACGTCTGACTACGTGACTCTGGAGACAACGCGCTCGGATCTCGGCGGCGTGGTGACGCCAATTCAAGTCGAGAATCTACCGCTGCTGAATCGAACTTTCGCCGCCCTCTCGGTGATCATGCCCGAAGCGCGACCAGTCGGAAATTTCGACCCGACCAAAACGCGCGTGGGCAACGTTGCGTTCAACGGTGGCGACGGTCGCCAGGTCGATGTGAACGTCGATGGCGGCGACAACAAAGACAACGTAGTCGGCAGCTTGCTTCAGAACTTCTCTTACGAATCGATTCAGGAGTTCCAGGTGCTGCAACACCGTTGGACGGCGGAACAGGGTCGAGCTGTTGGCGGTGTGGTTAACGTGATTACCAAGACAGGCTCGAACGAGTTTCACGGATCATTTTTCTCCAACTTCCGTGATGAGAAGTTGCGAAAGTTTGACTTCTTCGAGAAGCAAAGGTTGGCAGCTACTCCAACGTTCGAGAAGCCGAGTTTCAGCCGTCAGGAGATTGGTGGATCGATCGGCGGACCGATTGTGAAAGACGATCTCTTCTTTTTCTTTGCGCTGGAACGGTTTCGCGAACGACAGAACGTTCCCGTGAGCCAGGCTGCGGCCGTGCAAATTCCGTTGATTCCAGGTTCAAACTTTGTCTCTGAGATCCCGACGCCGTATGACGACACGTTGCTCACCGCCAAAGTGGACCACAATCTCACCGGTAAGCAGAGTATGTTCTACCGGTTTGCTTACCAGAAGAACAGCTCGCCAAACGATCAGGTCGCCAATCCCGCCACCACCGATTTAACTGGCGGGAACACAGACGACAATAAGCTCTACAGCTTCGTTGCGAATCACACCTGGACGCTGAGTGCGACGAAACTAAACCAGTTTTCGTTTCATTTTCAGGACTTCAGCAATGCGATTCTGGGCGTTACAACGAACCCGCAGTTGCAGTTTCCAGGCGGCATTACCATCGGCGCAAACACGAACGTGCCGCAAGCTACTGAAGAGCGAAAGTTCCAGTTTCGCGATGACTTCTCGTGGCAGGCTGGCAACCACGGAATGAAGTTTGGCGTTAACTATATCCACACTGAGTTAGGCGGGTTCTTCTTCTTCGGCTCGAAGGGTTACACCATCAGCTGGTTCGACTCGCCGACAACAATTGCAAACAACACCAATGGCAGGTACCCGCAGGGATTTGCAACACCGGGTGCGGTTCAAAATATCAGTTTCTCGGATGGCGAGGGAACTCACGATCAGACGATCCACCAGTTGGCGTTCTACTTTCAGGACGATTGGAAGTTCAGGCGAAATCTCACTCTGAATCTTGGTCTGCGTTGGGATGCGAATATCGGCAACCTTCCCGATCAAACCAACAACCGCACCATTCAGATTCTCCGACAACTCAACCACCCCCTCGCACGATCAATCACTTCGGATCCGGAGAAGCTCAGCCGAACTACTCCGAGCTGGACCGAGTTTCAGCCTCGTATCGGGTTTGCCTGGGATCCGAACGGAAGCGGAAACACGGTTATTCGCGGCGGTTATGGGATCTTCTACGATCAACTCTTCCAGAACCTGACGTTGTTCTCACTGACACAAACGAATCCGGTGCTCTACCAGACGATTCTCAGTTTGACGAATTCGGCGGTCGGAGTTGGTCAGTTGCCGACCTTCCGTTTTGGAGTCGATCCGTTGCCGCAGCCGCCGCCGGGTTTTTCGATCGCGGATCTGGCAGTGGGTGGCTTCGGGCGCATCAACGATCCCGACGCTTCGGAGCCTTACGTGCAGAAGTTCTCGATCGGGTTCGAAAAGAAACTCAACGAGTCGATGACTCTGTCGAGTGATTATGTGCACACGCTCGGTATTCACGAACCGCGGGTGCAAGTAATTAATCCGCGCATCGAAAATATCTGCAACCCTGCATATCCGGGCTCTACGCCTGCGTCACCGTTATGCGTTCGCGGCATCAATAGCCGCGTGCTTGACCGTGCGTTTGTGGACGCAGGCTTGCCGGCAAATCGCATCGAGCAGATCAACATGATTGGGACTACGAACCGATCGCTCTTCGATAGTTGGACCACGACGCTTAGATGGCGGACGCGGAAGCACCTGTTTTCAGGCAGCTATATTCTGGCCAATTCCAGATCGTGGGGCGGTCAGCCGGTTGCTTCTTACAGTGGTAACGGCATCGCGACTACTCCGGAGAATCAATTCAAGCCGGAAGAGTTTGGTCCAACACGCCTCGACGAGCGGCATCGATTTGTTCTGAGTGGCGTGTTCGAGTTGCCGTGGGGATTCCAGTTGTCGCCGATCATGCAGCTTGCGAGTTCGCGACCGTTTTCGGCAAACACCGGACTCGACATTGATGGTGATGGTCTCGCCACGAATGATCGACTCTGCGCGGGTGTTGATCCGATGGCGGTATTTGCAGTGCGTGGAAACTCGGCGGCGGTGCGGGCACTCAATCCGGTCGGATGCACGCAGGCGGAGGTCAATAGTCTTCGCCACGGCGTGATTGTCGAACCGGGAGGAGCGGTCCGCCTCGATAAGAGTGGACGCTTCTTCAACGTCGATTTGCGAGCGGCGAAGATGTTCCGGTTCGGCGAGCGTTATGGATTGAGCACTTACATCGATCTCTATAACGTGTTCAATGTCCAGAACCTCTCGTACGCCTCGCGCCTGGCCCTCAGTCCCGCCACGGCGGCAGGCTCATTCCTGCAGCCGGTGTCGCTCTACGGCCCGGGCTTCGGCCCACCGGTCGGCCGCCCACTGACGGCGCAGTTGGGCTTACGCTTTACGTTCTGAGGACGCTTAAATCCAAGGGGCAATTGTAGGGGTGGCACTCTGTGGCCACCCCTATATACTAATGGCGCATGGCTCCTGATTTTGTTGACCGGCGTTCAATTGTACGCACAATCTGGGGCAATCCGGATTTGGTGCTGCTGATCTTCGCGGGCTCGGCGGCTGAGTTCGCGCTCAACCGCGCCGTCGATTGGCTCTTCTTTACGCGCGAGATTCCACGCGATCCGATCGGACGGCTCTTTTCGACAGTTCGCTACGCGCAGGAAATTGTGTTTGTCGATGAAGAGACAGCGCAGCGCACGCTGGATCGGATAAATTCCAGACATGCATCGGTCGAGCACGACCGCGGGCAAACGATCCCTGATTGGGCTTTTCGTGACGTGCTATACATGCTCATTGACTATTCGGAGCGTTCTTACGAGCTCCTCTACCGACCGCTTTCACAATCTGAAAAGAAAGATCTGTTTGAGGTGTTCCTGCGCATCGGTGAGGCATATGCATTCCGAACTTGCCGGGAAGTTACGCGGACTGGCTCATTGATCGTCGCCGCCACCTCGTTCGCGATCTAACTTACAGCAAGCACACTGCCATGCTCTACAGCGCATACCGCAAGCACCTTGGTATCTGGCGTTACTACCTGCTCCTGGAAGTCCAGGCCCTACTCGCCCCACCCGAAGTTCGCCGGCTGCTCCGTCTCCACTCAAATCCCCTCATCTCCGGTTTGGCACGAGGGTACGGATTAATCGACAGTGGTAAGCTTCAATCCGTGGCCCATACATTACTAATCCCACCACGCTACTGGGCGGAGGTGCGCAGTTTTGACAGGACCGCATCCGCTGCCTAGAGACCTTCACCTTGCAGGCATTCGGGTCCACTAAACCCCGCGAAGGAATCCATCTCATTCTCCCCAGGCTTTAGCCTGGGGACTGCGCGATGCCTTATACTGCCGGGAAACCATTTAAATGGTTTCCAAAACCTCACGTATTAAGGAGATCCTCACATGTCTACACATTCTTACACTCGTCTCTGGACACATTTGATCTGGGAAACGCTGAGCCGCGAGCCCATGCTGGATAAGCGAGCAGCAGCGAAGGCTTCGTCTTTCCTCACCGGCTATTCACGCCAGCACGGGATCTACATGAAGATCAATTACTTCAACGCCGATCACACTCATGCATTGATTGATCTGCCGACCAGGTATTCGATCGAGGAGGTAATAAAGCTTTTGAAAGGAGGATCGTCATATTGGATCAATCACCATGATTTGATTGAAGGCCACTTTGCCTGGGGCGTCGGATACGGCGCATTCTCAGTTTCACATTCCGACGTTGACGTTGTCGCTCGCTATATCGCGAACCAGGAGGAGCATCATCGCAGGCGAACATATTCGGACGAGTACGCGATGTTTGTTAAGCGATATGGTTTGGAATGGCGCGCGGAGGGAAACCATTAAAATGGTTTCCTTATCCGGTGTGGGAATAACCTAGCCGCTCCCCCCCCGACCTAAAGGTCGGGGAGAATGAGAGAAAACCCAGAAGGTCGGGAGAATGAGAGAAAACCCAGAAGGTCGGGGAGAATCAGAGAAACGGGAAGCCAGAGAGCTTCGGAGAAAAGAAAATTCGTGCTGTAAGATGGTGAGCCGAGCAGGACTCGAACCTGCGACCCACTGGTTAAAAGCCAGTTGCTCTACCGACTGAGCTATCGGCCCATCTACATGCAGAGAGCACGCGGGGCGTGCTCTTTGGGGGAACTTCGAGAGGCATTCTACCAGAGCCACAAAAAAGCACAAAAGGCACAAATGATTCAGAATTTACTTTTGTGCTTTTTGTGCCTTTTTGTGGCTATTATTTCAAGTATGACTCATGCTGAATTGTTTCAGTGGGCGTTGATCGAGGGGGCGATTGGTGGGGCGGTGTTGTCGCTGATCGCGTGGCTGCTTTCGCGCTTCAAGAAGGATATTTATGGGCGGACGCTATTGGCGACGGTGCTGTTTGCGGCGGCGGGGGCGTATCTCGGGTTCGCGTTTGTTCCACCGGTCTCGTCAATTTGGTTGTTGATTGAGTTGCTGCAGTGTATTGCGTTCGGTGTGTTGGGGTTGTACGGCTGGCGCGGCTCAGCGAAGTGGCTCGCGCTCGGGTGGGCATTACATCCGCTCTGGGATTTTCCGTTGCACTATATCGGCCCAGGGCGGAGCTTTGCGCCGTGGGCTTACACGATTGCCTGTCTCAGTTTTGACTGGGTCGTAGCTGCCTACATCTTTATTTACTATCGCGTAGCCAGCCGCCGAGTGCTGAGTCCTGAACGATGATTGTTTGTGAGCGTTCGGGACCGGTGGAGACGAGACCGATCTCGACGCCGATCTGTTCGGAGAGAAATTCGATATAACCACGCGCGTTGGTGGGAAGGGAGCTGATCTCCGTCATGCCGAGCGTCGAACTGCGCCAGCCCGGCAACGTTGCGTACACCGGTTCGGCGCGACGCAAATCCTGCGAAACCGCCGGCAGCGACTCACACATCCGGCCGTCGAGTTTGTAACCCGTACAGACTTTGATCTGATCGAGCGTATCGAGCACGTCGAGCTTCGTTAACGCCACCGACGTGAAACCATTGATCTCAGCCGCATAGCGCGTCGCAAACGAATCGAACCAGCCACAACGACGCGGCCGCCCCGTCGAAGCCCCATACTCACGACCACGCTCGCGAATCAACTGGCCCAACTCCGCTTCGCCTTCAAGCATTTCAGTCGGAAACGGACCTTCGCCGACGCGCGTCGTATAAGTGCGCACGATGCCGAGCACGCCATTTAACCGGTTAGGCGCCAGTCCGGTACCCGTGATCGCGCCACCTGCAACTGTCGTTGACGAAGTAACAAACGGATACGTGCCGTGGTCCACGTCGAGCAGCGTTGCCTGTGCGCCTTCGAGCAGTATCGATTTGCCTTCAGTCGCGGCAATGTTGAGGTAGTGTGTGGTGTCGGCGATGAATGGACCAAGCCGCTCCGTCAGAACCGACATCTCCTTAAAGATCTCGTCGGCACTGAGGCGCTCGCCACCGTAAGCTTCGATGATCCGGTTCGCATCTTCGAGATTACGCTCGATGCGCGAACGCAGCACATCAGGCACAAGCGCATCAGCGGTGCGAATGCCGCGCCGCCCAGCCTTGTCTTCGTACGCCGGACCGATGCCGCGCAACGTAGTGCCGACCTTCTCGTTGCCCAGGCGTTCCTCGCTGGTGTGGTCCAGGGCGCGATGGTAGGGAAGAATCAGGTGCGCGCGCGAACTGATCTTCACACGCTCGGGTGAGACTTCGATGCCCTGTTGCGTCAGACGATCCGCTTCGACAAAGAACGCCTTCGGATCGATGACCATGCCGTTGCCGAGCACGCACGTCTTGCCACGATGCACGATGCCCGACGGCAGCAAGTGCAACACAAACGATTGATCGCCGACCTGGACCGAGTGGCCGGCGTTGTGCCCGCCCTGGTAACGGACGACGATGTCGAAGCGCTCCGCGAGCAGATCGACGATCTTGCCTTTACCTTCATCGCCCCACTGGGCGCCGATGACTGCGATTACTTGGGTCACGGATTTACACTGATTACAAACGGATCGGGTTAGAGTTTCATCAATTCTTCGTACAACTGAACGTACTTCTTCGCCGCGGCCGCCCAGGAATTATCGACTAGCATTCCATTGCGTTGAATCTTCTGCCAATGCTCGGGCCGCGCATAAAAGTAAAGGGCCTCGCGTATTTTATCAAGCAAAGCGCCGGCTTCATATGGGCCAAACTTGAAACCCGTGCCTGTGCCGTCGACCGGATCGTAGTGCTGGACCGTGTCGTCCAGGCCACCAGTCGCACGCACGATCGGAACGGTGCCGTAGCGCATGCTGTACATCTGATTCAGACCGCAAGGTTCATACAACGACGGCATCAGAAACATGTCAGCACCCGCCTCGATCTGGTGCGGGAGCGGCTCGCCTGCGAAACCTTTATAAATGCCAACTTGTCGCGGCGCTACGTCATGCCAGCGCTGGAGAAAATCCTCATACTCTTTCGCGCCTGCCCCAAGCGCGATGAAAAACGCTCCGGTTTCCAAAATCTGTTGGGGAAGCTGGCGGATCAAATCGTAACCCTTCTGACCGACGAGCCGCGAAATGATAGCGATGATTGGTCGGCTGGGATCTTCATGAAGTCCAAAACGTCGCAGCAGATCGATCTTGCACTCGCGTTTACCAGATAAATCGTCTACGGAAAAATTCGCGGCGATGTGTGGATCGGTTTCAGGATTCCAGATGTCGTAGTCGACACCATTTGTGATCCCCACCAGACGATCGTGTCGCGCGCGCAGCAACCAGTCGAGCCCATGACCTTGTTCCGGCGTTTGGATCTCGCGCGCGTAACCCGGGCTCACGGTGGAGAGCGCGTCGGCCGCGATGATTCCGGCTTTGAGCGCCGAGGCGTGACGATCAAGCCGGAAGTCGTCGCTTTCCGGCGGATCGCCAAAGCCGAGCCACCAGAGATCGCCCGCATCGAAGAAGCCCTGGTAACCGACGTTGTGAAGTGAAAAGACGCTTCTGGTGTTTTGATAGAACTCTTCGTAACGACGGCGCGCACGCAACTCCGCCATCGCGAAGCCGCAGGGCCAATCATTTCCATGTACGACGTCCGGTTGGAAGCTCAGATGTTTCAGCAGCGCGAGGGCAGCGCGCGAGAAGAAAGCAAAACGTATGTGATCGTCGTTGTAACCGTAGACGGCCGGACGGGCGAAGAACTCGGGCGCCTCGAGCAGGTACGCCGGCGCTCCCGCTGCATCGCTATACCAGAAACGAACGTAATGGATTTGCCCGCGCCACTCGATGCGTACGTTCTCGACAGCACCACCATTCAATAGCGCGCGATCGACCTGGTCATACAAGGGGAGGAAAAGCTTCGCATCGACGTCCTGTTCGACGAGTGCTTTAGGAAGTGCGCCTGAGACATCGGCCAGCCCGCCAGTCTTGGCAAAAGGCATAGCTTCAGAAGTAAGGATGGCGACGCGCATACGGGGAGAAATTTAGCCACAAAAAGGCACATAAAGCACAAAATAGTTATCTGAACCGTTTTGTGTTTCTGTGCCTTTTCGTGGCTTAGTTAGCTTTGCATCGATGCGAGAAACTCGGCGTTGGACTTCGTCTTCTCGAGTCGTTCGAGCACGACTTCCATCTGCTCGACGGGCGACAACGGGTTCAACACGCGCCTCATCACCCAGATCCGATTCAGATCTTCCTTACTGATAAGGAGCTCTTCTTTACGCGTGCCGGAACGTTGCAGATCGATGGCCGGGAATAGACGTTTGTCACTCAAGCGACGATCGAGATGGATTTCCGAGTTACCGGTGCCTTTGAACTCTTCAAAGATCACGTCGTCCATGCGCGACCCGGTATCGATCAGCGCGGTGGCGATGATCGTCAGCGATCCGCCTTCTTCGATGTTGCGCGCCGCGCCGAAGAAGCGCTTCGGACGTTGCAACGCGTTTGAATCGATACCGCCCGAGAGGATCTTGCCGCTCGGTGGCACGACGGCGTTGTGTGCGCGCGCCAGACGCGTGATCGAGTCGAGCAGGATAACGACGTCGCGCTTGTGCTCGACGAGACGTTTCGCTTTTTCGATCACCATGTCAGCCACTTGCACGTGGCGTGTCGGCGGTTCGTCGAACGTCGACGAAATGACTTCGCCATTGACCGACCGCTGCATGTCGGTAACTTCTTCAGGTCGCTCGTCGATGAGCAGTACGATCAAAGTAGTTTCGGGATGGTTCTGCGTCACCGAGTTGGCGATGGTTTGCAGCAGCATCGTTTTACCGGTCCGCGGCGGCGCGACGATCAAACCGCGCTGCCCCTTGCCGAGCGGCGTGACCAGATCGATGACACGCGCGGAGAGGTTCTCCGACGAAGTCTCCATCTTCAACTGCTCTTCCGGATACAGCGGTGTCAAGTTGTCGAAGAAGACTTTCTCGCGCGCCTGATCGGGCGATTCGAAGTTGATGGCTTCGACTTTGATCAGCGCAAAATATCTTTCACCTTCTTTGGGCGGACGAATCTGTCCGCTGACGGTGTCGCCGGTCCGCAAGTCAAACTTGCGAATCTGCGATGGTGAAACGTAAATGTCATCGGGCCCTGGCAGATAGTTGTACTCAGGAGCGCGGAGAAAGCCGAAACCATCCGGCAACGTTTCCAACACACCTTCAGAGAAGATGAGGCCGCTTTTTTCGGTCTGCGCGGCCAAAACTTTGAAGATGAGCTCCTGCTTACGCATGCCGGTTGCGCCGGGCACGTCCATGCTCTTTGCAATTTGCGTAAGTTTGGAGATCGACATCTCCTTCAGATCAGCCAGATTGTGAAAGCCCTCATTCTTACTGTCGCGGCCTTCCCTGGATTCTCGTTCGGGAGCTTCAGCGGTTGCTACGGTGGCGCCGCCGTCGTCTCCATTATCTGCGTTGTTCGCGCTCGAAGCGCGTGACCGTGTTCGTTGTGACATGTCAGTTGTTCTCTAGATTCTTTACGTACTTTCAGCGATTACCAATGACCTAAATGATTGTGTGAACGATTGTGTGGTAGAGCGATAATGCAGGACGCGCGTAATGCCTCCCACGTCATTCGCGGGGCGATAGTCAGATTCTCCTCAAACGGTGTTGTGCAATGTAACTCAATTTTTCGCGCGCTGGCAAATCGTTAACGTTTTTGATGCCACCCACTCGAAGCGCGTGGCCCAAAAAATTAGGTTGACCAATAGGGGGCTGATGAGAATTAACGGATTCGGCTCAGGATACTAACTTAACGTTGCAAAGCGCAAACGCGAACAACACGTCTCTGTGTAATCTGTGGATAAAACCATCTACAGATTACGCGCAGGTTTCAATACTGCTCGATTGCGCTTTTGATCGCACGCCAAAGCTCTTCTCGACCGCGGCCGCTTTTGGCCGAGTAGGCCATTACGCTGTCGTCATTGAGCACGCGTGCAATGTGCCCCAGGTTCTTTTTCAACTCGTTGTTCGAAAGCTTATCGGATTTGGTGGCAACAACTAACCGCGGCTTGTCACTTTCCTCAAGCCATTCGTGAAGCTGCAAATCCTGTTTTGTGGGTTCGTGGCGCGAATCTACGAGCTGAATTGATAGCACAAGCTGGCGGCGCTTGGCAAGAAAACTGGTGGCCATCTCGCCCCAACTCGATTTTATTTCTTTCGGTACTTTAGCGTACCCAAACCCCGGAAAGTCAACGAAACGAAACTGGTCGTTGATATCGAAGAAGTTCAAAGATTGGGTGCGGCCGGGAGTGGACGACGTGCGCGCCAGCCCGTGCACCGAGAGCAGGGAATTGATCAGGCTCGATTTGCCGACGTTGGAACGGCCGAGAAACGCGATCTCAGGCTTCGAGTCTTTTGGCCAGTCGTCCTCTTTGAAAGCACTCTTGAGAAACTCAGCTTTGAAGGGGCCACGGATTATCACGGATTAACGCGGCCCCCTTCTTTCAGACTAATTGCCGGCGGCTGCAGCTGCAGCGGCGGCGCGCTGGAGATAAAGATCGATGATCTTCTGCATGCGCTCTCTTACCGCAGCGAGCTTGGCTTCGCAATTCGGAATCTCCTTCACGACCCTTTCGAGGTGCGCGAGGAACTGTGGATTCCCCATCTCTTCCCGCAACGCCGGAAGGAAAGGCTCCATCTTCGCGTAAACAAAAATGTGCTCGCCGTTGGCGTCGTTGAACATATCCGAGTCGATCGCGCCATTGTTGACCAATGAGCACGCCATGTCCCAGTAGGAAATCACCATGCGATACAAACCACTCTTATCGCTGGTTAATACATCCATAAAATCTTTTGTGCTCTGGGGATTGAATGTAAAGAACCAGTTGCGCGCATCGCGCATCGTCTTCTCGCGGCGGAGATCGTAAAGCTTCAAGATCAAATCTGCATCTTTGTACTTGCTCATTTAAGTTCTCCTGTATGTAGATCCATCCACAGATTACACAGATTCTTTAAAACGGAATCTGTGTAATCTGTGGATGGTTTTATTGGAATACGTATTAGCTAGTCTGAATTCCCTGTGAAGGCTGCTCGGTAGTCCAGAGCGGCGGACCTTCGTCAGCGGCGGCCTGCGTCGGGCAGGAATCTTCGAGCGCGAGCGACAATACTTCATCAATCGTTTCCACGAAATTGACGCAGAGCGCGTCGCGAACTTCCTCGGGCAGTTCCGTCAGATCTTTCTCGTTGTCCTTCGGCAGGATGATGGTGTCAATGCCGAAGCGATGTGCAGCGAGCAGCTTCTCTTTCACGCCACCGATCGGAAGTACTTTACCGCGCAACGTGATCTCACCCGTCATAGCCACATTCTTCTTCACGGCCACGCGCGTCAAAGCCGAGGCCATCGCGGTTGCCATCGTGATTCCGGCGGAAGGTCCATCTTTCGGAATGGCACCTTCAGGAATGTGGATGTGCAGATCGCGTTTGCGAATAAAGTCGAGACTCATCCCCAGACGTTCGGCTCGCGCTTTAATGCAAGTTAACGCAGCTTGCGCTGACTCCTGCATAACGTCGCCCAGTTTTCCGGTCAACGTCACGCCACCGCGTCCCTTAACCAGCGTGGCTTCAATCTGCAGCACTTCACCACCGATTTCAGTCCAGGCCAATCCGGTCGCCAGTCCGACTTCGCTGGTTGCCGCGATGCCTTGCTGGCGAAACTTGATCGGGCCGAGCATCTCGCGCACACGTGCCGCATCGACGACGTCTTTCGTGTTTTCATCAGCCTGCTCGGAAACGAACTTACGAGCGAGCTTGCGGCAGCACGAGCCGATCTCTCGTTCGAGATTGCGCACGCCTGCTTCACGAGTGTAGTGACGAATGATTTCCAGAATGCCTTCGTCGGTAAAATCAAACTGTTCGAGTTTGAGACCGTTGCCTTCAGCCTGTTTCGGCACCAGGTGTCGTTTTGCGATCTCGAGCTTCTCGCGTTCGGTGTAGCCGGAGAGTCGGAGAATTTCGAGACGATCCTGGAGCGCCGGTGGAATCGTGTGCAGGACGTTGGCAGTGGCGATGAAAAAGACCTTCGAGAGATCGTATTCAACGTCGAGATAGTGATCCTGGAACGTGTGGTTCTGTTCCGGATCGAGCACCTCGAGCAGCGCCGCACTCGGGTCGCCGCGGAAGTCCGCGCCGAGCTTGTCGACTTCGTCCAACAGCAGCACCGGATTCACAGCACCGGCCTTCTTCATCATCTGAATGATCTGACCGGGCAACGCGCCGATGTACGTACGACGATGACCGCGAATCTCCGCCTCATCACGTACGCCACCTAACGAGAGACGCACGAACTTGCGTCCGGTAGCTCGTGCAATCGATTTTCCGAGACTTGTTTTGCCGACACCCGGAGGGCCGACGAAACAGAGAATCGATCCTTTCGGATTCTTCACCAGTTGACGAACCGCAAGGTATTCGAGAATTCGTTCTTTGATCTTCTCGAGACCGAAGTGATCTTCGTCGAGAACTTCTTCAGCCTTGACGAGATCCTTGATCTCTTTCGACTTCTGTTTCCACGGCACGCTGATCAGCCAGTCGATGTATGTACGCGACACTGTGCCTTCAGCGGACATGGGCGGCATGGCCTCGAGCCGGTGCAGTTCCTGCATCGCCTTCTCTTTGGCCTCGTCGGTCATGCCGGCTTCTTCGATCTTCTTCTTCAACTCTTCGAGCTCGGCCTTCTCATCCTTACGACCAAGTTCTTTGTGGATGGCCTTGATCTGCTCGTTGAGGTAGTACTCCTTCTGTGCCTTCTCCATTTGTCGCTTAACGCGCGTTTGGATCGTGCGATCGAGTTGTCGTTTCTCGATCTCCGTTTCCAGCAACTCGATCAAACGTTGCAGGCGTGCCTGTGTGGAGAAGATCTCGAGTAAGCCTTGTTTGTCTTCGACTGAGATTCGCAGTTGTGATGCGAGTGCATCCGCGAGATGCGAAGGTTCCTGATTACGCAGCGCGGTTTGCAGCGCGTCGGTCTGCGTGTCAGGCGCGAGTCGAAGGTGCTGCTCGACGAGCTGCCCGACCTTTTGAATCAACGCGTCGAGACGTGTGCCTTCCTCGTTGACCACCGGTGCGCGGCGCACCAGCGCCATAAACGCCCCATCGGTGTTCTCAACGCGGACTGTTGTCGCACGCTCTCTTCCTTCGACAACCACCTTGATCTGGCCGTTCTCCTGTTTCTGCGACTGGAGAATGCGGCCGAGCGTGCCAATCCCGTAGATCTGTTCGGGGCTGGGCTCGTCGACGGTGGCGTCGTGTTGAGTAGCTAAAAAAATCGTCCGGTCTGTCGCCAGAGCCTGTTCGAGCGCCCGCACGGAGCCGGCGCGACCGATTTTGAAAGCGACTTTAGTGAAAGGGAATATCACGACGTCGCGGATTGGCACCATCGGGTACCAGGCTACGTCGGCGGGGGTTCTGTCTGAGTATTCTTCCATGGTGAAACATCTCTATCCGGAGAGAGGGGCTAATTGTAAAACATTTCCCTGCGGGTACGCTACTTTCAGATTTGGCCACAAAAAAGCACACAAGTAAATCCAATTAATGTTTTTTGTGGCCTTTTTTGTGGCTACAGTCGTTTTAGGCGGCAGCGCCGTCAATTCCAGTCAGGCCTTCACCGGGAACAGCCCGGCGACGTTCGACCATTTCGCTGGTTATAACGAATTCTTTGACGCGTTTCTGAGAAGGAAGGGTGTACATTGCGTCGAGCAGCAGTTCCTCGAGGATCATCATTAGTCCGCGGGCGCCGACCTTGCGCTCGACAGCCTGTCGGGCGACGGCCTTGAGCGCATCCTCGGTGAACTTAAGCTTGACGTTGTCGAAGTCAAATTTCTTCTGGTATTGCTTGACCAATGCGTTCTTTGGTTCAGTAAGGATCTTGATGAGCGCTCCCTCATCGAGTTCGTGAAGCACGCCGCACACCGGCAGGCGTCCGACAAACTCCGGGATCAAGCCAAAGCGAATCAGGTCCTCGGGCTGCACCTGGGCCAGCGCATCCGCATGTCGATGAGTGCCTGACTTAACTTCCGCATGGAATCCGAGCGACTTGTTGCGCAGCCGTCGTTCGATCACTTTTTCGAGTCCGACAAATGCGCCGCCGCAAAGGAAGAGAATGTTGGTCGTGTCGACCGGGAAAAACTCCTGGTGCGGATGTTTGCGTCCACCCTGTGGTGGAACGTTCGCGACAGTTCCTTCGAGGATCTTCAGGAGCGCTTGCTGCACGCCCTCGCCGGACACATCGCGCGTGATCGACGGGTTCTCATCCTTGCGACAGATCTTGTCGACCTCGTCGATATAGATGATGCCTTGTTGTGCGCGCTCGACGTCGCCGTTGGCAGCTTGCAGCAGTTTGAGAATGATGTTCTCGACGTCTTCACCGACGTAGCCTGCTTCAGTCAGCGTTGTAGCATCGACGATGGTGAAAGGAACGGCGAGCATGCGCGCGAGTGTTTGCGCCAGCAACGTCTTGCCGGTTCCGGTTGGCCCGATCAGAAGAATGTTTGCTTTCTGGATCTCGACGTCGGAACGACGGCGACCGAGCTCGATTCGTTTGTAGTGTTGATAAACGGCGACGGCCAGGCGCTTCTTCGTTTCCTCCTGGCCGATCACGTATTCGTCGAGAAAGTTTTTGATCTCTCCGGGCTTGGGCAGCGGCGGGCGAGTGGCTACTGACTCTGCCTGTTGATCGTCGGTGATGATCTCGTTGCAGATGTCGATGCACTCGTTACAGATGTAAACAGTGGGACCGGCAATGAGCTTCTTAACTTCGTTCTGCGATTTGCCGCAAAACGAGCAGCGCAGAGTATCATCAGTTCGTCTCACCATAATCTAACGATGAAGCTCCTTTGGGGGACAGCGCGGTCTACTCTCGGTGCGCGATGACCTCGTCTATTAAACCATATTCCTTGGCCTGCGTGGCAGACATAATTTTATCCCGTTCCACATCGCGTTCGACTGTGTCGTACGACTGACCGGTATGCTTGGCGATGATTTGGGAGGTGAGTTCGCGCATTCGCAGAATCTCTTCTGCCTGAATGCGGATGTCTGTTGCCTGACCTTGTGATCCGCCTGATGGTTGGTGAATGAGGATACGTGAATTTGGAAGGGCGAAACGTTTTCCTTTGGCGCCTGCGGCTAAGAGCAGGGCGCCCATCGATGCGCATTGTCCGACGCAAATCGTCGTAACATCCGGGCGAATGAATTGCATCGTGTCGTAGATCGCCATTCCTGCGGTAATCGAACCACCAGGAGAATTGATATACAGGTTTATATCTTTTTCGGGGTCTTCAGCTTCGAGAAATAGGAGTTGGGCTACGATTAGGTTGGCAATCTGATCGTCGATCGGGGTACCCAGGAAAATAATATTGTCTTTCAGCAGTCGTGAGTAAATATCGAAGGCGCGCTCGCCTCGCGAAGTTTGCTCCAC
>DASVGE010000024.1:0-17955 GCA_036379695.1 Pyrinomonadaceae bacterium | reverse complement strand
CCGCTTTGGTCTCGATCAAGCTTCCTCGATAACAAAGCGGCGGCAAGCCGCCGCACTCCAAGGAGGGGTCAAGTTCTCTCGGCGTGCTAAAATGCTCGCGTCATGCCCTTTTCCCACAATGGCGATTACGAAGCCTTAATTGAGCAGATCACCGATGTGATCGTTGCGCGCCTGAATGGCGATGGTAGCGCGGAACAGGCGGCGATGTGTGGTTGCACGTCGGAATGTTTTCATCGCTGCCCCGAACGGATGCACCGGATTGTCGACGCGGGCGCGGCGCGCATCGGCCTGGTGCTCGGCCAAACCGCTTCCGCGCGGGAATGGGCCAGCCTCATCGATCACACGCTCCTGAAACCCGAAGCTACCGACGACGACATCAAGAAGCTTTGCCAGGAAGCGGCGAGCTATCGCTTCGCATCCGTATGCGTCAACCCGACGTGGGTGCGCGTCGCCGCCTGCAACCTGAGCGGCAGCGGCATTCCCGTCTGCACCGTCATCGGCTTTCCACTCGGCGCCACGTTGCCTGACGTCAAAGCCTACGAAGCACGACGAGCGATCTTCGACGGGGCAAGGGAAGTGGACATGGTAATCAACATCGGCGCGCTCAAGAGCGGCGACGATTGTCTCGTCGAACACGATATCCGCTCGGTCGCACAAGTCGCACACGAATACGACGCGATCTGCAAAGTGATCATCGAGACGGCATTACTGACTGACGACGAAAAAGTACGCGCCTGCCAGGCAGCAAAAAAAGCCGGCGCAGATTTCGTAAAAACTTCAACCGGATTCTCAAAAGGCGGTGCTACTGTCGCCGACGTCGCGCTGATGCGACGCACAGTCGGATCGGAACTCGGCGTGAAAGCGTCCGGCGGCGTCAAAGGTCTTGAAGACGCACGCAAGATGGTTGAAGCCGGCGCCACGCGCATCGGCGCCAGCGTGGGCGTAAAGATCGCACAGGAAGCCGCGGGCAAGAGTCCCTCGTTCGCAACCCCCACTGCTTATTAATCACTTATGCCGGCAAACCCTAAACTGTTGGCGGTTATTCTCGGCGGAGGCGCCGGTAATCGTCTCTTTCCGCTCACACAGCAACGCTCGAAACCGGCGGTGCCGCTCGGTGGCAAGTATCGCCTCGTCGACATCGCACTCTCAAACTGCATCAACTCCGACATCCTGCGCACGTTCGTGCTGACGCAATACAACTCCGCGTCACTCAATCGACACATCGCGCAAACGTATCGCTTCTCGCAATTCTCAAACGGCTTCGTCGAGATCCTCGCGGCGGAACAAACACCGGAAAGCCCGCAGTGGTTTCAGGGAACTGCCGACGCGGTGCGACAAGTTCTGCCGCACATCCGCGACTGGGGCATCGACACGCTGCTGATTCTCTCCGGCGATCATCTCTATCGCATGGACTATCGACAGTTTCTCGAACGTCATCACGAGACGAATGCGGACGTTACCGTTTCCGTAATTCCATGCGAACCGCGTTCGGCGAGCGAGTTTGGATTGTTGAAGACTGACGAAACCGGGCGCATAGTCGAGTTTAAAGAAAAACCTAAAGGTGAAGATTTGCTTTCAATGCAGGTCGACACTACTAAGCTCGGGCTTGATGCGAACGACGCACAGCGACGACCGTTTCTCGCGTCGATGGGAATTTACGTCTTCAAGTATGAACACCTCGAGCAACTGCTCGCGGAAGATCCCTCGTGGATGGATTTCGGCAAGCACGTCATTCCGGCGGCGATTAAATCGCGGCACGTGCAGGCTTACATGTTCGACGGTTATTGGGAAGACATCGGAACGATCGGTGCTTTCTATCGCGCCAATCTCGATCTGACGAGCAAGATCCCGAAATTCAATTTGTTTGACGCCGAAGCCCCCGTCTTCACACGTACGCGCTACCTGCCGCCATCGAAGATCGAAGAGACGGAGATCAACGATTCGATCATCAGCGACGGCTGCATTATCAATGGCGCGAAGATCAATAACTCGGTGGTGGGCCTGCGCAGCCGGATCTCGAAAGGCGTTCAGATCGATTCGTCGTTTTTGATGGGCGCCGACTACTACCAGACGTTCGAAGAGATGCGCAGCGATCTCGTTAAGGGTTTGCCGCGGGTCGGCATAGGGGAGGGAACCGTCATCAGGCGCGCCATCATCGACAAGAACGCGCGCATCGGAAAGAATGCGCGACTACTGAACGAAGCGGGTGTGGCGGAGGTCGATGGTCCGGGCGGCGCGTTCTTCATTCGCGACAGCATCATCATCGTGCCGAAGAATGCAGTAATCGCTGATGGAACGGTGATATAGGTCTTTAGGACTTATACGACCTGGAATTTTTGTCTAAGGTTTTACTTCAACTAATGCCCCTTTTTCCGACGCGTGAGTATCACCCGGCTACAATAGAGAGAAAGTCAGGGTCACGGAAACCTCGTGTAATTCCTCAGATCAAGCTTCCGAAAGACAAGAACAATCTCGACATCGAGTTTGACGACGGCAAGGTGGTGAAGCTCACCAACCTCAACAAACTCTTCTGGCCGAAACTGGGTGTCACGAAACGAGACCTCATCCAGTACTACCTCGACGTGGCGCCCGTGCTGCTCCCTCACGTTACAGAACGCGCGATGGTGATGAAGCGTTACCCGAACGGCGCGGCGGGCGAGTTCTTCTTCATGAAGCGCGCGCCCTCGCCGCGGCCTGACTGGATCGAGATCTGTAACATCGAGCACGAGTCGGGAAACATCATCAACTTCCCGATGATTCAGGATGTGGCGGCGTTGATGTGGGTGATCAATCTCGGTTGCATCGATCTTAACCAGTGGTATGCGCGCTGTGACGACGTCGATCGCCCGGATTATCTGCATTTCGATCTCGATCCGGTGCCGAATGCTTCGTTTGAGAAAGTCCGCGAGGCGGCCCTGTTTCTCAAGCTCGCGCTCGACTCGCTGAAGATTCCCAGCTATGCGAAGACTACGGGCTCGAAAGGAATTCACATCTACGTTCCCGTAAAGCGTGGACCAACTCAGAAGCAGGTATGGACGTTTGCAAAGGAGTTTGCGTACGCGGTTGCGTCGCAGGCGCCAAAGCTGTTGACTGCGGTCTACCAGGTTTCGAAAAGGCCAAAGGGAAGAGTCCTCGTCGACTACAACCAGAATGCGTGGGGCCGCACGCTGGCGTCGGTCTACTCCGTCAGGCCTAATAAGCTGCCGAGCGTGTCTACGCCGGTCATGTGGAAAGAACTCGAGCGCGGGATCGCGATTGAAGACTTCAGAATCGACAACGTGCCGGCGCGCGTGCGGAAGCTCGGGGATTTGTGGAAGCCGGTTTACGAAGCGAAGGGGCGGTTCAAACTTGAAGCTTACCTTTAACCGTCGGCAAGCCTACAGTTGAAGCACAGGATGAGCCACAAAGAGGCACAAAGAAGACTAAGCCACAAAGAGGCACAAAGAAGACTTAGCCACAAAGAGGCACAAAAAAGACTTAGCCACAAAAAGGCACATAAGGCACATAAGCAATAATTCTATGAGTACCGTTTGGACAGTCGGACATTCGACACGGAGCGCTGAGGAGTTTGGGCAGATTCTCGTGGCGCATGGGATTAAAGTGTTGGTTGATGTGCGCATGTTTCCGGGGTCGCGGCGGTATCCGCAGTTCAATCGGGCGGCGCTGTCGGAGTCGCTGGCGGCGATAGGGATTGAGTACAGGCATGAGCCGAGGTTGGGCGGGCGCAGGGCGCCGCGCGCAGATTCGCACAACACAGCGTGGAAGAATCCTCAGTTTCGTGCTTACGCCGATCACATGGAGACGGATGAGTTTAAGAAAGCACTTGAAGAGTTACTTGAGCTCGAACGCCGGTCTCGCGTCGCGGTGATGTGTGCGGAGTCGCTCTGGTGGCGTTGTCATCGTAGCCTGATCTCCGATTACCTGAAAGCCTCCGGCCACACCGTCATCCACATCCTCGACCAAACCAAAACCGAAGAACATCCCTACACCTCCGCCGCCCGCATCGTCGATGGGCAGTTGTCTTATCGAGGACTTATTTAATCCACAGATTGCACAGATTGCACAGATTGAATCTGCGTAATCTGTGGATGGATTTAACTGGTTCGGTTGCTGTGCCAGACCTTGGCTTTGGCGCCTTTCTTGCGGCGCTTGACGCCTGTGCGTCGTGGGATTTTTTTCGGGTCGCCCGTGGCGGCTTTCTTGACGTCACCGCCTTCATCTTCTGCGATCTCGGCGAGCGAACGTCGCGTGAGGATCGAAACGGGCGCGATCTCTGTCACGTCTTCTTCAGTCGTGTAGTAATCACGATGCTTGATCAACAACCACTGCCGTCCACCGCGCGTGCGCACCAGCACCCACGACCCTTTTAACTTCTCTCCATTAAGCGTGAACTTGAGTTCGCCCTTGCGCAGCGAAGCTTCAACATCATCGGTCTCTTCCGGCTTGTAGGTGCCGTAGTCCCAGACCATCACCGTGCCGCCACCATACTCACCCTCAGGTATCACACCTTCAAACTTCGCATAGTCGACCGGATGATCCTCAACCTCCATCGCCAGTCGCTTCACTTTCGGATCGAGTGATGGTCCTTTCGGCACGGCCCACGACTTCAGCACGCCATCGACTTCGAGACGGAAGTCGTAATGCAGTTGCGTCGCGCGATGCTTCTGGATGACGTACAAGCGGCGGGTGCGAGTATGCTTCTTCTCCGGCCCAGGCTCAGGAGTCTTATCAAACTTTCTTTTCTTCTTGTATTCCGTTAAGGAAGCCATCGGCGACAAGTAAGCCCTAAAGTGATTCCTTAAGTATCACGCAGAGGTTTCCATTGTCATCTCTTGGTGAACCTCTTGCGGGATCTCTTCCTCGGCGCCAAAGAGCTCAGTTTGGATTGGGTCGAGGCCGAGGGCCTGTCGCACGCGCGCGAAGCTGCGGCGGTGAATGGGGAGAGCGCCGAGATCTTTTAGAGCACGACAGTGCTCGGGGGTGGGGTAACCTTTGTGCGTCGCGAGCCCGTAGCCGGAGTAGATCTGGTCCAGCTCGAGCATGTGCGCGTCGCGCGTGGTCTTCGCGATGATCGATGCGGCCGCGATGCTGGCTGAAAGCGCGTCGCCGCGGATGATGCCACGTTGAGGTGTTTGGCAATTCGGAATCCTGCGCGCGTCGACGAGTATGAAATCGGGTTGCACATTCAACCCCTGCCAGGCTCGTTGCATCGCGAGTAGCCCGGCGTGATAGATGTTGATCTTGTCGATCTCCTCGACCTCGGCGATACCCACTGCCCAGCACACAGCATCCTGTTTGATCTGTTGCGCGAGCTCATCTCGTTTCTCAGGATCGAGGATCTTCTTCGAATCGTTGAGTCCGCGCAGCTTGTAGTTCTGCGGCAGGATGACAGCACCGGCGACGACGGGTCCCGCGAGCGGCGCCATGCCCGCTTCGTCGACGCCGGCTACGAGCCCGTAACCCTGAGCCCAGAGCTCGATCTCAAAGCGCAGCAGGAAGTGCAGCCGTTGTCCTTCGGAGCGGTTCTCGCGGTAACGACCGCGAATGCGTTTGGCGAGCTGGTGCGCGCCCTGTCGCCGATCAACTTCGAGGGCTTCAAGTAAACCTTTAGGCACCCGCCGTTGCCGCCGCACAAAGAGGTCACTCAGTTCGGGTATTGATTTGTTGAGGAGGTCTTCCAGAGAACTCATAACTTCGACCAGATTTCTTACCACAAAGACGCTGAGTCACGAAAGCATACGCAGTGTTTTTTTCGAATTGCTGTTATTCTAGCGACTCGTCAATGAATCTTTCCCCCCGCACCAAACTCCGGCTGCTCGGCATACTCCCGCTGATCTTCTTCATCGCTCAGTTTCTGCACTACTGGCCAATCAACGAGCTCGGACACATGTTCTGGATGTGCAACATCGGTAACCTGATTCTCGCGATGGGTCTCTTCCTCGAGAAGCCCGTGCCGATCCGGCTCGCCGCCATCTGGACGCTTCCGGGTTTGGTTGTCTGGTTTGGCTGGGTCGTGCTTACGTGGGGTGTGTTTCTGAGTTCAATGCTCGCGCACGTCGGCGGGCTCATCGTGGCGATGATCGCGATCAGGCACTACGGAATGGATCGCACTGCCTGGCGCTGGGCGCTCGGTTGGTATCTGGTGGTCCAACTCGCATCACGTTTCTTCACGGCGCCGCAACTCAACGTAAACCTCGCACACGCTGTTCAGGCAGGATGGGAACAAACGTTCCCCTCGTATTGGACATTCTGGTTCCTGCTCACTGCATTAACGGTTCTTTGTTTGTGGTTATGCGGATTGCTGCTGTGGCGCATCTGGCCGGCACATGCGCCACGCACAAATTAACTCGCGGCGCGCAGGCAGCTACGGTAGGATTCGATCAAAGTGGTAACGAGGCTACACAACTCCGATGGCTGGCTTGGCTTGATGAGATACGCTTGAGCGCCGCAACGGATTGCCTGGTCGCGATCGATCTCGTAAGCGGCAGCGGAGTAAAAGAGAATCGGCGTGGATTGATCGAACTCACGTATCCGCCGGCAGAGATCCAGACCTGACCCATCCGGCAGCCATGAATCCAACAAGTAAAGATCAAAGCGCTGCGAGCAGGCCAGTTCTACTCCGCTCTTTATCGTTGAACCAGTGACAACTTCATACGAGCGCTGCTCGAGCACGAGGGTAACCAGCTCACGCGTATCTTCATGATCCTCGATATAGAGGACACGGGGGGTAGTATTTATCAGCATAGCGTGTACTCGCTAATGGGAGCGTTGCGTTCGGTTTTTTCGGGAATTAAAAAATCTACGAAAGAAAAGGCCGGGCCGACATAAGTTTCTCAAGGTCAGTCGGGAAGGATATGTCGACCGCGGCCACCCTGCTTGTTGTGTTGTAGCGACTCTATGCGCGTATTAATATATTGTCGGTACGTTGGCGAACAGTTTTGATTCAGGAGAATCCCTATGAGATAAGTTCGTGCAAAATCTTGTGTAACGCGGCGCATCGTGCGTGTACTAATAAACTGTACGCGCCCGCACAATGAGCGTACAATCATTTCACCCCACAAGCGGTTTGCCCCTTATTAATATCATCCGGGTTCTCTAGTGCAGGTTCAGGAGTAACGGGATGACCACGAATTTTCATTCGATGTTATTAGACAGAAAGGAAGTGATAGCCTCGACTGTCACCTCCCGAAACGAATTGCTTAATAAGCTTTTGAGCGTACCGAGTATTAGTAGCGATCTGCTTTCTGAACTCCGAGTAGTGCCGCTCACGGTGAACCAGGTTCTTTATGAACTCGGAGATCAAATCGACTACGTCTACTTTCCTATCGATTCCGTTGTCTCAGGACTGGCAATCATGGAAGACGGCACTACCATGGAAACGTCGATGGTCGGCCGCGAAGGACTGGTGGGAATATCGACAGTTCTTGGCAGTGGACGTTCCCGGCAATGGATCTGGGTCACCATCGGCGGCAATGCGATTCAACTCGAAGCGAAACTTCTGGACAGGCTTTTTGTCCAGAATGAAACTGCGCTCAAAGCATTGCTGAAGTGTTATCGATCGCTGGTCACACAAGTCTCGCAGCGCTGCGTGTGCAACACGCGCCACACGATCATGGAACGGCTGTGCTGCTGGTTGTTGATGATTCACGATCGGGTTGGTGGAGCGAATCTGAGTTTGACTCAGGAGATGATTGCGTCCAGAGTTGGTGCTCGGCGGGCTGGAATTACAGTTGCGGCCGGTATGCTGCAGGATATGAAGGCGATTGAGTATCGCCGTGGTCAACTTCACATCCCGAATCGTGACACGTTAACTTCGGCGGTGTGCGAATGCTACAACATCATGCAAGCTGACTTTAGAAGTATGCCCCCGCCGTCTACTCAGCTTTCTCACTATAAATAAACACGCGACTCACAGTCGAACCGGTAGCATCCGTGACCGGCACCAGTGTGTGAATAAAACGCGTATCGGCTTGCTCGTGATTTCCGTCGACACTGGCGTTGATGGGAGAGGTGTTGATCGACTGCCCTTCGCTCACTGCTTTCCTGAGCACTTTGATCAGGTCGTCGACATCCTTCCCGCTGAAAACTTCACTTAGCGACAGGCCGACAACGTTGCGGTTAGCCAGTATCTGCTTGTAGCCGGGATTGATGGCGTGAATGGTAAAGTCGTCGGCGTTGAGGACCATAACGTAATGAGGAAATCGCTCGAGCAGCGAGGAGAGTTGAAGTTGCTCCGTGCGGTATTGCCTGGTCAACTCCTGTAGTTCGATGGTTCTGGCTGTCAATTCATCGTTGGTGGTTTGCAGCTCTTCATTGGTCGCCTGAAGTTCTTCGTTGTTGGTTTCGAGTTCTTCGTTGGTGGCCTGCAACTCCTCGTTAGTAGCTTCAAACTCTTCATTGGTCGCCTGCAATTCTTCCTGCGTGAGCATCAACTCTTCATTGGCTGCCTGGAGCTCTTCGTTGGCATCCTGGAGTTCTTTGTTCATCGTCGAGAAACGCTTGTTGCCGGCGCTCAATTCACCGACCAGTTCGGCATGCTCACGTTGTATAGCCTCAAGTCGTTTTTTGATCTGCACTTGTTCGGTTACATCCAATGCCGTAATCACGGCAAGCGCGGGCGCGCCGTGCTCGGTCTGCATCGCCATGACCGTGAAGCTGACGTATCTTCCGGAACCCTCGGACGTTTGCTCCAGTTCCATTTCGTTCAGGTTCATGGTTGTGTGTTCGCGGAAGCACGTATCGATGGCGCGACGCACCTCCTGATAAGGCATGCCGCGCACCGTGTGCAGGAAGTCCTGATCGTAGGCGATATCGCGCACAGCGAACAACCGGCGTGCAGCGGCATTGATGGTAAGAATTCGGTACTGGCGATTGATGATCACGACTGCGACGTTCGTGTAACGAAGCATTGTTTCGTTAATGCGTCGCAGTTGGGCGACCTCGACTTCAGCTTGCGTCAGATCGAGCGGATTCTGGAGCACGGTGTTCACCTGCGACCGGCGGCGTGGCTCGCGCCACGTGTGATTGACGGTCCCTGTTTGAAGAGTTTCGTGTACCGGGAAATGCAGGGGACCGCCGAGGCAGCGATAGATCTTCCATTTCTTGTTGACGAGCTCAAAAGTAGCTTTAGTGGGTCGGGTCGTTTCCGCTTTACCGAGAAACAAGTAGCCACGCGACTGGTGCAACGAGTAGGCAAAGAGATCGAGCACAATCTGTTGCAGGTCGGGCTTCAGGTAAATCAACAAATTTCGACAGGTTACCAGGTCAATGCGGGGAAAGGGCACACCCCGGCTGATGTCCTGTTGCCCGAAAATGACTACCTGGCGCAGCGACTTGCTGATGCGGTATCCGTGATCGATTCGTTCAAAATAACGAGTCCGGAAGTGATCCGGCATATCTGCAAGCACGTTCTCCGGATCGAGCCCGCGGCGCGCAAAGGCGATCGCATCCCCGGCCAGATCGGTGGCGAAGATCTTCAGGTTCCACTCGGGAAGCTCGGGACCGAGATGGTCTGCAAGTAGCAATGCCAGTGAGTACGCTTCTTCACCAGTGGCGCATCCCGCGGACCAGAATCGCAGGGTGCGACCATTCTCACGCCCGCGCTCGATCAGCTCAGGAATTATCGTGGAATGCAGAAACTCGTAAGCTTCAGGATCGCGAAAGAACCCGGTTACCTTGATCAGAAATGCTTTGACGAGATCTTTGACTTCGTCCGGGTGGGTCCGCAGGTAGTCTGTGTAGTCGCGAATGTTGGCGTTGTGGGTAACCGCCATGCGCCGTCCGATCCGCCGCAATATTGTAGACGACTTGTAATTGCGGAAATCGATGTTGGTTTGGGCGCTCACCTGCGTAAGCAGGTCCCGAAGTGGATCGTCCACCTTCTCGGTCATCGGCAACTGCGCGCCCTTCAATATGTCGTAAAGCAGCGGCCCGATCTGTTCCATGTCGATGATGTGATCTACTGCCGTGGGAGGTAGTGAAAGCGGCATCGACGGATAAGCTGCGGTTTGCGGATTCTGAATGATGACGACTCCGCCCGCATTTTTAACGTCCACCGCTCCGGCGGCGCCGTCCGATCCGGACCCGGTGAGAATGACGGCAATGAGATGTTCTCCGTACGACTCAGCGGCACTCGACAACAACAGGTCAACTGACGGTTTCGGTCGATCAGCGTGGTCGCCTTCGAGATGTACGTGGCCGTCTACAATCTTTACGTGCCTGTTGGCGGGCACAACATAGATCTTGCCACCTTCCAATTTGGTGGGCTGATGCTCGTTGACGACAACTATCGGCAAGATGCTGCGTCGCTCGAGGATCGATCCCAGATGACTCGGACGTTGTGGGTCCAGGTGTTGTGCGAGTACAACGGGTGCGGGGAACGATCTGGGAAGTGTGCTTACCAGAGTCGAAAGAGCATTTACACCGCCTGCGGAAGAACCAACTACCACCAGGTCGTCCGAATGAACTTGAGCTTTAATGGAATCAGGCATAAGGAGTTGTTAGTCGTCGCCCTGTAATACCTCGTCGCCTATATCATCTTTCTTTTCAGTCAGCAATAGTTGCCGGATTACCGAACTGTGCTTTTCAGCTTCTTTGGCGCGTTGCTCAAAGGTCCTGGCAGCGCGCAGTTGGTTGGTCTTGCGAGCGCGCTCGACAATTCTACGTGCCAGCATCATCTGCTCCTCCAGTGCCCTCACCGCAGACCAGAGAGCGCCCTCGAGCATTTCCGATTGTCCGTCGCTCAAAGCTTCCGCCGAGTAAGCGTGTCCGACGTGACAGCGATAGCGAAGGATTTCTTCGTCGTCGATCTCCCAGAGTGCGCCGTGACAGTCGGGGCAGGTCAGTTTCGATATCTTTCCGATTCGTTCAACACTGGCGATAAGCTCGTCGGCTTCCATTTCCTGTTCGGCAATCTTCGCTTCGATCTCTACCTGATCCGACACAGGGTACCTCCCTTCTGCGTCAACCTTCTGGCGAGAGAGTGTGAACAGCAACGGTGCGATCTCCCGCAAGGGTACTGAATAATCAACTTCGATATCCTGCATAACACTCAGGGGCATGCTGGGAAAAGCGGCTTCTGAAGGATCCTGGACGACTGCAATACCGCCTCGCTGCTTTATGGCACGCATGCCTACCTTCCCATCATCGCGCGCGCCGGTCAGTACAACTCCAATGACACGCGGTCCGGCCCAACGCGCAGCCGAGCGGAATAGCGCATCAATGGAAGGACGATGCATGTTCTCTTTTGGGCCACGCACGAGCTTGATGCCGCCATCTTCTATCAACAGATGGTGATCCGGTGACGCCACGTAGATCCGGCCTTGCTTTATTGGCTCTCCATCCTTCGCATGCTCGACCGGCAGCTTTGATTCCCGCGCGAGGATTTGCGGCAACCAACTGGGAACGTTTGCGGGAATGTGGAGAACTATGAAAACAGCGGCTGGTAGATTGCGAGGCAGATCGGCGACAAGTTGTGATAACGCCTTAACTCCTCCTGCGGACGCCCCGATTACGATGATGTCGCGCGTTGCCATAAGCTCCTTCCGGGATGACAGACTGTTCAAAGACGAACCGGGGGAGACGAATGCCCAACGCGGCTGGACAGGCTATTGTCTTAGATCAAATGGAGGGGGAATCAAATGTTAGCACACGGAGACTATTTCGCCGTGTACGTAGAACACCTTAAGAGGCCCCGAAAGCAATTAAGACTCAACATTAAAATGGGTTGAAAGCGGTTTAGCTTGGGGCGCGTTTCGTTACCGACAGAGTGCGGTACCGAACATTGCCACCCTCCTTCAGATCCTCTATACTTCGCGCGTTGAATACCCCTTTCCTCCTGTGGGTATAGTTGGCGCGGCGGACGGCAAAAACCGCCGCGCTTTTTTCTTTCGAGAGCTACAATCAGTTTGATGAAACGCCCCGCGCTTCGCCCGATTGGACTGAGTTTACTCGTTGCCATCGTTTACTTTCTCGGGGCGGAACTCGGTCTTTCACTCGCCACTCTCCACGAAAATGTCACGCCTGTTTGGCCGCCCACGGGGATCGCGATTGCTTCATTGCTGATCCTCGGTGTTCGAGTGTGGCCCGGCGTTTTCATCGGCGCACTCGCCGCGAATCTACTCACTAACATTCCCGTCGCTTCCGCCATCGGCATAGCAACTGGCAATACGCTTGAAGCACTGGTCGCCTGGTTTCTCCTGCAGAGATCTAAACGCTGGAATAGGACTTTCGGCTCCGTGCGCGATGTGCTGACGTTTGTCGTCTACGCTGCGGTGCTGGCGCCACTCGTCAGCGCGACGATTGGTAATTTGAGCGTGTGTTTTGCCGACCCGACGCGCTGGCGCGACTTCTGGTGGCTCTGGCTGACGTGGTGGATGGGCGACGGGTTTGGCGCGCTCATCGTCTCGCCGTTGCTGCTCTCGTGGAGTTCGTCGGGCAAGATCGATCAGCGTGACATGCCGGAGCTCGCCAGTTTATTTGTGCTGCTGGTGATCGTAGTGCTGATCGTGTTTGGAGGTTGGTTTCCCGGTCCCATCAAGACATACCCGCTCGCGTATCTCTGTTTGCCGTGTTTGTTGTGGGCGGCAGTCAAGTTCGATCAGCGCATTGTAACGAGTGGGATCGTGTTGATGGCGGCAGTGGCTGTCTGGGGCGCGAAACACGACTACGGTCCGTTTGTCCAACGGAATGATAACGTCGAATTACTGTTATTGATCTCGTTTGTCGGTGTGAGTTCGTTGATGACATTGCTCGTGGCTGCGGTCACGACCGAACGACGGAAAGCTGAAGAGGAGAAGTGGAGACTTGCTTCAGCGCTCGAACATCATCTCAAGCGAGTGGAAGACATTGTCGCGCACGTGCCGGGCGTGGTTTGGGAGGCGTGGGGAAAGCCGGACGCCGCCAATCAGCGCATCGATTTTGTCAGCAGTCACGTCGAAAAGATGCTCGGGTATAGCGAAGAGGAGTGGTTGTCGACACCAAACTTCTGGCTCTCGATCGTTCATCCCGAAGACAAGGAACGCGCGGCTGCTGAAGCGATGGCGATCTTCGAGTCAGGGAAAGGCGGGACGAGCCGGTTTCGCTGGATGCACAAAGATGGGCGCGAAGTTTGGGTTGAGGCGCAGTCGATTGTTGTTAATGACGAGACTGGTCCAGTAGGGATGCGTGGTGTCACGATGGATATCACGGCGGCAGTGAAAGCTGAGATCGAGCGATCGGAACTGCTGGAACGCGAAAGTCATGCACGGCAGCAGGCGGAAGAAGCGAGTCGATTGAAGGAGGAGTTTTTGGCGACTGTGTCGCACGAGCTGCGAACGCCGCTGAACGCCGTGGTGGGGTGGTCCAGGTTGCTTCGTTCGGGACAACTCGACGATGAGGGAAAGTCGCACGCGGTGGAAGTCATCGAGAGGAATGCGGCGGCGCAACGCCAGATTATTGAAGACTTGCTCGACGTGTCGCGGATCGTGACTGGAAAACTACGCATCAGCACGCAGCCGGTGGATCTACTGCTGGTGATTCACGCTGCTATCGATGCGGTACGTCCGGCGGCTGAAGCGAAAGAGATCAAGATCGTGATTCACGTTGAAGCTCCTGACATGATTGTCAGAGCTGATGTTGAGCGGCTGCAGCAGGTGTTCTGGAACCTGCTGGCAAACGCGGTGAAGTTCACGCCAACCAGCGGCGCCGTGGATGTATATCTGGAGCGGAACGATTCGCTCGCCGAGATTAGGATCGAGGACACCGGACCAGGCGTGCCGGCTGACTTCCTGCCACGGATATTCGACAGGTTCAGCCAGGCAGACAGCTCGAGCACGCGCAAGCATGGTGGACTGGGATTGGGGCTGGCGATCGTGAGGCACCTTGTCGAGCTTCACGGCGGCACGGTGTCGGCAGCCAATAAAACTGAAGGCGGAGCGATACTGACGGTACGGCTGCCTGCAACTGAAGTGATAAGTCGGATGGTGTCGTAGTTGGTAGTTGGAAGAACAAGTCAGGAAGAGGGGCTTGCCCCCGCTGTTTGAAGTCGCGACAGCGGGGGCAAGCCCCTCTTCCTGACTTGTTCCAAGCCCTCTTGACTTGTTCTTGGTGAGTTGCGTGAACTATCTCAACACCGGTGGATTTGATCGAGAGTTGTCGACCACTGACGCTCCATTCGATGGATTGAAGATGTAGCTGTCGCGTGCACGAACCGCCAGATTTGGCTGCCGCGCGCGTACCCGGATCTGGCGTCGCTGTCCCGCCTGGGGTGGACGCTTCGGATAGTACCCGATGCTGTACTGTCGTCGCAGTTCCTCCGCGACGTTCGCAAACGCGAAGCTCATGTTCTGGAGCGAGTCAGCCTGATATTCACGACCGCCGGTGCTGTTAGCCAACTCTCGCAGATAATGATCGCCTAACTCGTAATCACCGCGCGCCGTGCCTCGCCGTCGCGGGTAGCCGCCGCCACCTCCGCCTCTGGGACGTCCGCCACCGAAGATACCGCCCAGTATTTGCCCGAAGATATCGATACTACCCATCGGTGGATAATTCTGAACGCTCATGTCGCGCGCGGTGTCGTACTGCACCGGATAGATCAACGCATCGAGCTCCTGCGCGTCCATGACATTGCTCTCGTAGGTCGCGTGGCGGCTCGTCGTATCAACGCCGTCAGTGAAAAGCACGATCGCTTTTCTTCCCTGGACTTTACTCAACTGTTGATTGATGACCATGTCGACCGCGTCGTACAAACGTGTGCCGTCATCGGTCCTGGCGCGTTCGATGGCGCGGCGCAGCTTTGATCGATCGGTAGTGAACTCGCTCAGGATCTTGATGTCGTCGTTGAACGAGACGACCATTACCCTGTCGTCCGGACGAAGTTGATTGACGAAGCTGATCGCGGCGTCCTGGATGTCTTCGAGTCGAAACTGAGTTGACGGGCTCGTGTCGAGCATCAACACCACCGAGAACGCTTTGTCGACTGACTGAAAGAACGCGACTTCCTGTTCGACTCCATCTTCCCAGATGCGAAATTCTTCCTTTTGCAGGTTAGGCACGTACCTGCCATCGCGATCCATCACGCTGACTGGAATCGTCACGAGCGTGGTATCGACGCGAATGATGTCGCCCGCATCGACCTCTTCCGGGCCGGTGGGAGTTGCTTCTGGTGTTGGTTCCGGTTTGCGGTTGTTCGGATAGTTAGCACCGCCGAGCACCGGTGGCTTGCTGGGGGCTGGAGCAGGCGCAGTGGTTTCAGGTGCGCTGGTTGATTGGTTACTGGATTGATTCCCCACACGTCGAGGGCGACCTTGACCAAATCCGACGCTCGTCGAGGTTGCAAGCAGGGAGAGGAGCGATAGGAAAATGAACAACTTTTTCATAGTAAGCTCCAGGTAGTGCTGCGAACGCACGAACCCATTTTGATGCATGCCATGGCTTTTGGATGCTCGCGGTTTGAGGGACTCAAGGGAGAGATAACCGTGTATTCCGGGGGAAGAATAGCGCCATCAGTGTCCGGCAGGCAAGGTCTGTTTGAATAGGGCGCCACCTTGGAGTGCGGTGCCTTGGCACCGCTTTGGCCAATTCTTCGGGAGTAAGACCAAAGCGGTGCCAAGGCACCGCACTCCAAGGTGGCGCCCTATTCTTCGGTTGAGCTGGTGGTGGCGCTGGAGAGGGCGTTCCAGATGAGGGGGAGCGTCGCCCAGCTTTGGCCGCGATGCTGAGGGCGGAATCCGAAGAGCACTATGCGGCCTTTTCCCAGGCTCACCTCGGCCAGCGCTATCTGACCGCGCAGCTTGTCTTCACCAAGCAACCAGCCGCTCAGCAACACGTTCTCCTTCGCGTAACGCGCAATCACGCGCACGTTCGCATCCGCCGTCGCTGTAAAGGCCGCGCTCGTGACGAAGTACGCCGGCAGCGTTGCGGGCAGCGTCGCAGCTACCGGGCTCTTGTTATCGACTTCAAGCGCGACAATCGATCCCGGACAGTAAAACTCTGACGTCCTGACACCTTCCAGCACGTTGCGCAGCGGCAAGTTGAACTCTTTGATCGCCAGGTCGCATGAATCGTCGAAACAGATCAGCATCCCGCCATTCGTCACAAACTCTTTCAGATTCTTGACGCCCGCTTCCGTGATACCGCCCGTGTACTCGGGTGGCAGCGTTCCCGCGACGTTGCCATTGATAATCTGCGTGCTCGTCTGTGCCGAAAGTATCAGCGCATCAAACTTCGCGTTGAGTCCGCCGCGCCTGATATCCGCATCGCGCACTGACGAATAAGGAACGTTGAACGTGTCGAAGATATAACGCGTCCAGCCCTCGTCCATGTTGCTCAACCACGGTTTATAAAGCCCGATCCGGACCGGAGTCTTCAACGGGTTTTTGATCGGCGACTCTTCACCTTTTTTCAAAGCGAGCGAGAGGTCAGCCCGGACCTGATTCGCATCTTTAAGTTGCGTCAGTTTGCGTTCGTTCGCACTCTCTCGAATCGCAACGACTGCGGGCGCCTCAATGCCCATTTGCAGCGGCAGCGTCCAGCCGGCAACGTCGTACGGACGCTCCGCCTCGCCTTGCCCCGTTAACCGGTTTGGATAGATTTGCGGCTCGAAGAGCGCCAGCACGTTCGATCGCTGCGGCTGGTTGAGAAACACGATGTAGCTGCCCAACGGCACTTCCTGCATCGCCGTTAACGGGCCGGCGATTTTGTACCTGCCAAGCTTCTCGTTAGCCGGATTCGTGCGCTGCAAGACCTGGTGGCTCAAAACAACGTGGAGTTCCTGGTCAAGCCGGAAAACTTCAACGCCCTGATCGACGAGGGTGCCGACCAGCTTCGCTACCGCGTCATCACGTGCTTGTCCGGCCGGAATCAAGTACGCGATGGTATCGCCCTTGTTGGCTGGCAGCTCGATGTTCTTGCGACCGAGTTCGTAAAAGTTGCGCAGGTATTCGCCGCGAAACTTCGCAGCCATCGACAGAATCGATCGCGCGGCGATCATTTCCATCGCCATGATGTCGCGCGGGCGCCACTCCCCGGCGGGCCAGGGATCGGGAAAGTTGGTGGTCACTTCCGTGGCGTTGCGCATGCCGCGCGTGGTGGACCGTGTGAGTTGTTCAGTTGTGACGGTGCCTGGCGACATGAGCCGCGCGCTGGCGGCCTCGGACAGGATGCCGATCGAATTGTGATAATAGGGTGCGGTACGGAAGCCGCCGTGCCACCACGTGTCGTAGAGAGCGTTTGTCAACACGCCTTTGAAACCCGCTGCCTGAAGATCCGCGGCCACCTTGTGACCAATGAGTCCCACCTGTCGCAGCAATAACGGCGAGATGTTTGGATTTGGTGGATCGTAGAAAGGCGGAATGAAGAACCGCGATCCGTTTGAGCCTTGCTGGTGGACGTCGTAAACGATTTGCGGAAACCACTCGTGCCACAGCAAGCGGGTGATTAGCTGAGTCTCTTTGAGATTGAGCATGAACCAGTCGCGATTATCGTCGTGACCGGCGTAGTGATGATAAAGCTCGGGTGGTTCTTTTCCTTCGTACGGCGTGCCGAGTGTTTTGCGATACCAGTCGGCGACGATGTCGATGCCGTCGGGATTCGGTGACGGGATCAGCATCAAGATGGTGTCTTGCAGGATCGCGCGCGTGTCGGGGTCCTGTGCTGTCGCCAGTTCATAGGCGAGTTGCATCGACATCTGCGATGCGACGATCTCAGTGGAGTGAATCGAGCATGAGATCGTTACAACTACCTTGCCGTCGGCGAGTAGCCGATCGCGTTGCAGGTCGCTGGTTACCTTGCGCGGATCGGCAAGCTGCTGCTGGATCTCTTTGTATTTTGGCAGAGCCAGTATATTCTCACGCGCGCTAATGAAAGCTACGATCAGGGGGCGCTTCAACGTCGATTGGCCCACGGTCTGGACCACAACGCGATCGGATGCACGGTCCAAACGCTCAAAGTAATCTGTGATTTGAGACCAGCCGGCGA
>DASVGE010000023.1:0-8549 GCA_036379695.1 Pyrinomonadaceae bacterium | reverse complement strand
CTCAAAATAAGATTAGCGGAATTAGAGGAAGATAACTGTGGCTGAAATTCAGTATTACGGAACCGGGCGACGCAAATCGGCAACGGCCCGAGTTTACCTGCGACCCGGCGCTGGTGAAGTTAAAGTTAACCACAAGCCTTTCGATCGCTACTTCCCCAACGAAACGTTGCGGATGATCATTCGTCAACCGCTGCAACTGACCGAGACCACGAACAAGTTTGATCTCGTCATCAACGTTGCGGGTGGTGGTCCAGCGGGCCAGGCGGGAGCGATCAGGCACGGCATCACGCGCGCGTTGCTCGAATACAACGCCGATCTTCGTCCGGCTCTCAAGCATGCCGGTCTTGTGACCCGCGATCCTCGGATCAAGGAGCGCAAGAAGTACGGACAAAAGGGCGCGCGGAAACGCTTCCAGTTCTCGAAACGATAACGCTTATAGGTCCTATAGGACGTATAGGTCTTATAGGACCGATTCCATTGCCGTAGCACGGATTGGTTGCTTAACAAGTCGAGAGGCTGCGGCGAGTACATTAAACCAATTAGCGAAGGAGACTTAGTTTGGTTTCGGTTACCATGAAAGAGCTGCTGGAGGCCGGTGTTCACTTCGGCCACCAGGTTAGGCGCTGGAACCCAAAGATGAAGGAATACATCTTTGGCGAGCGCAATGGCATTTACATCATCGACCTGCAAAAAACTCAGCGCATGTTTCGCGAGGCGATTGCCTTCGTCACCAACCTGATCGCTGAGGATAAAGGCAAGACAGTTCTCTTTGTCGGCACCAAGCGACAAGCACAGGACGCGATCCGCGAAGAGGCGGAAAAGTGCGGTCAATACTACGTTAACCAAAGATGGCTCGGTGGTCTGCTCACCAACTTCCAGACGGTCCAAAAGTCGATCAAACGACTCAAGGATCTCGAGAGCATGCAGACTGACGGTCGTTACGAGAAGATGACGAAGAAGGAACGCATCAAGCTCGACCGCGAGCGCGAGAGCTTGAACAAGAACCTTTCCGGAATCAAAGCGATGTCGCGACTTCCGGACGCCGTCTTTATCATCGACGTCAAAAAGGAAGAGATCGCAGTCGCGGAAGCGAACCGGCTGGGAATCCCGATTGTCGCAGTGGTTGACACAAACTGTTCACCCGAAGGTATCGATTACGTGATCCCTGGAAACGACGATGCCTTGCGCGCTGTGCGCCTGTTTGCTTCGAGAATCGCCGACGCGATTGTCGAAGGTAATCAGATCGCGACCGAAGGCGGCGTTGTTCCGACCGAGCCGGTTGAAGAAACAGGCGAAGGTGAAACCGCCGGCGGCGCAGGTGAAGCAATCGCCGCAGGGCTTACGACAGATGACGTTAACAACGGCAGCGGCGTTGGTGGCGGGGAGGCGCAATCCGCATCCATGACATCACAGGGCGCAGAAACCGCGGAAACCGAAAGCACGCCCGATGAGAGCACTGAATCTGTCGTGGCGGCGAGCTAAGCGATAATCCTTACTCATCGGTGGGCGCAGCCTTCAAGCGGACGGTCCGCAGGGCTGCGTTTTTCATTAATAATCTAAAGTACTCGGAGAAATTGGTAATCATGGCTGAAATTACAGCAGCGGCAGTAAAGCAGCTTCGGGAAAAGACCGGAGCCGGAATGATGGAGTGCAAGAACGCACTGGTCGAAGCAGGCGGCGTTGAAGAGAAGGCTATCGACATCCTGCGCGAGCGTGGCCTCGCGTCGGCGAAGAAACGTGAAGGTCGTATCGCTGCCGAAGGTATTGTCGGTTCCTACATTCACATGGGCGGGAAAGTCGGCGTGCTCGTCGAGTTGAACTGTGAAACTGACTTCGTCGCGCGTGGCGAGGAGTTTCAGCAACTCGTGAAGGACATCGCGATGCACGTCGCGGCAGCCGAGCCGCGATACGTCTCGCGCGAAGAGGTCCCGGCGAACGTGCTCGATAAAGAGCGCGAGATCGCGCGAGCGCAGGCGAAGAACGATCCCAAGATGGCAAACAAGCCCGAGCAGGTGATCGATAAAATCGTCGAGGGTCGTCTGAACAAGTTTTACGAAGAGACGGTACTGCTCGATCAGCCGTTTGTGAAAGCCCCTGAGAAGACTGTGGGCGAGCTGGTGACGGAGAAAGTCGCCAAGACCGGCGAGCGCATCGCGGTGCGTAGATTCACGCGCTACAAGATGGGCGAGGGCCTCGACAAACGGGCAGAGGATTTTGGCAGCGAAGTAGCTTCGATGTTGGAATAGGTCCGATAAGTCCTATTTCTAAATTCCAATGACGACCGACACCTCCAATCTGACCTATCGCCGTGTGCTGCTCAAGATCTCAGGCGAGGCGTTGATGGGCGAGCAGAACTACGGCATCGATGTCAACGTCGCGCGCAGTGTTGCCGAAGAACTGAAAGCGGTCCACGAAGTGGGTGTGCAGGTCGCGGTCGTCGTCGGTGGCGGCAACATCTTTCGCGGGGTCTCCAAGAGCGCCGGCAACATGGACCGCTCGTCAGCGGACTACATCGGGATGCTCGCTACGGTTATGAACGCCGTAGTCTTGCAGGACGCGCTCGAGAAGGTCGACGTCCAAACACGCGTGATGTCCGCGATCGACATTCCGCAGCTGGCGGAACCATTCATTCGTCGCCGCGCAATCAGGCATCTCGAAAAAGAACGTGTCGTGATTTTCGCCGCCGGCACCGGCAATCCGTACTTCACCACTGACTCAGCCGCCGCGTTGCGCGCGTTGGAGATCAAAGCTGACATTATTTTGAAAGCGACCAAGGTCGACGGTGTCTATTCCGCCGATCCGATGACTGACGCCACGGCTGAACTCTTCAACGAGATCACTTATCGACAAGTCCTCGAGCGACAGCTCAAAGTAATGGATGCGTCCGCAATCTCGTTGTGCATGGACAATAATCTTCCTATCATCGTCTTCAACATGCGCTCACCGGGAAACATCAAACGAGTGGTTACAGGTGAGCGCGGCGTCGGCACCAAAGTTGGTTGACTAATCACTTCAGCGGAGTTAGCGAGATGAGTGAAAAGGACGTTATCAGGGACACGCGACCACGAATGGATGGCGTTATCGAAGACTTCAGGCGCAAGCTGGCGGCTGTGCGTACCGGTCGGGCCGCCGTAAGCATCCTGGACACGGTGGTGGTTGACTACTACGGCACCCCGACGCCGCTGAACCAGATGGCTTCGGTGCATGCTCCGGAACCGCAAATGCTCACCGTGCAACCATGGGATCAAAGCCAGATTGGCCCGATCGAAAAAGCGATTCGCTCCGCCGATCTCGGTCTGAACCCTTCCAACGACGGCAAGCTCGTGCGTATTCCGATTCCGCCGTTGACTGAAGAGCGCCGCAAACAACTCGCCAAGCAAGTTCAACAGATCGCCGAAGATCATCGCACCGCGATCCGCAACTCACGCCGCGATGCTAACGATCGTCTAAAGAAGATGTTCAAAGACAAGGTCATCTCCGAAGACGCCGAACGCGACGCCCTCCAGGAAATCCAAAAACTCACCGACAGCTACATCGGCAAGATCGACGAACTGTCGAAGACCAAAGAACAAGAGATCATGAACGTATAGTTAAGCCACAGATAAACACGGATCTCATTCACGGATATGAATTGAATCCGTGAATGAGATCCGTGTTCATCCGTGGCTAAATACTATCTGGGAATGGCGAAGACGTCCTCAGCCAGGGCCTGGTTGAGTTTCGCTTCCTTGACGCTGTACTCGGCGAAGAAGGTGCCTTGCGGCATCTCGAAGCGTTGCGAGAAGTTGAAGGGGATCAGGACGCCGTCGACTTCCTTGAACTTGTCGTTTGCCGTGCCGAAAGTGAAGCCGCCGTACACCAGAAAGAATTCCATCACCCTGCCGTTCGTAGCGTCGATATAAAAGTCAGTCGTGTAGCCTTCCGGATCGGCAATACGAAACCCACGCAGCTTTTTCTTGTTTGGAATCGTCGAGACCTTGTATCCCGGCTGGTCAAACTTAGCCAGCACTCCCAGGCCAAACTTAGAAAGCGGCGGCACTTCAACGCCCGGCATCGAACTATATGACTGCTCTCCATCAAAAATCTGCTTGAAGACGATGATCGGCCGTGCATCGATCTCCATACTGAGTTTGTCATTGGCAGTCACGATCGAAAACGAACCGGGAATCGACTGCGCCCTCGCTGGTGGATAGAGCGAAACCGAACCACGCAGCATCATGTTTTTTACAGCGCGAAACTTCTCACCACCCTGCGCAGTAAACGCCGCCTTCGCGAGATCGAGCGGAGTGCTTTCCGGAGTGATTAGCACCGCGGGTGCAGTGGCCGCAGTTGCAGGCGCGCTTGTCTTCGCACCGCCATGCTCCTGCGCACAAACCGTCACGCTAAAGGCAACAAGACAAATCGACAAGGGGAGCGTTTTGAAAATCGGAGTTTTCATTTCCAAACCTTTCGATCAGAAGTTCAACCGGAGTTGAGCATAAATGCGACGATTACCGGCGCCGGCACTGCCGCCAGCCGGGCCACCAAAACCTCCAAAGATGGGGGCCAGTCCCAACGACTCACCAAAATCCGGCGAAGCCAGGTTGCCGACCGGCACGCCCAGGTTCACGCGATTGAGAATGTTTTGGAAGTTGATCGAGACGTTGAGATTGTATCGCTTCTCACTCGGAACAGCCGCGCCACCTCCCTGCGGGCGTGGTCCAGCAGCCGTTGCACCGGTGGCCGGGGCTGGTCCAGTGGCTGCGGGCCTCGCGGCGGCAGCAGCAGCATTACCCCGGTTGATAGTTCCAAACATAAACGTACGACTAACACGGAGATTGATAACAAAAAACCCGGGCGCCTGTGCGAAATTACGCGGGATGATCGGCTCGCCGGGCAGTGGCGTCAGATTGAAGTTGCCGAAACGCGTACACCTGATATTCTGCGCCGAACAATCCGCATTTGGACCAGCGAAGCTCGGGCGCTCATTGAACTGCCGATCGAGGTTCCGATCCTGGCCGGTAGTGATGTTGAATGCCTGCCCGGTGTTTGCAACGACAAACGGATTCACCACGAGCTTCCACCACGGCAGGTTAATTGTTCCAAAGATCGAAAACCGGTGCCGGATATCAAACGAGCTGCGACCAAACTCGCCTGATGCGTCATAGGAGTTCACCGGAAACAGCGCGCCCCCCTGACCGTCAGTGTCGTTGGTGGTCTTGCTGAGCGAATAGTTGGCGTTAAGCTGGAACGTTCTGCTGAACCGGCTGTTGAAACCGATGAAGAATTGTCGCTGGTTAAACTGACCGCTGGCTTCGTAACGGTTGATCTCGCCCCTGGTTGGATCGGGTCGAATTCCATTTGGCGTGAGCTCGGTGATCGTGAAAGGCAGCGGCGCGTTGATGTCGCGCGCGCGAATCACGTGAACGATGCGCAGGTTGAAGAAGCCCATGAACATCGTGATGTTGCGCGGCAGTTGTCGTTCGACCTGCGTGCCGAGCACCCACACCGTCGGATTCTGGATTTTCGGATCCACCAGCCAGATGGCCTGTTGCGTAGCGGGCAGATCTGTCAGCGATGGAACAGCGGTCGGGCTCCACTGGTTCAGCACCTTGTAAATCGCCGCCACGTTTGGCAGTTGCTGTTCGACAAGGCCCGGTGGGCTGTCGCGATCGAATGGCTCAATGACGGCTGTTTGAATCACATTGGAGCCATCGAAGCGATTCGCCTGGAGCGTGTTGTTTTCACTGAAGCGGTTGTAAAAGAAACCGGTGCCAACGCGAATCACCATCTTCGGCGGCTTGGCGCTGTTGGCCGCTCCGGGCGACCACGCCACCGCCAGGCGCGGCGCAAAGTTATATTTGCTGTACGAGTTTGTTTGTATCTCGTA
Source organism: Pyrinomonadaceae bacterium (assembly GCA_036379695.1). GTDB lineage: Bacteria > Acidobacteriota > Blastocatellia > Pyrinomonadales > Pyrinomonadaceae > PSRF01. The sequence continues at coordinate 2,680 of DASVGE010000023.1, read as the reverse complement.
ACGCAGGCCGTAGCTGAACGTGAGATTCGGACGGATGCGCCAGTCGTCCTGGATGAACACGCCGTAATCGGTTTGACTCACGTCCGCGAACGGATTGCCGGCGTTAATGCTGAACGCGGTTGCGCCACCACCGGCAGCGCGAATCTGTTCCGGCGTGAAGAGTTGTTTCTGGAGCCGCAGTGTTAATTGATAACGCTCAATACTCGACAGGCCAAACCCGCCGGTGAAGGTCCAGGTGCCGCCGAAGTTCCCTTCGTTCGTTTCATCAATCTTAATGTGCCGTATGCGCCCGCCAAACTTGATCGCGTGCACGCCATGCTGCTTGGCAGTGAAATTATTCAACTCCCAGGCCGTGCGCTCGTTGGTCGAATGACCAACCTGCGGATTGCCGGAACCGAACGAACCACTGACATCGAGCGCTGGTATCGAATTGTCGCCGGTTTGTTCGAATCGAATATGAGAAAACTGAAACCGCGTCTCGTTGATCGTAGTTGGATTCAGGATCGCCGTTTCGGTCACCTGCAGCTGCTGGTTAACTGAGAGAGTGTCGAAGCCACGCTCAGGCAAATTGAAACCACCGACACCCTGATCTTTCGTGCTGGAGCGGTTGTAGTTGTAACGTACGACGAGGGTGTGGTCGGGGTTGATGGCGTAATCAATACGCGGACTGAAGAAAAGGTTACGCCGCGGCACGAGGAACGCCTCGCCAAAATCGACCACGTTGAGATTATCGTCCAGCACTTTGGCCCTGACGAGTTCGTTGTCGTCAGTTTCAATGCGTCCAAAATTGAAGAAGAACGAAGCCTTCCTTTTTACTACTGGACCACTGACGTTCATGTCGTACTGGCGAATCTGAAACGGCGCGCGCTTGCTGGAGTTGACGGCAAACGGGTTGCGCGAGTTGAGACTCTCGTCATTGAAATTCAACGAAGCGCCGCCACGAAACTTGTCGGTGCCGGGGCGCGTCAGAATGTCGATTCGCCCTGACGGCTGATCGTTCTCGGCGGCGAAAGGATTCTGATTGATGCGAATCTCGCGAATCGCGTCTTTGGAAGGCATCGTGCTGCCGGTGAAACCGTCGATGAAGATCTGTCCGCCGTTTGGACCGACTGACGGGCCTGCGAGGGCCTGAAGGGCTGCGGCTAGTTCGTCGGGATCGTCAGGCAGGGCGTCGAGATCTTTGCCGCTGATGACGGTCTGGTTCGCGTTGTTGGTGGCTTCGGTGCTGACGGGAGTTTCCGCCACCGTGACTTTCTCTTCGATCATCACACGCAAGGTTAGATCGAGTGTCTGTCGTGCGTTCGTGATGTCGACTTCTTTACTCTCAGACTGCGCAAAGCCGGGCGCTATGGCCTGGACCGTGTACTTGCCGGGTGCGAGTCCGGTAAAAGTGTAGACACCTTCGCCGTTGGTAGTGGTCTTCTTCAGGGTGGCACTGGCGTCAGTGAGCGTTACATTCGCGCCTACAATTACTGCGCCTAGTTCGTCCGTAATCACTCCGCGCAACGAGCCCCGTGACTGTTGCGCTGCGACGAGTGCGACCGCGAGAACAATGATCAGACTGAGAGTGCAAATCTGGCGTGGGAGATTTTTCAGGGGATTCATATCACGAGCCTTAAGCTCCTCCTTGGTGTGCGGTGCCTTGGCACCGCTTTGGCCAAAGCGGTACCAAGGCACCGCACTCCAAAGAGAGCTTTAATTCAGAGAACGAACTAGGGCAAGCCGATGCCAAAAGTAATGCCGCTGCCGCCCAGACCAGCAGCGGGGTTGGGCGCTGCCTGACCGGGCTGCGGTCGCGGCGCAAGCATTGCGAGCAGGGCGTCGGCTCCGGCGACCAGCGAGATGGCAGTCAAACGTGTCGGATCCACACCCTGCGTACTGGAAACGATGATAGTGTCGCCAACCTTAACATCTGCAATCGAAATCGTTGGCAATCTTTCGAGCATGTCGTTGATGTTTCTACCGCCTCCTGGTCCACCCGGACCACCGCCGCCTTGCGGCCGCGTAGGCGATGGCTGTGCGGGCTGACCACCACCAGCGCCGGGCGCACCGCCTCCCGGGCCACCGGGTCCACCACCACCCATCATTCCGGCAAACCGTCTCAACACCGCGTCGTTCTTAATCACGATCGTGAGCGGGTTCTTCTTTTCCAACTCGTTGATCTTGATCTCGCCGGTGGCCGGGTCGATCGCTGTAACCACACCGCCAACCGTTCGGAAACTTCCCGTCACGACTTTTTCCGGTTTGAAGCGCAGCGGATCTTCCGTTCGCTCACCGAGTGCGCGTAACTGATCGCCGACTTTCAGTTCACCGAAGTTACTCGGTTTTGCGTCACCAAACCTGATCGAATCTGGCGCGTAACGTCGCATTTCGGTGTTGTCGCCGACCGCAATCACGACTGCCTGCGTGCCGGCAATGGTCCGATTTGAGATCGTGATCTCTTTGGTGTCGGGCTTGAGGGACGTAATCACGCCGAGTATTCCACGCCGCCGCCACTCCAGCCGTTCTGCTTCCTGCTTCTTCGCGAGATCGCCCTTGGTCATGACGATCACCTGGACGGCTGGAACGGACTTGCGATCTTCCGACACAGTTCCCCGCGCCATGACGCGATCGCCTTCGGCCAGGTCAGCGAACGTCACGTCAGTAGCGTTCGTCAGCGTCTGCTCGCCGGGCGCGAGCT
>DASVGE010000022.1:0-19687 GCA_036379695.1 Pyrinomonadaceae bacterium | reverse complement strand
CTACGCGCGCCAGATATTGAGTGGCGTGGTCCAAATATTGGCGATAAGGTAGACTTAACCCGTTTGGAGACTGCTGATGGTCAAACTCTTGCCAGCTTCGTAGATAAACGGCCAATTATGCTTGTTGCGCTCAACCCTGAGTGTGCAATGTGTGGGATTGCAGTTGATGAAATGATTCAGTTGCGTGATGGCCTCGCAAATAAGAATCTGAATTATTACACCTCATTCTTTAACTCGCTGATGCCAAACGCAGACATTTTCAAATACGCGGACGGCTTAGATATCCGTGTTCAGAGCTTTGTCTGGAACAAGGGAGCAGGTTCACCGCCAGAGTCGATCTTCAAAATGACTACTCCGTCACATCTGCTCTTAAAGAGCGATGGCACCGTGATTCGGGTCTGGCCGGGATCGTATGCCGAAAAATCAGTACGCGACCGAATGGCCCGACAAATTCTGTCTGAAACGTCTGTGATAATCGATACGCTCTATGCGGTAGAGGCGGTGGCAACGAATGGGAAAGAACCTCAAAACCCTTGATTTCCTTGATCAGCAACTTTCGAAAAGGCAAATACTTAACGATATGCCGGTCGTCCAATTGGTGATTCCAAGGTCAAATCGACTTGCCGGACTACAGCGCTTCTCGCAACTGTTGCAAGAAACTGAGCATTTCTGCGGGTGGTGATAGGAAAAAGTTGCGAAGATTGTCCCGTATGCTCCGGCAATAAGCCGCGCCTCGAAATGCTTGACCTCTTCCGTCAGTGTGCCGCCGATCAATTCTTGCTTAACACTGTCCAACTTCTCGAGTTTGTTAATGACTATGCGACGGCAGCCCCGTAAACATTCCAGCTCCGATTGGGTGGCGTGGTCACCTATATACTGGTCTGCACTGCGGTATGCAGCCAGCAGTTCAGCCCTGGAAAGTACGTCCGCCATCTGTTCCATCATTGTGAGTTGAGCGACGGCAGCCAAGTGAGAATCACCAGCCGCAGCCGCCACCTCCGAAGCTCGCTTGAATGCTTGGCGAGCGCTGTCGTACTTTCCGCATCCCGCAAAAATGCTGCCTTGGGTCATTAGCGCTTCAGCCAGCAACGAAGAATCCTCGCCTCTCTCAAAAGTTGTGATGGCCGCGAATATGGCACGTTCCGCATCCGCGAACTTCTTTTCGGCAAGAAAGACTCTGGCCCGTGTTTCGTTGACTTGGGCGACGCTGCCTGAGTCTTTCAGCGAGACGAAGATCGCTCGTGCCTGGTCCAGATGACTCAGCGCCTCTGTTACTCTTCCTACGAGAAGAAGAATAAATCCGATATTGTTTTCTACTCGCGCGAGGTAACGAACGTGACCGGCCTTCGTGAAGTGCATGCTCGCGGCGCTGTATTCAATTAAGGCATGGTCCAGATTCTCTGTCCCGCCAATGTTTTTGTATACAAGTCCACGTTGTGAGTGGTAACAGCCGTGAATCCAATCATCGGAAACATCACCGAGAAAAGCTGAGGCCTTATCGAGCAGGGTGAGAGCGTCCGCATAACGACCCGAAGAATTTTCAACTGTCGAGGCGTTAGTGAGTGTGCGCAGCTTTGTTTGTGGCGTCTGCGCTGTCTCCAGAGCTTGTCGAAACAGCGCACGTCCTTCATCCTGCGCTCCCAAGCGCCAGTAACATAGCGCCAGGTCTCCCATAGCCTCGGCCCGTTTGTCCTGCTCGCCCAACGACACGAACAGAGTGATACTCTCGGTGAGTAGGTCGCACGCGAACTCCTGCGCTCCCGGAATTTGGTTGGCGCTCCCTAGCCACCCGGATAAAGAGCCGACTCGCCATAACACCTCTGCCCGTGTATCCGCGGCCCCAGCCAATCTCGGGCGGTCCCCGATCCTGGACCACAGCACTCGTAGTGCGTGACGTGCGCCTTCATAATCACCCGCTCGTTCCAGCTTATAGGCATCTTCGCACGCCCGTCTGGCCTGCCAGTCGCGCGCCTGCCGGATTTCTTTAGGTTTATTCGTCAGCTCCATTACCAGCGCTCGTTGCTACTTAGTCGCAGCTGATATTTATACTAGTTCATGCTCAAACATTTCGCGGTCTGATAACAAGACTGTTTCCACCAAAGGACCTAAAAACAATGAACAGCCTTCGATGCTTTCTCTTTGCAGCCATAGTGTTGATCGCTAGCGCGACATACGCGTTGGGAGGAGTTATTCAGGGTCCGGGTAAAAGCGATCCCACGCCGACTCCGACACCAAATGCCTTGATGACTATGTCAACAACCGACAGCGCGACACAGCCGACATCGACTGAAGAAACTCAGCTTGTATGGCCGGACGCCACCACAATGCTTGTGGAGATCCTGCTCACAATCTTCTAAATCGCTCTGGGCTAAAGTTAGTTTGCCCTTGATGGCGCTGGTGCGGTGCGCTAAAGGTCGCCGTGTGCGCTGAGTAAGGGCACGCGAATCCTACTCCAATTTAACCGTTGTGACAACGCATAAAGCTGACACCGCACGAGGGAAAACTATGCCGCGCATTGACTTACTCTCATCTGCGATTATTTGGCCCAACGTGCGTCAAGGCCGTCAATGAAACCGTGTGTCAATACCTCCAAAGAGTCGCTTCGGATCTCGCGCCAAACCCTACTGGTCCGCACCGCTTCCTGCTATATGAAATAACGTACATCGTTTCTTGCAACTACAATCATTTACTTCCGACCATACCGATAGCGTCCCGCCGCCTTCTCTACGTTGGAGAGGTTTAGCTTGACCATCCAATATCGCTCCCTATAATCCGACTCTCGTATTCAACCTTTCGCTACTCAATACGCGTGATCAGATACATGACAAAGAGGGATCGCTGAAGTAGCCAGTACGCGGGCAAAAACTCTGTCGCAGTCTGGGGGTGGAGATCGGGGTCTTGAACCTCCAGCAGTGGCCTTGGTGAGGGGGCCACGCAGTTCGCGGAAGCGCCAGTCCGCCCAGAGCGCTTCCGCGGACTCACAATGCAAATGCCTTTGCGGGGGAACATCTCAGACCGAAGCTTTCTTGCAGGATGCGACGATTCCAGGGGGGCTGATGAGCCACTCGCGAATGTGGGCAGCGCGGATGCGCGCTGTCGCGAGTGGCTCGCGGGGTAAATGTGGGTGTTGCCTGTGTGCGTTGCGGTGGCGCGAGAGAGCGGTGCTTCGGCTTGACAATCGGCTACCGCTCTTTCCGGTGCTAACCCTAGCGATGTTGAGTATTGCCGTCAATCAAGATTGGCAACTTGAGTGGCGCAAGCCTCTTTCTTTGCCCTGGAACATACGATGGGTTCAAAGCCAAAGTACAGGCCCAAAAATCTCGCTGCAAAGTTACTTCAGATCCGAAAAGCTTTGGGACTGTCGCAGCCACAAATGCTGGGACGTTTAGCAGCAGGGCACAGCCTTTCGGCTGCCCGGATCTCCGAGTATGAAACCGGCACCAGGGAACCGTCCCTTTGGGTTTTGTTGGCCTACGGTCGTGTAGCGCGAGTCCATGTTGAAATACTTATCGATGATGAAGCGACTCTCCCCGAAAGACTCCCCGGGAATTTCAATTTCGCTCGTTATAAACAAAAGCCTGGTTCCGATCAGCGCGAAGCAGAAACGTAAATGGGTTATCCTCGTATCGACCAAAATTATTGGCCGCAAAGCTTCTCGCGATTAGAGAGTTTTTGAATCTCGCCCAGTCAGAGATGGCAAGTAAACTTGAATCAGAGATCGCGTCTCACTGTCGTCGAAAGCATCAAAATTGACGCCGCTCGCATTTCGGAATACGAGAAAGGAAAACGTGAACCAAATCTATTTGTCTTGATTGCCTACGTGCGCTTAGGACACATACACATGGAAACCGTTGCAGATGATGACCTCATCATCGCCCAATTTCGCACACTGCTCGGCAAAGAATTTCCTCACCCCACGTTGTCACCATCTTCTAAAAGCACGCCGATCATTCCGTTGAAGAGAACGCCAAAAAACAAGTCCAGAACCTCTCGGCGACTCCGTTGGCAGAGTTCGCACTGAGAAGGCGTGATCACCGGGCGGGCATCAGCGTGATTCGCCAGGCTATGAAGGCGATGAAAGTCAGCATTACGATCAAGACTACCAGCACTACAGGTTCCATTCCCAAAATCCGTTTGTCGTCCTTCGTTTCCATAAAGTCCGGGGAAACTTTCAGGTCGTCGTTATCCACAATGATTGAACCGAAGTATTGATCACTGGGTGCCTTTAAAGGCGCTCCAATCTGGTGTTCGGCCGCAGGCTTGTCTTGCTCCTCGAGCGGAGCCAACTGCGCCGCCAACTGATCTGTATCGCCTTTCCTGCGCTTCTTTCGTCTGAAGTGTGGGCGCGATGAGTTGGTGTTCTTCATATCCATTTCACTTTCTTCAAGTACTTGTAGAGAGCGAATCCCACTACCACCATCGAAAGCAACGCAAAGACGTAACCGAAGCGCCACTTCAACTCCGGCATCACGTCAAAGTTCATCCCATAAATGCCGGCGATCAGCGTCACTGACATCAAGATCGTCGAGATCGAAGTAAGCCGTTTCATGACGATGTTCATGCGATTTCCCGAAACGGACAAGTAAGCATCCATGGTTGAACTGAGCATGTCGCGCAGAGTATCGATGGTGTCGGCGACGCGAATCAGATGGTCGAAGACGTCTTGAAAATAGACGTATGCTTCGCGCCGAAAGATGGCCTGCTCCCGCCGTAACATCGTATTGAACACGTCGCGTAGTGGCGCCACCGCACGACGCAAAAAAAGCAACTTCTTCTTGATGGCAAAGATTTCCTGGATTGCTTCGGCCTGGAAGTCACCGAAGATCGAATCTTCGAGAGCGTCCATCCGTTCGCTCATGATATCGAGCAGTGGCAGATAATCGTCGACGATGGCGTCGATTAACAAATAAGCCAGCAGGCCTGAACCTTGTTCCGCGCGGTCCATCCACTCGCTCCAGAGACGCCGCGCCGTCTCCACCGCTCGAATCGGGCGGCTATGCACGGTGACAAGATAGTTCTTGCCAAGAAAGATATTCAGTTCTCTTAGTTCAAGCCGGTCTGTTGGTCCTACGAGTTCGGCCTCGTAAAGCACAATGAAGTAATAGCCGGCATACTCTTCAACCTTTGGACGCTGGTGTGGGTTCTGGCAATCCTCAATCGAGAGGTGATGAAAGCCGAACTCCTCGGCGAGTTCTTCAAAATCGTGGCTGGTGGGATCGGTGACATCAGCCCAGATAATGTTGCCCTCGACCTCGCGCAGGTCACTGATGTCAGCGGCAATACAGTTCTCAGTAAATGTTTTGGATGTGCTGTTTAAACAGACGGTGGTGATCACTGGGAGCCGTTCCCCCTACGCCGCAAAGTCTGACTCACACTTGGATCAGGTCGCTACCGCTCCCTGTACTGACGCGATCCAAGAATGATTGTTGTAGCACTAATGGCTCATGGCGTAAATGACGGCGTTCATCCCGATCTTGTAGGCGACGAGGCCGTACTGCGCCGGATATTTTGGATCGTTGACCCACTCCCAGGCATCGCCCAGGTCACAGTTGCGAGTGAGAAATACCATCAGGCGGCCGTCCTTGTTTTCGATACCCATGTAATGAGGCGTGACACCGCCCTTCTCGTACGTCACACCCTGGAGCAGTGCGGCCCAGCCGGGGACCTGGATCACCTGGTCTAAATCAAAATAGCTGTGAAAGATTGGATGGTGCAGGGGTAAATCTTTAACTTCGTACTCAGGCAGAATCTTTCTGAGTTGCACTTTGGCGCGTTGCCATTCGGCCTCACCATGAAAGTCGTCGAGAAAGAGAAAACCGCCACGCATCAGGTACTCGCGCAACGCAGCCGCCTCGTTATCCGACAGTTCCATATGACCAGGTTCGACAATGTATGCGATCGGGTAGTCGAATAGTCGTTCATCAGTGGCGCGCAGATGTACCGGGTTCGAAGATAGGCGCAGGTTACTGCCTGCCCAGTCGTGAATACCGGCGGTGAAGTTCTCGTCTGCCTCCGGATAGTCGACTCGCCATGCACCGCCGAAACCATAGTTATACGGCGAGTAAGGAGAATCGTAGACGATGCGGGCGAATGTAAACTCGCCGAGAGAATCGGGCTTGTTTACCGGTCGTCTGGATCGAGGAGGTCTGGTAAGGTCGAATCCTGAAGGTCTTTGTTGGGCCAGTCCGGGCAGTAATGCCAGTAGCACTAATAAGACGAAAAGGAGCGCGGCAACTGTTTGTCGTCGAGTTGTAGACATCGTCTTTGGAATTTCAGCAACGAGTTCAACTGACTGACCACCCCTCACTCGTGAGACTTGCGTATTCAGACATCGTGAATGGTTAACGTCTTACTTGATCGCGCCACTATCAATCAGCTCACCTGTCTCCGTGATTGCCTTAAACTTTAGCTCCTTGTCATCAAGCTCGATCAACATGAAATGATTATCCTTATCATAGCCCGCCGCTGTGATCGTGCTCTTCTTATCCATATCTCCGCGGCGTAACTTTCCGCCGGCGCCGGTGACGAAATGCTGAACGCCGTGCTGCGGCTTCACCCGCTCATAGATATGGTCGTGCCCGGCGAAAACCACGTTGACCTTATACTGAGTCAGCAGTGGCTCGATTGTTCTTCTTAACTTCAGATTCGGGCCATGTTTCTTGCCTGATGAATAGAGCGGATGATGCATTACGACGATCTTCCATCTTGCGGTAGAGGCGCGTAGATCCTTCTCAAACCACCCGGCCTGGGCTGAATCGTAATCAGTAGAATCGAGCAGGAAGATGTCGACCAACCCGTTTCCCTGATGCAGGGTGTAATAATGACGCCCTTCCATATTGAATAGCGGGTACTGGCGCTGATCCTGACGTCCTTCCTCGACGTCATGGTTGCCGAACACGGTGTGGAACTTGACGTGATTCTTCAAAAGACCGCCAAACGGTTCTTCAAATTTCCTGACGAAGTGACGCGACGCGCCGTTGGGGTAAATGTTGTCGCCGGACGCGAGCACAAAATCAAATGACGACTTCCGGTAGGTGGAAAGCATCTGTTTGCCGAGAGCAGCCTGGTCGTCGCTGCCGTCACCCCAGTCGCCGATTACGGCGAACCTCAGCTTATCGCTCGCGGACCCGAGGCCAAAAACCGATGCGGGCTCGATTAAGGTGCCGGCTGTGATCGCGGCCAGCGAAACGATTGCTTCGCGTCTGCTGAGTAGGTTACTTCGTCGCCGATCCATAAAGTTCTCCGATTGTTCGACACCCTACGTACGATCTGCTTTTCTGTGGAACGTCCTGATAGAACGTTCTGATGGAGGTGTTTCTGATGTTACAGCAGTTTTTGGTTTCAAGCCATCGATGATAAAAACTATCCACAGATTACGCAGATTGATTAATAAATCTCTGTAATCTGTGGATAAAGAACCACCGGAATTGGATATACTCGCATAACTTGCCATGAAGAAAATAATATTTGGAATCGTTTATTTATCGTTTTTGCTCTTTGCTTCCAGCGCACTGGGACAAACCGTGCGGTTTGAAGGCCAGGTAGTCTGTTGCGCAGAGTGTTGGGCACAGGCTGACCGCACCAAAGTTCAGTTCGGTACAGCCAAGGATCTACTCAAAGCGCAGTCTTGCGTTGCGAACGGCGATCCGACTCTATTGGCGGTGCGCGAGGGTGACAAGTTCACGTTGTATCAACTTGAACAGGCGAAGTTTCGTCTGCCAGGAAAGAATTGGCTTGAGTTTATCGGCAAGCGAGTCGCTGTCAGTGGTTCTGTCGAAAAGAAGAAAAGTGCGAGTGTAATCCGCGTCGATACTCTTCAGGTAATCGCACCAAGCATCGCGGAACAAGAAGCGGCGAATGCGGCAGGCAAAGAAGTTGAATTGATCCTGAAGGATCCATTCGGCACCGAGCAACGTCTAAGCGCCCTCAAAGGACGAATTGTCGTTTTGAACTTCTGGGCAACCTATTGCATACCGTGCCGTAAAGAAATGCCCGACCTCGCTGCGATTCAAAATGAGTATGCAGCGTTAGGTGTCCAGGTTATCGGAGCATCGACGGACGAGGTTGAGGATCGCGACAAAGTTCTACAGTTCGTCAAGGAAACGAAGGTTAACTTTCCGATTTGGATGGGAGCTACACCTGCAGACATGATGCGCTTCGGGCTCGGCGCCGCGCTGCCTGGGACAGTCGTCATCAATCGCGATGGACGGATAGTGAAAGTGATCTCAGGCGTTGTTAATCAGGCGGACTTAAGGAAACAGATTGACGCCCTGCTTGCTACCGCGGAGAAGCTTGGCGCCAAAGAACGGGAGCAAGTAGCAAGACAAAAACAAAGCGAGGTTTCTTCGGTTCCGAGCTGACCTCTCTGACCCGGCGAGGGCCGCGCCGTGAGCGGGGCAGAAGAAAACAGTTACAAGTGGACGTATGGTGTTCGCGTGATCGCGAATCAGATCGATCGTGCGAAGTGGCGAAATACTCTTACCTACAGATTTCATCCGCGCCTGACTGCGGGTGTGGAGTACAACCCACTCGCGGGGAAGGTTAGTCCGCTTGCGAACCTCGTCGCCATCACGGAGACACACAGGCGACCCGCGCTAATCCTGGGCACCAGTTCCGATCGGATAGGTACGCCGTCAGGCCAATCGTTTTATGCGACCCTGAGCAAGAGTTTGAAACACCATACGGGTTTGCCTGTGGCTCCGTATGTCGGCGTCGCGTATGGCACGTTTGAGGATCGAGCTCGGGTAATCGGAGGATTGAACATTAGCTTTAGCGAACGCTGGAGTTCAACGGTTCTGTTTGACGGAGTGAGGGTGCATCCGTTGCTGAACTATACGCATGGCAGACATCAGTTCGGCGTGATCTTTGAGCGGGGTCGCAATCCTGGAGCAAGTTACAGCATATCTTTTTAGTACCGCTCGAAAACCTCACAACCATCCGGGCTAAAGCCCGGTGTGAATGAAAAAGGAGTTGAGGCAAAGCCTCATGCGATTAGTAGGCTTACATCTTGTTCGTCCGCTCCTGGTTCTTCTCATCCTGAGTCTCAACATCTATGCTCAGGCTCCACCGCAGATTTCGTTATCTGAGTTTGACGACCTGGCGACCACGCTCGTTACGCTCAAAACTCAGGAAGAGCGCGAGCAGTTACTAGCCAAAAACCGGGCTTTGATGACGCCTGACTTGCGTAAAGCGTTAATCAAGCACGGTAACTCGCAACTGCTGGCCGGACGCTATTCCACTGCCTTTGATATTTATGGTGTCGCGCAAAACGTCGCCGAGCAAATTGGCGATAAAGAGGGTGTCGCTACCGCGTGGTTGGACATTGGGACGGTCTATTATTTTCAAGCCAACTATCCGGCCGCATTTGAACATTACAAGAAAGCACGCGACCTCTTCACCGAAGTCACCAATCATTACGAGGCGGCTAAAGCACTCTCCGGTCTCGCACTGATCTACAAAGAGCAGCGTCGCGAAACAGAAGCACTCGCTGCCCTGCAACAGGTTTTGCAGGAGTTCACGTCACTTGGCGACATGGAAGAAACAGCCAACACGCTGAACATGATCGGCACCATTTACTATGGCCAGGGAAACTATTCCGCAGCCGCCGACGCTTTCCGGAAGAGCGGTGAAGCAAATCGAAACGTCGACTCCGTTGTGCGCCTGGCCGACGTTTTATACATGCAGGGTGACTACGGGCAAGCGCTTGCTTTCTACAAAGAATCACTCGAACGTGTTTCCAGAACAGAAATCGGCGCAACCATTGCCGCACTGAATGGCGCGGCAAACTCAGCTTACTATTCAGGCAACTACGACGAAGCTCTCGAGTACTTTCAGCGAAGCGTCAACGTTCAAAAAACGCAGCCTGACAGACTGGGCCTTGCCACTGCGCTTAGAGGAATCGGAAATGTGCATCGCACTCGCGGTGATTATGGCGCTGCGCTGGAGAGCTATTTCAACAGCCTGAGCATTTTCGAAGAGATTAAGGCACCGCTCGGAACCACGCTCGGAAGCATCGGCCTGGTGAGAGCTTTTCAGGGAGACTACGCTCGAGCACTTGAGTACTACCGCAAGGCGCTGGAAGAGTTTAAGACTCATTCCAACCAGGTCGAGATGGCCCGGGTTTTAACTCTCATCGGCAATGTTTATTACGCCCAGGGCCTTTACGATGCGGCACTCGGCTCCTACCGGCAAGCCCTCGTGTTGCGCGAGGCCATGGATGATAAGGCGGGGCAGGGAGATATCGTCGCAGGCATCGGCTCAACACTCCTGCGTCAGAAGAATTACTCCGAAGCGTTAGACAGTTTTGAAAAAGCGCTGGGCTTATTCAAGTCCGTTAATAACCAGGAAAAAATGGCGGACGTTTTGACGCGGATCTCCGATGCGTTTCTGCTGCAGAACGATTATGCAAAAGCACTGAGCGCGGCTGAGAGTGCGGCAACGATCGCGATCCAGCTCGGTAATAGTGAACTTCAGTGGTATGCCCGGATGTTGAGTGGCAAAGCCCATGTTAAGTTGGAACAAGGATCGCAGGCCTACAACTCTTTCACCGGCGCTATCTCGATAGTGGAGTCGCTGAGGGAAGACGCGTCTGGAGCAGGAGATCACAGCCGATCGCTGCCGTACCTGTCTGCAATTGATCTGTTGATGACTCAGCGTCGACCGAGTGAGGCTTTCCATGATGCGGAACGCGCGAAGATACAGTTCCTGATCGATCTACTGAAGAACAACAACGCCACTCCTCAAAAAGGCCTTTCCGTCGATCAGCGTCGTGAGGAGCAACGGCTGGCCGGCGAGGTTGCTTCGCTTGAAATCCAACTGGATCGCGAACGAGAACAGCGTTCGTCGAGTGAAGCTCGTCGTGTGGATTTGCAGGATAGATTACGAAAAGCTCGCGCCGCGTATGCTGGTTTCCGGCAACAAGTGTTCAGCGCAATTCCCGGTTTGAAAACCAGCAGGGGCGAACTCGCTCCGCTCAAACTCGATGACATACCTTCACTGATAACTGATACATCGACGGCCCTACTCGAATACACCATCACTGAAAACAACACCTACCTGTTCGTTTTGACGGCAGATAAGACTGCGGCAAAAACGAAACGTCGCACGGAAATTAATCTGAAAGTTTATCCGTTGGAGATCAAACACGGTGAACTCGCACCAAAGGTTCGAAACTTTCAGCAACAACTGTCTTCACGCGCCGATAACTTTCATGAGCTCGCGCGAGAACTCTACGACCTACTGGTTAAGCCGGCGGAGGATCAAATCGGACTCAAGACGAAGTTAGTCATTGTGCCTGATGGACTACTCTGGCATTTGCCGTTCGAGGCATTACAGCCTGCGGAAGATCATTATGTAGTGGACCATGCGCAGGTATCGTACGCCTCGTCTTTATCGGCACTGCGCGAAATGCGAAAGCAGCGTTTGCCGGCTGGCCGCCTAAACTCGTTGCTGGTCGCCTACGGTAGTCCGGAGCTATCTAAAAGCTTCATGTCTCGATTCGAGCTCGCTTACGCGGGTATAAAACTGGAATCGACTCCCGAGCAGGAAGAAGAGATCAGACGCATCGCGACGACTTATGGCGCGACGACAAGTCGCCTTTACGCCGGTCCACAAGCAAGTGAAGAACGAGTCAAGTCAGATACTTCGCGGGCGAGGATTTTGCATTTCTCCGGTCCTGCAGTCCTCGACGACACGAGTCCGATGTCATCCTTTATCGGCCTTTCGTCAACTGCGGGCCGGCAGGATGGGTTTCTCCAGATCCGTGAGACTATGGATCTACAAAGCACTGCCGAACTGGTTGTCGCGTCAACGGCGCAGCAAAGCGCCGGCCTCAATGGGAACGCCGCGGTCGGTTTTGCCTGGGCGTGGTTTGTCGCCGGCACTCCCGCGACGTTAGTGAGTCGTTGGAACGTCGAACCATCGACGTTTCTTGCCGGATTCTATTCCTCAATAAAACCGGCAAACCGGGCTCGAGTTTCCAAAGCCCGAGCGTTGCATCAAAGCTTATTGGCAGTCAGGCGCTCCGCCGATCATCAGCATCCATACTACTGGGCCAGCTTTGCTATGATTGGCGACGCGCGCTAACAACCGCCTTGGATCGGGTCAGTACAGGGAGCGGTAGCGACCTGGTCAGTGATCGGCATGCAATATTCGTGAAGGATTTTGGATTCTTATGGTTGGAACCAGGTCGCTACCGCTCCCTGTACTGACCCTATCCAAGTGCGAGTTGTACAGAGAAACCAGAACTTTTTTCAAATCCGCGTTAAGGTTTACTAAACGTCGAACAAGGGATGGCTTAAACAAAAAAATTACTCTTCTCCCCGCTAGTATCCGACTGTATCCCGGTATTCAGTAAATCCTTTCCCAGAAAAGGAGACTCAATATGTCGCAACCCACTGCTCGCCTCTTCACTCTTTCATTCCTGTTGGTTGTACTTCTTTCCGGTTTCAGCGTGTCTGCAAAAACGGACGACACGGCAGCGATCCGCAAAGTCGTCGAACAGTTTTTCGCTGCCTACGCCAAAGAAGACCTTGATGGTTTGGTGTCTCTCTGGAGTCAGGATTCGCCGGAACTGACTGCCACGAAGGAGGGTTTTCAAAAATCGTTTACCGACCTCAAAAATATCGAAATCAAAAATCTCGACATCCGCAAAGTAACGATTGAAGCCGATAAAGCAACAGTACGAGTGCAATTCGACTTCAGCGCCTTGAACGCCGAAACCGGAAAATCGGCCGACAGTGTAAGAAAAGAGAACCGCGTCTTCCGCCTCGTGAACCAACAGGGAGCCTGGAAGGTGTCGCAGTATTACCCGACCGAGAATGAGTTGGCACTGGCTATGCTGGCCGCTAAAACGACCGCAGAAAGACGTGCTCTATTCGACGCAGAGAAAGACTTGCAATCCACCGCCCTGATCGTAGCTCTGCGAAAGCAGGATCGATTTAGCCGGCAGCAACTGTTTAAGCAGTCCCTGCCCATTTATCAGGTTGCACTCGAGGTCGCGGAATGGATCGATGATAAAAAGTCGCTCGCCACGCTTACGCAAATCCTTGGTCTCATCCACTATTCACAAGGGAACTTCGCCGAAGCTTTAGATTTTTATCAAAAGTCGCTGGCGCTGTATGAAGCGTTGGGAGACAAGACCGACGTGTCGGAGTTGTTGAACTACATGGGCCAGATTCATTTCTCCATGGGCTCTTACGCCGACGCAAAAACGCTCTTCCTGAAGAGTTTGGCTGTCGCTGAAGAAATGGGCGACAAGTCGAGGATTGGTACCGCACTTAACACGATTGGCGCACTCTTATCAATTCAGGGAGATTATGCGCAAGGCGTTGAATACTACCTCAGGGCTCTGGCGATCTCTGAAGAGACAAATAACACGGTCTTAATGGCCACCCCGCTAAACAATCTTGGCAGCAGTTATCGTCTTCTCGGCAATAACCTGCTCGCACTGGAGTATTACCAGCGAAGTCTCAAACTCGTGGAAGCGATGAACGACAAGAAAAGGATGGCCAACACGCTTTCCAACATTGGCGAGATCCATCTTTCGCAAGCGAATTATTCACAGGCACTCGAGTATGTAAACAAGGCCCTCGCACTGGCCGAATCTTCCGGGTTTAAACCAGACGCCGTAGGTTACATGCACATCATCGGAAACATCCATGTTGAGCGCGGTGATTATGCGTTGGCATTAACGCAATACGAGAAGACCCTTTCAATGAGCGAGGCGTTGGGCCAAAAAAGGGAAACTGCGTTCACGCTTCAAAGCATCGGCAATGTGCACATGCTACAAGGCGATACTGCGCGAGCGCTCGATTACCTGAAACGGAGTCTCGTCCTGGCTGAGCAACTCGGTGATATACCTGCAATCGCGGGCGCGCAGCTCGGCTTCAGCAATATCTACCTGTCGCAAGGCAATTATGCCGCGGCTCTGGAGGCAGGGGAGCGCGCTCTGGTAGCGGGCACACAGATGCAGAAACCGGCTGTGATATGGGCGGCGCATGATTTGATTGGCCGCTCACAACGTGGACTCGGAAAGTTGGACAGCGCGCGCCGGAGTTTTACCGACGCTATTAAAATAATTGAAGAAATGCGTGCCGTGGTGGCCGGCGGCGAGGAAGATAAGCAACGTTTTTTCCAGGACAAGCTCATCCCGTATCACTCGATGGTTGAACTGTTGATTGAAAGTCAAAACTCTGGTGATGCCCTGATCTACGCCGAACGAGCGAAAGCACGCACCTTACTCGACGTCTTGTCGTCGGGCCGCGTCAACGTCATAAAGGCGATGACCAAACAAGAGCAGGAGCGGGAACAAACTCTTAATGCGGAACTCGTGGTGCTCAACTCGCAAGTGCAGGAAGCAACCCAGCGTCGCGACACCTCAGCCGTTGCCGAACTGAAAAAGAAACAGGAAAAAGCTCGTCTCGAATACGAAGCATTTCAGACAAACCTGTATGCGGCGCATCCGGAACTGAAAGTACAGCGAGGACAGTCGCGTCCGCTGGCTGTTGACGATCTGGACCAGCTTTTGACCGATGACAAAACAGCGATTCTCGAATACGTGGTCGGAGAAAAAGATTCGTATCTGTTTGTGATCACTAAAGCTGCCGGCCGCGGTAAACGCGCTGCGGTGAAAGTTTATCCACTCAGAATCAACGCTAAGACGCTCGCCAAAGAAGCTGAGAGTTTTCGCCAAACTGTCGCCGATCGCGATCTATCAGTGAAAATCCCTGCACGGCAGCTGTACGACAACCTGGTCAAACCCGCTGAGATGCAATTGCGCGGCATGAATAAGCTGATCATCGTGCCCGATGGTGTTTTATGGGATCTTCCTTTTCAAGCTCTCTACCTTGGCGAGCGCGGCTATCTGTTGCAAAACTTTGCGATTTCTTATGCGCCTTCGCTGAGCGTGCTGCGCGAAATGAAAAGCAAGCATTCAACAGTGGCGTCATCTTCAGCCAACCGCACAGCAGAGTTACTGGCGTTAGGGAATCCTGTTCTGAACGTCGAAACGGTGGCGAAGATCAGTCTGTTGCGTGACGAAGAGCTTGTTCCGCTACCCGGCGCGGAGCGCGAAGTCAATACACTCGGAGAACTCTATGGACGCAACCGGAGTAAGGTGCTGATTGGCGACAAGGCCACCGAAGACGAAGTAAAAAACGAAGCTGAGAGATACAGGCTCTTACACTTTGCCACCCATGCAATACTCGACGATCGCAACCCGATGTATTCACGCATCATGCTCTCACGTCCCAAACCCGATAAACGACAGGACGGCATGTTGGAAGCGTGGGAGTTAATGAAGCTCGATCTCAACGCCGAGATGGTCGTCTTATCAGCTTGCCAGACAGCCAGGGGAAGAATCGGCGCCGGCGAAGGAATGATCGGAATGTCGTGGGCGTTGTTTGTTGCGGGATCACCGACAGTAGTGGTGAGCCAGTGGAAAGTCGACTCAGACAGGACCACGGAGTTAATGATCGATTTTCATCGCAACCTGGTACGGCGCAAGCCTGGCAAGCAGTCGACAACGAAAGCCGAAGCACTCAGAGCAGCTTCACTGAAACTGCTTCAAGGTAAATACAATCATCCCTTCTACTGGGCTGGTTTTGTTTTGATCGGCAATGAGTACTGATGGAAACGATCACTTTGTACAGGGCAGGTGATGCCGGTGAGTAATGTCTTTTGTGCCTCTTTGTGGCAAACTCCTATAACCTCGATCCCCGACGACAAGGTTAAACAGGTAGAAGTGTCTCGACTGAGGCACTGCCAGCGTAGGACTGTGAGAGGCGGGTCATGACAAACGAAAAATCCACGCGCACCATCATGATTGTGGAAGACTACGACGACACGCGCTTGTTGTTGAAGCAAGTACTCGAAGAACTCGGTTACGGTGTGCTGGAAGCGAGCAACGGGCAAGAGGCGGTTGACATTGCTGATCGCGAGCATCCTGATCTGATTCTCATGGACCTCGATCTGCCGATTCTCGACGGCATCGCCGCCACCCAAAGGATCCGCCAGCAGTCGCACATGGTGCCGATCGTAGCTGTCACCGCATATCCGATGTCTTACTCTCGTGTGAAGGCATTTGCGAAAGGTTGTAACGAATACATGTCGAAGCCGATCGACATTTCCGAACTGGCAAACCTCGTGAACCGGTATCTTCGTTTAGAGTAAACCACAATTGCACAGATTGTTTGTTAGAATCTGTGTAATCTGTGGATAGAAAGGCAAGACCTCAATGGTTTCCTCCCGCCCGGCAATCGCTTGCATCCTCCTTAGTCTCAGTGTCGCCGTTTGTGCCCACGCGCAGAGCCCCACGAAAGAGCAACCTGGCAGCATCAGTGGCAGGGTCACATTCAAGAGCAAAGGTCTTGCCGGGGTTGTCGTCGTCGCAGTGCCAAATAATTACAGCGGCGGTTCGGAAGGCCGCCCGCGTTACCGCGCAACCACGGATGATGAAGGAAACTATCGCATCAGCGACGTCCCCGCCGGCAACTACGTAGCGTATCCTCTCGCGCCCGCACTCGCCGTGGACATAGCCGATGCGCAACCGGTGCTGACGATTGCCACCGGCCAAGCCCTCCGCGACGTCAATTTTGCGATGATGCGTGGCGGTGTGATCACAGGCCGGATCACAAATGCCGACGGGCAGCCGCTCGTGGAAGAGAGCGTGAGTGTGGCGGCTGTCGACCCTCCACGTTACTACCCCACTTATAACTTCAGAGGTATCCATACTGACGACCGAGGCGTTTACCGCGCCTTCGGTTTGCGACCAGGAAAGTACAGAGTTTCTGTCGGACAACAGAAAGGCCTTCCCGGATTTACTCAACAAACCACCCGGCAAACCTTTTACCCATCGGTGACTGAGATCGATAAAGCTACGGTGATCGAAGTTACCGAAGGCAGCGAAGCCGTCGATATCAATATCGTCGCCGCTGGACTTCATTCAACTTTTTCCGTTAGTGGACGAATCATTGATAGCGCTGGGACGCCGGTACCCGGAGCCAGTCTTGGCATACACCAGAGTGACGGCAACTCGAGTATGTCTTCAACTGGCGGAAACGCAACCAACAGCAAGGGAGAGTTTAAGATCCAGAACGTTCTACCGGGAAAATACACGCTCTTTTTTGCGCCACCTGAGAATAGCGACTTGCGCGCGGATCCGATTGAGTTTGAGGTGATCGATAGTGATTTAACGGGTTTGGAGTTTAAGACTAAGAGGGGCGCCAGCTTGTCCGGTATGGTGGTCGTTGAGGGTCCCTACGAAACGTCTCTTGCTGCCTTGTTTAAGGGGCTCCGAGTTTTTGTCGCGTTAGACAATACAAAGTTCGACTTCGAGACTGGACCACGTTCCGTCGAGATCGGCCCCGATGGAAGTTTCAGGATGGTTGGCATCGGATCGGGAAACGCGCGCCTCAATTTTCTTTACAGTGACGATTCGCAGGCCGAGAAGTTTGAGATCCAGCACCTCGAGCAGAATGGAACGCTGCTGCCGAGTGGCATCAGTATCAAAGAGGGTGAACAAGTTACCGGACTTCGGCTGGTCGTCAAATACCTGAAGCTCACCGGTGTAATGCGCGGGGTTGTGAAAATTGAGAACGGAGAGTTATCCCCGGACGCGCGAGTACTGGTGTGGGTGACTCCTGCGGATCCATCAAGAGCAGCCAGAATATCGCCGCCTTCACCGCAAGTTGATTCACGCGGTCAGTTTCTTCTCGAGCGTTTAGCGGCGGGTACTTACGACGTGCGCGCCGCGCTGGTTGAACCAGGCGGCCGGCGTCTCGGGCCGACGTCGCCGAAACAGGTGGTCGTTGTTGCCGATAACACAGTTACGGACGTAACCCTGACGATCAAGCTCAAACCCTAATTTATGTTGTTGAGATTAATTGTACTCGCATTACTGCTATTGAATTCGCTGTCTGTGTTTGGGCAGAGCGGCACGATCAAGGGGCGGGTGGTAAACGAAAGCGGGCAGCCGCTGCCGAATGTCAGGGTCACTCTTCAACCAATAGGTTCTTTCCAGCGTACCCCGGACGCCGTCACCGACCGTGAAGGTAATTTTCAGATCAGCGACCTCGAGCCTCTGAGTTACCGCGTGTTTGCGTGGCTCAGTACTTACGTCTATTCGACTAACTTGGATGATCTCTGGTCGACGAGCCACAGAGTTGGTGATTCAGTCACGCTGGTGTTGACTAAAGGCGGCGTGATCACCGGCACCGTTACGACGCAGACAGGCGAGCCGGTGGTTGGCGTACGCGTAGTCGCGCGAATGATAAATATGGCGGATAGTCAGGTGCCTCAGTATTTGAGTCCTCATATGCTGGAACGTACGACAGACGATCGCGGCGTCTACAGGATTTATGGACTGGCGACAGGGACGTACGTCGTATGGGCCGGCGGCAAAAGCGAAGTGAGTGCCGACCCGAACGCGTTCGATGGCGATGTACCAACCTACTCGCCGTCTTCGACTCGCGACACAGCGAGCGAGATCAGTGTCCAGGCAGGACAAGAGGTAACCAACATCGACATCATCTATCGCGGCGTGCCGGGTCGCATCGTTAGTGGCAGCGCCAGGCGATGGGACGCGGGCGAACACACGGGGCTCAGCATTAGCTTGACTGCCGTTGCGAAGAGCCACTCGGAGTGGCGCATGTCTACTTATCTGGACGCGAATAGCAAAGGCTTCATGTTCCGCGGCGTTGATGACGGCGATTACGATGTTACGGTGGTGTCGGCGTCGCTGAATGGACAATCGGCAATCGGTAGCAAACGAATAAAAGTCAAAGGTGCTGATGTAACGGGTATCGAGTTGATCGCTCAGCCGTTGGGTTCGGTGAGTGGACGAGTCGTGCTGGAAGAGTCTAAAGCAACTGAATGTGCCGGTAAGCAACGTCCATTGTTTTCAGAGACGCTTGTTTCGGCGTCGCCGGACGGGAGCCCGGAAGCTGGTTCTCATCCGCAGTATCGTTGGTTCATGGGATTGCCGGCCAGTCCTGATGCACAGGGAAATGTCTCGATCAAAAATATTTCGACGGGCCGGTATTTCTTCGAGCCGCAGTTCCGGGCGAAGGACTGGTATCTTCAGTCGATCACGTTAACGCCGGCAGCCGGCGCAAAGACTGACGCTTCGCGCACCTGGACCACGGTGAAGTCAGGCGAGCGGATTTCGGGACTGACGATCACGTTAGCGCAGGGCGGAGCGTCACTTCACGGTGAGGTTGTATTGAAAGAAGGAGAGACTCTGCCGGAGAAGGCGTTTGTTTACCTTGTTCCTGCGGAACGCGACACGGGGCTCGACGCGTTGCGGTACTTCACGTCGGCAGTGAAGGCTGACGGGAAGATTGCGTTGAGCAGTATCGCGCCGGGACGTTACTGGGTGTTGGTGAAATCGGAAAACGTGGTCACTTCTGTTTCGAAACTGCGATTGCCGGATCAGGCGGAATTTCGCGCTAAGCTGCGCCGCGAAGCCGAAGCCGCGAACACCACGGTTGAATTCAAGCCCTGCCAGAATGTGAGTGGGTTCGAATTGCCCCTCAGGCTGATCGGGTCAGTACCGTAACGCGGTAGCGTCGGGTCAACTTAGCCTTTATGCGACGACCAGCGTGTGCGCGCTTCAGTTGCTTCTCAAGTCTTCCAACCAGTGACCTCCTTGGAGTGCGGTGCCTTGGCACCGCTATGGCCAAAGCGGTGC
>DASVGE010000021.1:0-10183 GCA_036379695.1 Pyrinomonadaceae bacterium | reverse complement strand
GATCGAGAACATCGTCGCCTACATCGAATCGATTCAGGAACGGTAGGAACAGGAGGATCGGTGAGCCGGCCGTCGAGATTCATTGAGGTTTGGGCTGGGCCCCTGGTTCGGCCTATGGCCCTCAAACCTTGGGGCAGAGCCCGAACCAGGGGCATAGCCCAATTCCAAAAATCAAAGTCAACGGCGAGGCAGAGCCTCGCCTCACATCCGGCGGCAAAGCCGCAACAAAACACGCCTTAATAACACGCCTTAATAACGCGCCTTAATAACGCGACTTAATAACGCGCCTTAATAACTTAAGCAGACAAACTTCCACCCAAAAGAAAAACATCATGGACGTAATACAGGGATTTCGGCTGTCGCCGCAGCAGAGACGTGTATGGTTGTTACAGCGCGATAGCCGCGCGCTCCAGTCACAGTGTGCTATCGCGATTGATGGCCCACTCGACGTCGCCCGTCTCAAAGACACGGTCCAACGGCTCATCGAACGACACGAAATTCTGCGCACGAGCTTTGAATGCCTGCCCGGCATGAAGATCCCTGTTCAGGTCACCGCGGAAGATGTGACTCATTCTCTGTCCGAAGTCGATTTCAGCGATCAACCCGTCGCGGAACGCAGCAGTCTCGTCAATCAACTCTTTGAGGATCCACTCGGCGTCGTCGATCGCTACACCCTAGTCCAACTCTCGCCGGTCGAACACGTCCTGCTCATCAGCCTGCCTTCTCTCTGCGCTGACAAACAAACACTCAACAACCTGCTCGGAGAAGTCACCCGTCTCTACCAGCAGAGCGACGAGCTTGAAGAGACGGTCCAGTACGCACAGTTCTCGGCCTGGCAACACGAACTGCTCGAAGAGAATGACAGCGAAGCCGGTCACGAGTTCTGGCGGAAGCAGACGAGCTCCAGCGCCCCCACGTTGAAGCTGCCATTGGAAAGCACCCCGACTGACATCGCCACATTCACTCCGCGCACACACACGCTCCAATTAGCAGACGACGCGAACGGTGTGTTCCTGTTCACCTGCTGGCAGTCACTCCTCCGCCGCCTGACCAAACAAGACGACATCGCGATCCGGTATCTCTGCACCGGCAGAGTCTACGAAGAAATGTCAGACGCCTTCGGCCTGTACGATCGATGGCCCCTGCTCCACTCCCAATTCGACGACGACGAACCATTCACAAAAGTCTTGGATCAGATCGATCGCACCGTCGCGGCCGCAACCGAGTGGCAGGAATACTATCCGGGCGGAGACGAAGCCGACGATTCCATCGGTTTCGATTTCACGGAACGACCGGCAGCGCGCGTCGCAGGCGGCTTGAAGTTTTCGATCGCGCGTCAATACAGCTGCACCGAACGGATGAAGCTAAGGCTCTCGTGCACACGCACCGAGCACGCCTTAATCGCAGAATTCCATTACGACCCGTCTTTCTACAGCGAGTCAGTGATCGAGAATCTCGCCGGGCAGTTCGCCGCCGTCGTGCGCAGCGCCATCAACCGGCCCGACTCGACCATCTCTGAGCTCGAAATCGTCGGCGATCAAGAGCGCCAAAAACTGCTCGTCGAATGGAATGCCACGCAAGCCGAGTTGGATCGCAACGCCACGATCCAACAACTCTTCGAGACACAGGCAGCCCTGACACCCGGCGCGCTCGCCGTTCTCTACGACGACCAGCAGCTTACGTTCGACGAACTAAACAGCCGCGCCAACCAACTCGCGCGTCATCTGCAATCACTCGGCGTCTCCGCCGAAACGCGCGTCGCCCTCTGCATCGAACGCTCTCTGGAAATGATCGTCGGACTGCTCGCCATCCTGAAAGCCGGTGGCGCGTACGTTCCGCTCGATGCTGCACAACCCGCGTCGCGTCTCTCCTTCATGCTCGACGATGCCCACGTCGGCGTGCTGCTCACACAGGAATCGCTAAACACCCTCCTGCCCGCGCACAACGCGCGAGTAGTTTGTCTCGACACCGACAGCCAGGCGATTGCACAACACGACTCTTCAAACCTTCCCGCTCCGACGACGGCGCAGAACCTGGCCTACACGATCTACACCTCCGGCTCGACCGGACGACCGAAAGGCACGATGATCGAGCATCGCTCGGTGATCAATCTTCTGGGCGCGCTGAAGCGAACTATCTATGCGAACGTCGACCATGCGCTACGCGTCAGCGTCAACGCGCCGCTGGCGTTCGACTCCTCCGTCAAGCAGGTCATCCAGTTACTGAGCGGTCATGCGCTGTGCGTCATCCCTGAAGAGGTACGCCGCGACGGCGCCCGCATGCTCCGCTATCTCGCGGAACACAAAATCGACGCGCTCGATTGCACGCCATCGCAATTACGCCTGCTCTTGAGCGCGGGACTCGGAACATACGATCAGCTCGCCGTGCGGCGTGTATTGGTTGGTGGCGAGGCGATTGACGCGGCGCTGTGGCAGGAACTGTCTTCGCAGGATTCCATCGCTTACTTCAACGTGTATGGTCCAACGGAATGCACCGTCGATACCACAGTCAAGCACATCACCCACGGCGACCCCAGTCTTGGCCGCGCGATCAGTAACGTTCAAGTCTACCTGCTCGACGAGCGGCAACAACTCGTGCCTGTCGGAATGACCGGCGAGCTGTGCATCGGCGGCGAAGGCGTCGGCCGCGGCTATCACGATCGCGCAGACTTAACGGCAGAGAAATTCGTCCCCGACCCGTTCAGCCGGAAGCCCGGAGCGCGTCTGTATCGCACAGGCGATGCCGCGCGCTTCACTACCACGGGCGAACTCGAATATGCCGGACGTCTCGACGGCCAGGTAAAGATTCGCGGCTCGCGTATCGAGCTCGGCGAAGTCGAAGTTTCGTTAGCAGCTCATCCTTCGGTGCAGACATGCGCCGTCGTCGTGCGTGACGATGCGCAGGGTGGCGCGCGCCTCGTGGCTTACGTCGTGCTGCACGAGAGCGAGTCGACTTCGGCTAAGGAGTTGCGCACATTCCTGTCGGAGAAATTGCCGGACTACATGATCCCATCCGTCGTGATGTTTCTCGACGCGATGCCTCTGACGCCGAACGGCAAGATCAACCGGCAAGCGTTGCCCGCTCCGGGACAACTTCGTCCCGATCTCGACGAAGCGTTCGCCGCGCCGCGTACACCGGGCGAGGGAATCCTGGCGAGCATGTGGGAGCACCTGCTCGGCGTCGAGCGTGTCGGCATCAACGACGACTTCTTCGAGCTTGGCGGCCACTCGCTGCTGGCAATGCAACTCATCTCGCGCGTCCGCGAAGCGTTTCAAATCGAGATGCCGCTGCCCGCGTTGTTTGCGGCGCCGACGGTCGCAACTCTCGCAGTGAAGATCGAAGAGATCGTCAAAGCCGGAGACGGGCTGCTTGCGCCTCCGATCCAGCCCGTCGCGCGAACCGGCCACATGCCGCTCTCGTTTGCGCAGGTACGACT
The DNA here is from genome assembly GCA_036379695.1 of Pyrinomonadaceae bacterium. GTDB lineage: Bacteria > Acidobacteriota > Blastocatellia > Pyrinomonadales > Pyrinomonadaceae > PSRF01. The sequence goes on along the minus strand of DASVGE010000021.1, from coordinate 6,747 downwards.
CTGGTTCCTGCATCAGCTCGATCCATCCAGCGCGCTCTACAATCTGCCATTGGCGATTCGTCTCGGCGGCGGTGTCAACATTTCTGCGATGCAACTGACCCTGACCGAGATCGTTCGTCGTCACGAGGTGCTTCGCACGACCTACGCCACCGTTGACGGCCAGCCGGTCCAGATCATCCACGAACCGCAACCGTTCAGTCTGCCGATTGTCGATCTGTCGGCTTTGCCCGCGGATCAGCGCGAAGCAACGGCGCAGCAATTGGCGATGAACGAGGCCAATACTCCATTCAATCTCTCGGAAGGTCCGTTGATGCGGGTCACCTTCGTGAAGCTTGACGGAGATGAATACCTCGCGCTATTCACGATGCACCACATCGCCACTGACGGTTGGTCCATGTCGCTGCTCACGCGTGAAGTTGCGGCGCTCTATGAAGCCTTCGCTGCTGGAGCCGCTTCTCCACTGCCGGAACTGCACGTGCAGTACGCAGACTTCGCACAGTGGCAACGCAATTGGTTACGCGGCGAAGTGCTCGACGCGCACCTCGATTTCTGGAAGCAACAACTCGACGGCGCACCACCTTTATTGCAGCTTCCGACCGATCGACCACGCCCGCCAGTGCCGACATTCCGGGGCGCAAACCTCGCGATCCTGCTCCCGGTGAAAGTGACGGCAAAGCTCAAGGCGCTCAGTCGTGAGGAAGGCGTGACGCTGTTTATGACGGTGCTCGCTGCGTTCCAGACGTTGCTCTATCGCTACACCGGCGACCCGGACGTCGTTGTCGGCACGGGTATCGCGGGTCGCAACCGCGCCGAAGTCGAAGGACTCATCGGCTTCTTCGTCAACTCGCTGGTCCTACGCACGGATCTCTCGGGCAATCCAACCTTCCGCGAACTGCTGGCACGAGTGCGCGAAGTAATGCTCGGAGCGTTCGCGCACCAGGAGATGCCCTTTGAGGTTCTCGTCGAACAATTACAGCCGGAACGAAATCTCAACTACAACCCGCTCTTCCAGGTGATGGTGATTTTCCAGAACACGCCGCGCAAGGCTTCAGGGGTTTCCGGATTGAGCCTCAGCTCGCGCGAAGTGGAAATCGGCACTTCGAAATTCGATCTCAATCTCGTCATCACGGAGGGGCCGGAGCGCATCAGCCTTGGTCTGGAATACACCACGGACTTGTTTGACGAGACGACGATCCAGCGCATGCTGTCGCATTTCCACAACCTGTTCGAGTCGATCTGCGCTGATGCCGATACTCGTCTGCAGGAGCTGGCGTTGCTTTCCGACGAAGAGAGCCGTCACCTGCTCGCCGACTTCAATCCACCAGCGCCGGCGTTGCCGCCCGCGGTGTGCCTGCATCAACTGTTCGAGGCGCAAGCCGCCAGTTGGGCCAACTCGACGGCGCTGTCCTGCGATGGCCGCCATCTCTCTTATGGTGAACTTAACGCGCGCGCCAACCGCGTTGCTCATCATCTGCGCAGTCTTGGTGTTGGGCCAGAAGATCGCGTTGGCGTGCTGCTGGACCGCACACCGGACCTGGTCGTCGCCATCCTCGGCATCCTGAAAGCCGGCGCGGCCTACCTGCCACTCGACCCGTCTTATCCACAGGAACGACTCTCGTTCATGCTCGGCGATGCCGGCGCGCAGGTGGTAGTGACTAAGCAGGAATTGGTCGATTCGTGGCTGTTGCAAAGATCAGAGGTCACTCTCGTGTGTGTCGATGATCAAGCGCTGGCGACGGCTTCGAGCGCGAACCTCTACGCAGTCGGAGTGAGGCCAGAGAATGCAGCCTACGTGATCTACACCTCGGGTTCGACAGGACAACCGAAGGGCGTCGTGGTCACTCATGAGAACGTGTGGCGGTTGCTGGAAGTGACGCGTGGCGACTTCGCGTTTGATGAGCGCGATGTGTGGACGCTGTTTCATTCGGTGTGCTTCGACTTTTCAGTGTGGGAGTTGTGGGGACCGCTGGCATTTGGCGGACGGTTGGTGGTGGTGCCTTACTGGGTGAGCCGTGAGCCGGAAGCGTTTTATGAGTTGTTGAAGGAAGAAAAGGTGACGGTGTTGAACCAGACGCCGTCTGCGTTCCGGCAGTTGATCAAGGTGGATGAAGAGGTAGGCGGTGAGTTGGCGCTACGCACGGTGATCTTTGGCGGTGAAGCGTTGGAGATGAGCACACTGCGCGGATGGTTTGAGCGGCACGGAGACGAGCGTCCGCGTCTGGTGAACATGTACGGGATCACGGAGACGACGGTGCACGTGACTTACCGCGAGTTGAGCGCGCGTGACACTGAAGGCGGGAGTGTGATCGGCGACGGGTTGGCCGACCTCGAAGTGTACGTGTTGGACCAGCAGATGCGAGCGGTGCCGGAAGGTGTGACTGGCGAGATGTACGTCGGCGGTGGCGGTGTGGCGCGTGGTTACCTCGGTCGAGCAGAACTGACTGCGCAGCGATTCGTGCCCCACCCGTACAGTGAGCGCGCGGGAGCGCGGTTGTACCGGACAGGTGACCTGGCACGGAGGCGTAATGATGGTGAGCTGGAATACCTGGGCCGGATCGACGAGCAGGTGAAGATCCGCGGTTTCCGGATCGAGCTGGGAGAGATCGCGAACGCGCTGCGAGAGCAGGCGGGCGTGCGCGAGTGTGTCGTGCTGGCGCTCGGAGAAAACGGCGAAGAGAAGCGGATCGTGGCGTACGTAGTCGCGGATCAGGAAGTCAACGCGGGAGAGTTGCGGGAAGAACTGAAGCAGCGACTGCCGGACTACATGATCCCATCGGCGATCGTGATGCTCGACGAGATGCCGTTGACGAGGAATGGGAAGGTGGACCGTCGCGCGTTGCCGGTGCCGGAGGAAGTAGACGTCGAGACTGATTTCGTCGCTCCTCGCACGCCGGTTGAGGAAGTGCTGGCCGGCATTTGGTGCGACGTGCTGAGCGCAGCCAGGGTAGGTGTCAACGACAGCTTCTTCGATCTCGGCGGCCACTCGCTGCTGGCGACGCAGGTTGTCTCGCGTATCAGGGCCGCGTTCGGCGTAGAGATTCCGGTGCGTGCCATCTTCGAAAACCAGACCGTGGCGACGCAGGCGTTCGAGGTCGAGCAACTGATGTATCAGGGCGGCTCGCTCAATGCGCCGCCCGTTGTGCGCACGTCGCGCGAGGTGGAACTGCCATTGTCGTTTGCGCAACAACGATTGTGGTTCATCGATCGCCTGACACCCGGATCGCCTCTCTACAACATGCCGATGGCGGTTCGTTTGGATGGAGCGTTGAACCTCGCTGCGCTGGAGCGCACGTTGCGCGAGATTGTGCGCCGTCACGAAGTCTTAAGAACAAATATCGTGACGGTCGATGGAAAGCCGGTGCAGGTTATCCGTCCCGAGGCTCAGGTAAGCGAGATCTATGTGCCGCTGATTGACCTCAGTGCGTTGCCGAAAGTGTTGTGCGAGGCGGAAGCGAAACGACTGGCACACGCCGAGGCCGTACGCCCGTTCGATCTGGAGACCGACTCGTTAATGCGTACCACTGTGCTGCGGCTGGATACGAAGCAGCACATCGCGATGCTGACGTTCCATCACATCATCTTTGATGGCTGGTCCATGGGCGTGTTCGTGAGGGAAGTCGCGGCGCTCTACAACGCCTTCTCACAGGGACAGGAATCACCGTTGGCGGAGTTGCCGGTGCAGTACGCCGACTATGCGGTGTGGCAGCGCGAATGGTTGCAGGGCGAGGTGTTGGACCAGCAGATCGGTTATTGGAAGAAACAACTGCAAGGTGCGCCTGAGTTGCTCGAGTTGCCGGCGGATCGGCCGCGACCGGCGGTGCAGTCGCATCGGGGCGCGAGTGCCGGCCTCGTACTCTCGAAGGAACTGACGGCGCAACTGCGTGAATTGTGCCGTGCGGAAGGCGCGACGATGTTCATGTTACTGCTGGCGACGTTCAAAGTGTTGCTGGCGCGCTACACGGGACAGGAAGACATCAGTGTCGGGACGCCGATTGCCGGACGTAATCGTGTTGAGACAGAAGGCTTGATGGGTTTCTTTGTCAACACGCTGGTGTTGCGCACGGATCTGTCGGGCAAGCCGGCGATGCGCGAGTTGATACGGCGAGTGAAAGAGGTAGCGCTGGGTGCGTACGCGCATCAGGAGTTGCCATTCGAGAAGTTGGTTGACGAGTTGCAGGTGGAACGTAGTCTCAGCCACTCGCCGCTCTTTCAGGTTCTGTTCGCGCTGCAAAACGCGGGACAGGACGTGCTGGAGTTGCCGGGTTTGAGTTTGAGTGCGGTGGGCGAGACGGGTGGCATTACCAAGTTTGACCTGATGTTGAACCTGAGCGAGTCGGGCGAGGCAATCAGCGGTGCGTTGGTTTACAACACCGATCTGTTCGACTCGACAACCGTTAAGCGCATGTTGATGCACTTCCAAATGCTGTTGGAAAGCGTCGTCGCCAATCCGGATCGATCGATCGCTTCGCTGCCGATTCTCGCCGGCAGTGAGTGCCAACTCATTCTCGACAATTGGAACGATACCGCGCGTCCGTTCCCGTCCGACGTTTGCGTTCATCAACTGTTTGAAGCGCAGGTGGTCGCCTCTCCCGAATCCGTCGCTCTCATCTGCGATGATCGACGACTGTCCTACGGCGAGTTGAACCAGCGCGCGAATCAGTTGGCCCATCATCTACGCCGTCTGGGCGTCGGTACGGAATCGCCAGTGGCCATCCTGATGGAGCGCAACGTTGATCTGATCGTCTCGCTGCTGGCCATCCTCAAGGCGGGAGGCTGCTACCTGCCCCTCGACCCGGATTATCCGCAGGAGCGACTTTCGTTCATGCTCCGTGATGCGAATGTACGAGTGCTGCTCACACAGTCGCATCTACTCGAGAGACTGCATGAGCATGACGCGCACACACTCGTGATCGATGCTGACTGGCCTACGATTGCACAGGAGACAACCGAGAATCTCACGACCAGCGCACATGCCGAGAATGTTGCTTACGTCATCTATACCTCCGGGTCTACCGGAGAGCCGAAAGGCGTGGAAGTCACGCATCGGAACATTGCGCGATTGCTATTCGGCGTGGACTACGTGCGTCTTGACGCTCGTCCTCGCATTCTTCAGATGGCGTCAATCTCTTTCGATGCCTCGACGTTTGAAGTGTGGGGAGCACTGCTTCACGGTGGCTGTTGTGTGCTGTACCCGGAGCGAGTGCCGAACTACGAGGGCATTGGGAAGTGCATTGCGCGCCACGGAATTGATGTGATGTGGATGACGTCGTCGCTGTTCAACGCGGTAGTGGATGAAGCGCCGCAGGCATTGAGAGGAGTCGAGCAGTTGTTGGTCGGAGGCGAGGCGTTGTCTGTTGAGCACATCAGGCGAGCGCAGAACGTGTTGCCGGAAGTGAAGCTGACAAACGGGTATGGGCCAACCGAGAGCACCACGTTCGCGTGCTGCCATGCGATCGAGGAAGTCAGAGCAGACGAGAGATCAATACCGATCGGGCGCGCGATAGGGAACACACAAGCGTACATCCTCGACAGTGAGATGGAAGTCGTGGGTGTGGGAATCAAGGGCGAGTTGTTCCTCGGTGGCGAGGGGTTGGCGCGAGGGTACCTGAAGAGAAGTGCGTTGACCGCGGAACGATTCGTGCCGAATCCGTTTAGCGAGCGCGGCGGGGAGAGACTGTACCGGACGGGTGATGTGTGCCGTTACCGCGAGGATGGGACGATCGAGTATGTCGGGCGGGCCGACGAGCAGGTGAAGGTGCGCGGGTTCCGGATCGAGTTGGGTGAGATTGAAACGGTGTTGGCGAAGGCGGAAGGAGTTGCCGAAGCGGTGGTCGTGGTTCGCGAGCAGGGTGGTGAGAAGAGGTTGGTCGCTTATGTAGTTGGTGAGGTAAGCGCCTCCGAGCTGCGCAAGTATTTAGCGGGACGGTTGCCGGATTACATGATTCCCGGAGCATTCGTGGTGCTGGCAGAGATGCCGATAACGGCGAATGGGAAGGTTGATAAGAAGGCGTTGCCTGAGCCGACGAACGAGCGTCCCGCGCTCGCGTCTGAATTTATCAAGCCGCAGACGCCGGCAGAACAAAGTATCGCCGCGGTGTGGCAAGAGCTGCTGCACCTGTCGGAGGTGGGCATTGAAGATAACTTCTTCGACCTGGGCGGCAACTCGCTGCTGCTGGTGCAACTGCACGCGCGGCTGCAAAAAATCTTCGGCGAGCAACTCACGATGGTCCAACTCTTCGAACATCCGACGATCGGTGCGCTGGCGGCGCAACTAAGCCAGGCAGCGCCCGCGCCGGAGCAAGCAGCACGGGAAGCGTCGCGAGTTGAAAAGCGAATGCGCGGCCAGCAGCGCCAACGCCAGCGCCTCGAACAACGCAAGCGCGTCGTAACCCAGGCTGAATCGTCAGAGGGGCTTTAAACGAAAAGTAATTAGGCGCTTTGAACGAAAAGTAATTAGGCGTGTTTTGTTGCGGCTTTGCCGCCGGATGTGAGGCGAGGCTCTGCCTCGCCGTCCAACTCTTAAATTGCCAATGGGCTGTGCCCCTGGTTCGGGCTTTGCCCCAAAACGTATCGGCCAGAGGCCACACCAGGGGCCTAGCCCAAAACTGTATAGACCGGAGACATCCTAAACACATGTTCGGAGACATGGTAAACACTTTTCCCGTCGTTCAGTCGGCTAAGTTTATCTGCCCAATGTGATGCTGAGAGAAGTAAACATCGAGCAGGCCATCCGTGTTAGTAAAGCGC
>DASVGE010000020.1:0-13165 GCA_036379695.1 Pyrinomonadaceae bacterium | reverse complement strand
TGTGCCTTTTTGTGGCTGACTCGTTTTTGTGCTTCTTTGTGGCCTTGATCGATGTTAAGACTATGAGTTCATGCCCACCAAGCCTGTCACGCGCCGCAGCGGAATGTTTCGCGCTCTGTCACATCGTGACTTTCGTCTCTTCTGGATCGGTGCGTTTCTCTCTAACGTCGGCACGTGGATGCAGGCAGTTGCACAAGGCTGGCTCGTACTGCAATTGACCAACTCGCCTTTCTGGCTGGGTCTCGACGCGTTCATGGCCACAATACCCGCGTTTATCTTCACACTCGTCGGCGGCGTCTTCGCGGATCTGATCGATCGGCGACGCTTGTTGCTCTACACGCAGGTCGTAGCCGGACTTGCAGCTATCGTGCTTGCCGTTTTGGTCGCCACCAACGTCGTGAATCGTTGGATGGTGCTCGGTTTTTCTTTCGTGACAGGTTGTTGCATGGCGCTCGCAAGTCCATCGTATCTCGCCATGACTTACGATCTCGTGGGTCGCGAAGACCTCGCAAACGCCATCGCGATGAACTCAACGCAGTTTCAGCTGTCGCGTGTAGTTGGACCAGCGCTGGCGGGCGTCGCGTTTCGCGTGTTTGGTCTGTCAGGTTGCTTCTTCGCCAACGGACTTTCTTTCATTGCCGTGGTGGTTGCACTTTGGAAGGTGCGACCACACTCACGCCCCAACGCACCCGCGCACTCAGTGAAGGATCGACGTGCTCTCTGGCACGATCTGGTCGAGGGATTTCGCTACGTCAGAAATCGGCCGCGCGTCTTATCGTTGTTACTTCTCAGCTCAGTCAACAGTCTCTTCGGCGCGCCATATTTTAGTATGGTGCCGATCTACGCGCGTGACATCTTTCACCTTGCCGAAACAGGTTTGGCGCTGATGATGGGAACAGCCGGAGGCGGAGCCCTCGGCGGCGCGCTGCTGGTTGCTTATCTGGGCGATTTCAGAAGGAAGGGATGGCTGGTGCTGGGTGGTTCGATAGCGTTCGGTTTGTCCATCATGGGGTTCGCACTGTCTTCGCAATTAAAATTGTCGTTGCTATTCCTCTTCACTTTGGGGTTTGCGCTCGTGGTTGCACTAGCCACCACCAACACGCTGCTGCAAAAGCTCGTGACCGATCAGATGCGTGGCCGGGTGATGAGCATGTTTCTTCTCTCGTTTGCCGGGGCTATGCCGATCGGCAACATCCTGGCGGGAACGGCATCAAACCACTTCGGGCCGCCGCCCACGCTAGCTGTCGGCGGCTTTGTCATCACGCTGGTCGCCACGGGAGTCTTTATCTTCAATAAACGACTCCGAGAGTTGTACTAGGCAATCCACACCGCAAGAACCACCGGGCAAGGGCGTTCTAACTTCCAGCAAGGGTTTAACGTCTGATTGGGAGACTTTTATGCAACTTCGAACCACAATAGTGCGGCTTTTATTGATGTTTTCGGTTTGTTCCGCCCTGGCGACCGTAGCCAGCGCGCAGGGAGTTATCGTTCCGGGTCCGTGCCGCCGCTGCCCGGAGCCGCCGCGCCAGCCGATCGTCCTTCCGAGAGCGCTGCCCATCAAGTCGATCAAGATCGATACGAAGATCAGTTCACAAGTCGCGACCACCCACGTCGAACAGGTCTTTCGAAACGACACGGGCGCCACTCTCGAAGGCACTTACCTGTTTCCGATTCCCGAATCGGCTTCGATAGCAGAGTTTGCGATTTGGGATGGCGACCGGCGGCTCGTGGGCGAAGTCCGCACTCGCGAAGAAGCGCGACGCATCTACGACGAGATTGTGCGCCGCCAACGCGATCCGGGATTGCTGGAGTATGCCGGCAAGGATTTGTTCCAGGCCAGCATCTTTCCCATCCCACCACACTCAGACAAGAAGCTCGAAATCACTTACACGCAGGTCGTGCGTGCTGAAGGAGGCACCGTTTCTTATCGCTATCCATTGGGCACTGGCCGTCAGTTAACTCAGATCGGTTCCGTTGCCGGGCGCATCGAGGTTGAAGGTCGAGAGCCGGTGCGCAATGTCTATTCACCTACGCACGTGATCGACGTCAAGCGTAGCAGCGATAGACGATCGTTGGTTTCGTTTGAAAGCGAGAAAGGTAAGGAGCCGCAGGATTTTCAACTCTTCTACACTATCTCGAAAGAAGATTTTGGCCTCACCTTGCTGACGCATCGTGAAGCAGCGAAGCATGGTTACTTCCTTTTAATGATCTCGCCCAAAGACGATTGGACGGAGCAGGAGTACTCGGCGAAGGACGTTGTGTTTGTAGTTGATACTTCCGGCTCGATGGCCGAAGAAGGGAAGATGGAAAAGGCGCGCTCCGCACTGCTTTACGGCGTCAGGATCCTTCGGCCGCAGGATCGTTTCAACATCATCTCGTTTGCCGGTGAAGAACACCTGATGGAAGCCGGCTTGATCGCCGCGGATGAGAAAGGGCGCGCGCGTGGTGAAGCGTTTGTGAAGGCGTTGAAGCCGGTTGGCGGGACCAACATCAATCAATCGTTGCTGGCTTCGCTGCGCCAGTTCGGCGACACAGATCGAGAGCGTCCGAAGATGCTCGTGTTTATGACTGACGGTTTGCCTACAGTTGATGAGACGAACGTTACCAGGATAATCGACAACGTGCGCAAGGCGAGTAAACCCGGCGTGAGATTGTTTACGTTTGGTGTGGGTTACGACGTCAACACCGCACTGCTGGACAAGCTGGCGGCTGAAAACGGTGGCGTAGCCGATTACGTCGAACCGAAAGAGGATCTCGAAGTCAAAGTTTCCAACTTCTTCTCGAAGGTCAATTATCCTGTGCTCACCGATCTTCAAATCGACATGGGTGGAGCACAGACAGATCTCATCTATCCACGTGGTATTCCCGACCTGTTTCGCGGTTCCCAAGTGACGCTGATAGGGCGTTACAGCAATGCTGCGGATCTGAAGTCAATCCAACTCAAACTGACCGGCAGAGCCGGCGGGAACAGTCGAACGTACACGTACACGAACCTGAGCTTTCCGTTGCGCAGTGATGCGAACGAGTATCTGCCACGGTTATGGGCGACTCGTCGTGTGGGCTGGTTGATGGAACAAGTGCGTTCGAATGGCGAGCAGAAAGAGTTGCGCGATGAGATCGTGGATTTAGGAACGCGTTACGGCATTGTGACGCCATACACGTCCTATCTGGCTCTGGAAGATCGAGAGGTGTCCGGACTAAGCACACTCAGACCGCAACCGTCACCGGCGCGAGCGGGCACTGGCGGTGGCTTCGGCACGCTGGGCACAACGAACAGTGCTCCACCGAAGAGTGCACCTCAGCAGGTCGTTGTTGTGACTGGAGAAGCAGCGATACAGCAGAGCAAGAGCGCGCGCGAGCAACAGGATCTCTCGGTGCTCAAAGACAACACGCGCACCGACGCCGTGAAGCGAGTCGCAGGGAAGACGTTCTACCTGATCGACGGGGTGTGGACTGATTCGGAGTTCAAAACTGAATCACGCTTGCCCGAGACAACGTTGGTGTTTGGCAGCGACGAATACTTCGCGTTGCTGAAACAGCATCCGAAACTCGGGAGTTACTTTGCTCTCGGCGAACGCATTGTGGTTGTTTTCGAAGGACGCGTCTACAGAGTTAATGCGATGAAGCAATAACAAGTTAGAACAAAGAACAAGTCAGGAAGAGGGGCTTGCCCCCGCTGTTGCGCCATCTTCAAAGCAGCGGGGGCAAGCCCCTCTTCCTGACTTGTTCTTTCTTCGGTTTTTAATTCACGCTTGTCTTACAGCTTCAAACTAAGGTACAAAACTGGAAACAAAAATCAGTATGAGTACCAGAACACTAAAGCTAATGCGGTTTTCTGCGGCCGTAGGTCTGTTGTTGACCGTGATCATCTCAGCGCATGCCCAGAGCTGGGTGCCTTCCAAGATCAACACCGGCGGAAACGATCTCAATGCCGTTTACTTTCTCGACGCCAAACGAGGTTGGGTCGGCGGTGACGGCGGCTATCTCAGCCACACTGACGATGGCGGCCAAACCTGGCGCCCGCAGAATGTCGGCACGAAGGCCGCCATAAACGACATCTACTTTCGCGACAAAGAAGCCGGATTCCTGTTAGCCGGCAACTCGATTTTCATCACTCGCGACGGCACGAACTGGTCGCAAAACAGGATCTTTCTGCCCGAAGAATTCGAAGGCGCTGACGTCGAGCTCTACAGCGTGCGTTTTTCGAGCAAGAAGAAAGGCTGGGTCGTCGGTTCCATCAGCAAGCGCGAGCGTGTTGTAGACAGCATTCTCGTTTACACGGACGATGGCGGCGACAGTTGGCGCAGACAGCGCGCGCCGAGCCGGCTGGAGTTGATACACATCGATTTTGTCAGCGACAAACGCGGTTGGATCGTTGGTGACGGTGGAACAATACTGTTTACACGTGATGCCGGCGCGAGTTGGACAAAGCAAAACGTCGGCTTTAACGGCACGCTTTATCACGTCGATTTTCGCAATGACAAAGATGGCTGGGTGGTGGGAGAACGTGGCACGATACTGCGAACGACTGACGGCGGTGAAACCTGGACGGCTATCTCGACGAACCTGAACGTCACTCTCCTGAGAATACAATTCGTGAACGACGAAGAAGGCTGGGCAATCGGTCGCACCGGTACGATTCTCAGAAGTAACGACGAAGGCAAGACGTGGATGCGTGAAGAATCAACAACGAGGCAAAACCTTTACTCGCTCTATTTCAACAAGAAGATCGGATGGGTTGTTGGTGGCGCGGGGATCGTGTTGCGTTACGAGCGCCCATAGCGTGTTTGAGCAACCTGCAAGTGTGTTACAGACATCTGAATCAGCGAGGTTAACGGATCACCGCAACGATAGCGATGACCATAACACTCGGTTCCTCCTGTGATTCGCCCGGCATGTCGGCCATGCCGGGCGCTTTTATTTTTGGTGAAAATAGTCGGCGAGGATAAGTCGCAGAGGACCTATTCTTTGTTGCCGGTGAAGGGAAGCTCGGGCGCGTTCTCCAGCTTCAATACCCCTTCGGCGTGGTTACCATCGAACCTTCCTGATATCTCCGCTTTGACGGCGTGTCCATCCATCTCCAACGAGATGGTGGAGTGAAACGAATTGTTGTTTATCTCGATCGCGCCCAGCTCTGCATCTCCCATTTCCGAGTGCATCACACCGCTGTATCCGGCGTCAGTGCGTGAGATCGTCAGCTTCGCCGGAATGCTCTGTCCGAGTGGCGTCTCAACTTCGATTGACCACGAACCCACCGGATCGGTGGCGGAAGCCTCCGCTGATTTTCGCTTGCCGGCAGTGTTGTAAACTTCGATGTCGCCAGCGTACGGTTTCATCTGCTCCAGTACGAACGAGCCATCGCCAACCACGATCAACGCCGCTTCGTCTGGTTTGACATACTTCTTCGCAACTCGCAGGATCTCCTCGCCCGACACCGCCTGCACATTTTCTCGGTAATTCTCCAGATAATCGTCGGGCAAATTCATCATCTTGATTTGCACTAACTGATCCGTGAGTCCTTCCTGCGTCTCGAGACGTATCGGAAACACCCCTGTCAGATACGACTTCGCGTCCGAAATCTCCTTCTGCGACACCGGCTCGCTGCGGATGCGTTCCAGTTCATAGAAAAACTCTTTCAGAGAATCACCGGTTACAGGTGTACGCACTTCCGCCATCGCGCGAAAACTGCCGGCAGTGCGACGCGAGTCGAGATTCGAATATGCGCCATAGGTGTAACCCTTCTCCTCGCGCAGGTTCATGAACAAACGAGACGAAGCATTGGCGCCCAGCACTGTGTGCATCAGCAGCATCGGAAAATAGTCAGGACTTGTGCGGATGATGCCAGTGTTGGCAATGACGATATTCGACTGCGCCGAGCCGGGTCTGTCGATGAGATATGCAGTCCGTTTGGTGCGGACCGGTGGCGCGGGAAAGTTCGCCACAACGTCCTCTCCTCTTTGCCACGTCGAGAACAGCGATTCAACGCGATTCAGGATGTCGTCATATCTGATGTCGCCGACAACAATGAACACCGCGTTATTCGGAACCAGCATCGCGCGGTGAAACCTGACGAACTCGTCGCGAGAAGAACGATCGATCGACTCGGGTGTCGGCGCCACTACCGAATAAGGATGGTCGCCATATATCACTCGCGAAACCATCTCGCTGGCGAGAAATGATGGTTGCGCGCGCTGCTGCCGCAAACTCTCTTTCGTGTTCTGCTTCGCCAGTGCCACCTCGTTTTCCGGGAACGAAGGTTCGAGGATCACTTCGGCCAGTAACTCCATGATGCGATCGTTGAACTGAGCCAACGCCGAAGCAGCAACTATCGTGTAATCAGATGTCGCGCCCGCCGAAAGACTGGCGCCGATGCGCGCGACCTCGTCAGCAATCTCTTTGCTGCTCTTTGACTGTGTTCCCTCGGGCAGAAGTCCGGCGAGCAGATCTGTCAGCCCGGGAAGTTCCGGAGGATCGAATGCTCCACCGACACGAAACGCCAGGCGATAACTCACCAACGGCAGGCGTTTGTCTTCCACTACTACCAGCTTAAGCCCGTTAGCCAGAGTTGTTTCCCTCGGCGTGGGAATCAAGATCGGTCGGGGTTGTAGCGGCGGAGGCGCCTGGCTACGAAAGTGTTCCTGTTGATTCATGTTATGGATGCAGCGAACCAGAACCTGTCTTAGTTTGTGGCGGAGCCTCCGCCGGATCTGTTGGTTGTTCTTCGGAGGACGAAGGTTTCATTTCAGAGACGCCGTGTACCGGCGATGCCGGTTCCGCTGGAGGTTTCTCTGGAACCAGCGGGGGAGGCGCAGCAGGTTGATGTGAGTCGCCCGGCGGCTGTGGGGAAGCAGCTGCGGTCGCTTTTTCAGTTTGTCCCGCGGCGGGAACTATATCGAGCACGACGCGATTTTCGACGTCCATGTAGCGAGCGGCAGCGCTCCTGATGTCATCGGCAGTGATGTTGAGATACTGGCCCAACTCGGAATCGACGAGTTTCGGATCTGAATCGTACAACGCAAACTCCGCCAGCCGTTGCGCGCGATACATAGTTGACTGACGGCCACGCACTGCATCATTGCACAGCGAGTTTCGCAGTTTCTCCATTTCCGCCGCGGTTGGGCCATCGATTGCCATACGCCTGATTTCTTTGAAGATCTGCTCGCGAATCTTGCTCATCTCTGCGCCTGGTTTTGGCAACGCGAAGATGAGTAGCGCCGATGGCCCACGCCGTTCGTCCACGCTTCCTTCGATCGACACGACCGACTCATCACCTTTGACCAGCTTCTGATACAGACGAGAACTGTCGCCCTCAAATAACAACGTGGCTGCCAGCGACAGAGCATAGAAGTCGGGCGTGCGTCGTTCCGGGATTTTCCAGCCAAGCACAAACGCCGGGGCCGGCGCCAGCGCATCGTGAAACGTCTCTTCACGAATCGCTACCGCTTCAGGCTCCGAAACGTCAATCGCCGGCGGATTAGGTTGCGCCGGGATGTCGGCGAAGTACTTATCGACGAGCGCGCGAGCCTCAGCCTTATCAAAGTCTCCCACGACGCTCAACACCGCGTTGTTTGGCGCGTAGTAGATCCGGAAAAACTCCTGCACGTCTTCAATCGTGGCCGCATCCAGATCTTCCATCGAGCCGATCGTCGAATGCGCGTTAGCGGGATTGGAAAAGACCAACTCGTTCATGCGCAGGAAGGCATTGACGTACGGCTGATTGTCGTAGCGCAGTCGCTTTTCTTCCTGGACGGCATTACGTTGATTGTCGAGATTCTCCTGCGTCACTTTCAGCGACCGCATGCGATCGCTCTCGAGCCAGAAGACGAGTGGCAGATAGTTTGACGGCAGCGTCTGGAAGTAGTTTGTACGCTCGGTGGACGTGGTGCCGTTCATCGTGCCACCGGCGTTGAAGATGTATTGGAAGTGCGCCGCTTTGGGAACGTTCTCCGAGCCCTGAAACATCATGTGCTCGAACAGGTGAGCAAAACCGGTGCGCCCTTCTTTTTCATTCCGTGAACCAACATCGTAGTAAACAGCCACTGAAACTACGGGAATAGCACGGTCGGGACTCAACACCACACGAAGACCGTTCGGCAGTGTAAATTCCTCAATCGGAGTTGATGGTAATCGAAATCTTTCGGTCACAAATTTTCTCTGCGGAAACAAAGACGTGCTTTACCGTTCGCGAGGATTGGTAAAGCACTGCTTTGGGGGGATGTTGCTAGTCAGGCGCGTAAGAGCAAAGGCGCCGTGGTAGTGAGCTTCAGACCGTTTTATCTGCGATTAAGCCTCGCAACTCCGCTCGCAGTCGTTCGATTTCAGCGAGCTTCTGTCTGACGCGCTCGAACAATGCTGATTGAGTCTTGATGCCTTCATCGATCAGGAAGCCGGCTGCTTCGGCGCGGCTGCGAAAGACACCGGCCTGGACCAGTGCTTCGAGTTTCTCCTGCGCCTCGGGCGAGATCTTTACCGCTACTACGTAATCATCCTTTGCCGATATGGCCTTCTCAATAGTCCTGCTGATATCACGGCCGATCGCGCTCAACGATTCAGGAATGCGCGAAGCGATGTCTCGGACTGACGACGCCGTTCGATTGTGATCTTCCGATCCGGGGTCGTCGTCGCGAAGCATCAGGTCGTCTACTCTTTCAGGCATTGAATGTTCTTCCTTATGATACGGACTGCTCATTTGGTATAGACTCCTTTACAGAACCGAAATTCTACCCGTCCGTTTTACGATTGTTGTCATTAATAGGTTCATTCTACGGAGCGCGGGAAACACGGTCAAGCAAGCGTGCAGGCACAACCTTGCCGCTCCCGGCGGCATCCGTTATAGTGCAGTTGAAGTCTTGAAAACATCGAGGTTTGCAGTGAAAAGAATTACGGCCCAACTCGCACTCATCTTACTGATCTTCACTCTGGTTGTTCCCGGCTTTACATTTGCGCAACAAACGTCATCGGGAACCACTCCGGGCGGCGCCAGACCCGGCGCCGGCACTCCCGGCCGGAGAGCAACACGACCGCCCTCGCCTGCGGCTGCCGCGCTCGAACGTGACTTCGAAGAAGCACTGAAGATGATCGAGGAGCAATACATCGATGGTCGTAAGCTGAACTACAACGACGCATTCAAATCGTCGATCATCGGAATGCTTCGTTCACTGGATCCTCATTCGAATTACTACGACAAGGAAGAGTTTGACGAGCTGAAGACAGATCAGCGTTCCGAGTATTTCGGAATCGGAGCGTCCATCCAGAACTTCGCTCGCGGCGATGAGGGTGACACCTACATCACTGCTACTTTCGATCGTTCTCCAGCGGGCAAGGCCGGGTTGCGCTATGGCGATCGGATCGTCGAAGTTGACGGTGTGAAGATGACTGGCAAGACGTCGCTTGAAGTCCGCGACAAGATTCGCGGCCCGCGCGGCTCGACCGTCAGGTTGACGCTGGAACGTGCCGCGGACAAGCGCATCGAGAAAATTGACATCGTGCGCGACGCGGTGCCGCAGCCGTCAATTCCGGATGCTTACATGTTGAAGCCCGGTGTCGGTTATATCGACATGACACGCGGCTTCAACTACACCACCACCGACGAGTTGCTCGACGCGCTCGACCGCCTGCACGCAAAGGGAATGACCTCGCTCGTCCTCGACCTGCGCAACAACCCCGGTGGGTTTTTGGACCAGGCGATTCACGTGGCGGAAGTTTTTCTGAAGAGTGGACAGTTGATCCTGACGCAGAAGGGCCGGAATGGTTATCGCGACAATCAGTACGAGTCGAGAAACAACTCGCCTGACATGACGCCGTTAGTGATCCTGATCAACGAAAACACCGCATCGGCATCGGAGATCGTCGCGGGAGCGATGCAGGATCACGACCGTGCTTTGATCGTAGGTCAAACGAGTTTCGGCAAGGGCCTGGTGCAGAGCATCATCCCGCTCGAGTTTGGCGCCGGGCTAACGTTGACGTCGGCGAAGTATTTCACGCCGTCGGGTCGCCTGATTCAGCGTGATTACTCGAATGGCGGGTTTTACGATTACTACACGCACGGCGCCGGTATCGGCCGCCAACCAACTTCCACAGTGCCTACGGGCCCCGAGAAGAAGACCGACACGGGTCGAGCAGTTTACGAAGGCGGTGGAATCGCACCGGACGAGGCGGTCAGTCCGCGTCTGGTGAATTTGACGCAACGGCGCTTGTCGAGCCCGGTTTTCGCTTTCACGCGCGAACTGGTGAACGGGCGGATTCGCGGTCTCGAGACAAGCCGGATCGATGGTGGCATCAATTTCCGTCACGAACTACAGTCTGACGAGTTCAAGGTGACGGATGCGATGTTCAAAGCGTTTCGCAGTTTCGTGCTTGCCGATCCGGCTTACAAGACTTCGGCGGCGCTGATCGATCGCAATCGTGCATACCTCGAACGTGAACTGCGGTTCAATATCGTGACGGCTGCGTACGGTCGGGTGATGGCCGACAGGGTCTTCATCACGAGCGACGATCCGCAGGTTGCAAAAGCAGTGGACGTGGTGCCGAAAGCGCGCGACCTCGCCATGGGCAGTGCCGCACAAAAATCGAGCCAGTAAAGCTAATAGGTCCTATAGGTCTTATAGGACCTATTTTTCGTGGACGTTGTTTCAGGGATAAAACAAAGTCTTGCCTCTAATACCGTGCTGTGCTACGTTTAGCAATCATGAAACGTACGAATCGTTCAGCCAAAGGCCTCGTGAATACCGAAGAGCTGGGGCGTGCCGTCCGGCGCCGGCGCGAAGAGCTCGGACTCAGCCTCCGCGACGTTGCCAGTAAAACCTCCGTTTCAGCTTCGACGCTCTCACGCATCGAGAACGGCACCGGCAAACCTGACGCCGACAACATCGCTCGCTTGACCGCGTGGCTCGACGTGCCGATGGAGCGCATTTTGAGTGGTCGCGATCCGGAAGCTGAAGAATCAAAAGCAGTGGTCTATTACCCGCAGGAACCGACGCCCGAAATCGTCGAAGCTCACCTGCGCGCCGATCGTAATCTCACGCCGGACACAGCGGCAGCGCTCTCTGAGCTGTTTCGCGTGGCCTATACTGAGTTCAGCAAACGCTCCGGCGAGAAAACCACGAAGCGGCGACGTTAGACCACGCTGAATCCGTTATACTTTTCGAGTGCTACTTGGCGATCTACCTCCAGGTGAAAAGTGGCGAAACTTTGAGTTGAAAGCTCTCGGCTTGCGCGACTTTGCCCGCGTCCGCAACGACCAGCCTTTAAATCCTTTCGATCTCGCACGCTTCGCAAATCTGATCGTAGTGCGCTTCGATCAAATCGAAGGCTTGAGCGAAAGCGCGCGCGAACACCTGCTCGGAGCCGGATCCGAAAGCTGGTCCGGCGGCGCTTGTTCCCTGCCAAACGGCTTGAAACTCGTAATCCTCAATCCCACACACGGACGTGCACGCACAAATGCAACGCTGATGGAAGAGATTTGTCACGTGTTTTTGGGCCATCAGCCCAACCGGCTCTCAGTTGTAACCAGGGACGAACGTGGTAAGGTAATGAATCGCGACTACCGCAAGGCCGACGAAGAAGAAGCCTACGCAGTCGGCGCCGCGGCTTTGCTTCCTTATGGGTCGTTGAAGAAAATGTTATTGCAGGGAAAGTCTGCCAGGGAGATAGCGTCCCACTTTCGCGTCAGTCGCGAACTGGTTGAGTATCGGATGAAGGTGACGCGACTCTGGCGCGAGTTCAAAGTATCCACAGATTACACAGGTTGATTTATAAATCTGCGTAATCTGTGGATAGAAGTGAAGCAACCGATGACGGAACGTCTGAAAGAAGCAACAACCCAGGGCTTGAGCACGACCGACAAGCTCCGCATGCTGCTCGACATTACCAAGAAGATCAGCCGCTCACTGGATCTACAGGAAGTCCTCAACCTGGTGATGGACACGCTCGACTCTCTGATCCCTTACGACGCTGCCGGGATCTTCGTCCTCCAGTGTCGCGACCCGGCGCTGCTTCCTGAAGGCGAGGAACCGTGTGAGTTCAAATCTGAAGCTGTCCGCGGTTACGACATCGACGAGCTTTCCGATCTGCATTTGAAACTGGGCGAAGGTTTCATCGGCAGCGTGGCGCTGAATGCCCAGCCCATAATCTCGCCCGACGTTCGCAACGATCCGATCTACATCAACGCCCGCGATCGCACGCGCTCCGAGATGGTGGCGCCAATCATCTCGAACGACGAAGTCATCGGCGTCTTCGATCTCGAAAGCGACGAGCTCAATGCGTATTCAAACGACGATCTGGAAGTGTTGATGTTACTCGCGTCGCAAGTGGCAATAATCATCGAGAAGGTGATGTTGCACGAGCAATTGATCGAGAAGAAAAGACTACAGGGCCAGTTGGAGGTGGCGCGCCAGGTTCAACTCGAGCTGCTGCCCGCGAAGGATCCGGAGTTACGCGGATACGATATCAGTGCTTACAACTTTCCGACTGAAGAAGTCTCCGGTGATTACTACGACTGGGTACGACTTTATGACGATGAGATCGCGATCGTGATCGCGGATGTGGCGGGCAAGGGTGTGCCGGCGGCGATTCTGATGGCATTTCTGAGAGCGAGCCTGAGAGCGGCCACGCATATCGGTTACGCGACAAACATCTCCATGAGCAAGGTGAACTACCTGCTCTATGAGTCAATCGAGCGGAACCAGTTTGTGACCGCCTTCCACGCAGTTCTGGACGCCGCTACCCGGACGTTGTCGTACTCGAATGCAGGTCACAATCCGCCGCTGCTCATCAATGCGATGGGTGAAGCTCGTTTCATCGAGCACGGCGAACAACCGCTGGGGATGTTTCCGGGGACGCGCTATCACCGTTATCACTTGTCACTGAAACCTGGTGACGTGCTGGTGCTTTATACTGATGGCGCCACTGAAGCGGCGAGCCCTGACGGCGAGGAGTTTGGGCGCGATCGTCTCGCGCAGGCAGTGAAGGATCACTATGAGAAACCGGCGCGTGAAATGCTCGCGAGCCTGCAACTGGCGGTTTTGGATTGGACCGATCAGGCCGGCTCAAACGACGACGTCACTTTCTTCATCATCAAAGCGCTGAACGACAAATAAAGAATTGACGCCTTCTTGGAGTGCGGTGCCTTGGCACCGCTTTAGCCAAAGGAAGACCAAAGCGGTGC
>DASVGE010000019.1:0-71519 GCA_036379695.1 Pyrinomonadaceae bacterium | reverse complement strand
CAGCGGGGGCAAGCCCCTCTTCCTGACTTGTTCTTTCTATGTGCTTTGTGCCCTTTTGTGGCTTATGTCAGAAACCTCTTGAACTACACATCGCGCAGTGATCACAAGGCTTCCCACCCGGTTCCACACTGCATTGCTTTTCGTTCTGAAAGAAATCTACCAGTTCGGAGACGGTCGCTTCTTCAACACCAAAGCGATCCAGACTCGGATGCCATGGTGAATGCACGACCGGACCACTTACCTTCGACTCGATCTGAATCAGACGACTTTGCAAGTCGCTTAGAGTCGCACGCATCGCAGCCAGTTCTGAACTGATGTCCGTTTGCGAAGGTGCGGCCGGTCCGCCGGACATGCGCCGCGCGATTCTCTCCGCCATTAATCTCGCCTGATCTTCCATCGTTATAAGAGATCGATCCGATCCACCACACCTACGATCGCCGAATCGATCGCCGCTCCTGCCTCTCCGGTCGCCGCCGTCGACGCGCTCCAGCCTTCCTGCACGATCAGCACCGTGTCTCCAACGCCCGCATCAACCGAATCCAGCGCCAGCACCGAATAACTCGTCTCCTCACCTTCCGGCGTGATCTGCTGGCACAACATCACGCGCGCGTTCTCGTAACGCCGGTTCTTCTGCGTGGCCACCACGTTTCCGACTACGCGCGCAAGAATCATCTGGTTACGTGTTGCTCAGAATCGACGATGCCGACAATTGTGCAATCAGTCGGCGTGTCTTCTCGTTTGAAAGGAAAACTCGCTTCCTTCCCACGACACCAGAACACCAACTCACCAACACCCGCGCCGACTGCATCGATCGCCACCATCGGCTTCCCTGTCGCTTCGAGATTCCGATCGACAGTTTGCACAATGAGCAGCTTCCGTCCGTGCAGAGAATCATTCTTGACTGTAGAGACCACTGTGCCGATGACGCGCGCGAGTTGCATAAATCACTGAACGTCCACCGTATCAATCACCCCAACAATCGCCGCATCCACAGGGACGTCTTTCATCCCCTGCGCCAGTCGCGCACTCGAACCGGCCACCACCAGCACGCGCTCGTGAAATCCGGCGCCCACTGTGTCAACCGCCACCACATAGCCGGTCGTATCGCTGCCATCTACGTTGATCGGTCTCACGATCAGCAACTTCTTTCCGCTTAACCGTTCGTCCTTTTGAGTGGAGACAACTGTTCCGAGAATGCGAGCAATGATCATGCTGGTTATCGATCGAGCCCGATCGGGAGATTTTCGTCCACGCTGCCATGCGGGCGCGGGATCACGTGTACGCTGACCAACTCACCCACACGTCGCGCTGCCGCAGCGCCGGCGTCGGTCGCAGCCTTAACGGCAGCAACATCGCCACGCACGATCGCAGTCACAAAGCCGGCGCCGATCTTTTCGTAACCGACGAGCGTGACGTTCGCCGCTTTAACCATCGCATCGGCAGCTTCGATCATCGCTACCAGGCCTTTTGTTTCAACCATTCCGAGTGCTTCTTGCATTCAGATGCTCTCCTCTATTTGTTATTTACCATTTACTGCCTGACTTAACAATTCGACCAGTTCTTCGCGCGTGAGCGAGATCTTCGCGCCGTCGCCGTTATCGAGTGGATTCAGATAGCCGCATGATTGCGAACGCGCTGACTCACCAAGATAACCCGCCTTCTCGCGCACGTTGATCAACTTCTCAATCGCATCCGCCGGAAGATTCCTTGAACCACCGAGCATGCGCGAGAGGATTGCGATCTTCGCGGTGTGTTCCAACGTCTCGAGACGATCCCACGCCTGCCAGAGATCCGCGCCGTAAGCGACTGCGCCGTGATTCGCCATCAGCAGCGCGTTGTGATGCTTCACCAGCGGCTGCATCTCACGCGTTAGTTCTTCCGTCGAGGGCGTTCCATAAGCAGCAAGCGGGACGCAACCGAGTGTCAGTATCACTTCGGAAAGGATCGGCTGATCGATCGGGAGACCGGCGACAGCGAATGCGGTCCCATGCGGTGGATGCGCGTGACAGACTGCTTTCACGTCCGGTCGTTCACGGTAGATCAACAGGTGCATCGCCAGTTCGCTCGAGGCCTTTCGATCGTTGAGCGCGCGTCCTTCGAGATCCGTCATCGCGATCAGATCCTCGGTCATGCGGCCTTTGCACGTCATCGTGGGCGTTGCGAGAATGCGGTCGTCATCGAGGCGCACGCTCACGTTCCCATCAGACGAAACGACGTAACTCCGCTCGTACATCAGGTGGCAAACGCGGATTAGATCTCGTTTTGTTGTTTGCTCATCCATGTTTCTTTACTGGACGTTCGTCGTCGTGGCTGAGTAACCGTGCTGTTTGAAGGTTGCGAAAGGAAGTATGACAACGACTCGAGAGACGTCGTCAGATCGACTGTCTTCACTTTCACGCCGCGTCGCGCGGTCAAAGAAACTGGTGCGAAATTCAGCACCGCTTTGATTCCCGCGGATGTCACCTGGTTCAGAACTCTTTGCGCTGCTTTTGCAGGCACCGCGATCACCATCACGTCGATCGATTCTTCACGAATCACTTTTGCCACGTCGTCAACGTCGTGGACGAGGAGCTTCGCGTCACCAATCCGGTGGCCGATCTTTTGACGGTCGTTATCAAAAAGCGCTACGACGGTGAAGTTTGACCGGCCGAAGCCATTGTAGTTGGCCAGCGCTGTTCCCAGTCTGCCCGCGCCGATGATGCCGACCCGATGCGGGCGGTCAAGACCGAGTATCTTCGTGATGTGATCGCGCAGATCCTCGACGTAGTAACCAACGCCACGCACGCCAAACTCGCCAAAGTAACCGAGATCTTTCCGGATCTGGGCGGAGTTCAAATTAAATTGCTCGGCCAGCGCCTGCGAGGAGATGGTCTTGATTCCCGCAGCGTGAAGCGCATTGAGGCAACGAAGGTAAACACTCAAGCGGCTGGTTGTTAATTCTGATATCTTCTCGGACTTCATGCGCACCATCAGTATAGCGCTATAGTTCACATCGGTCATATAGGGCGTCTCCTTGGAGTGCGGCGGCCCGGCGCCGCTTTGTTATCGATCGCGCCTGATCGAGGCCAAAGCGGCGCCAGGCCGCCGCACTCCAAGGAGGTGCTTTAGTGTTACAATCCCGCCCGAATGATTGCGCATCTCAGCGGCACACTACTTTCCAAACAGGCGACGTCCGTGATCGTCGATGTAGGCGGCGTCGGTTATGAAGTCACGATCCCGCTCTCGACTTTTTACGACCTCGAAGACATGGGCTCGACCGTTCAACTGCGCATCTACACGCACGTCCGCGAAGACACGTTGCAGCTTTTCGGCTTCAAAACAGCCCGCGAGCGCGAACTGTTTCTGAAGATCATCTCGGTGACCGGCATTGGACCAAAGTTGGGCATCACGCTGCTCTCGGGCATGACTGCCGACGAAATGATCGCGTCGATCAGAACCAACAACCTCGCGCGCCTGACGCTGATCCCGGGCATTGGTCGCAAGACCGCCGAGCGGTTGATAATGGAGCTGCGCGAGAAGGTGGCGGAGTTGTCGTCGGCGCAGCTTGAAGAAGAGTTGGGCGCTAAACCGGAAACTGCCGAGCCGACGGAAGACACCGTTCGTGCTGATGCGTTGTCTGCTTTGCTCAATCTCGGCTACCAGCGATCGTCAGCCGAGAAATCGATCGATGCCGCGCTCGGTGAGGGCGGCGACATCACGGTCGAATCGATTTTGAGACGCGCTCTCAAGAAACTCGCTCGGGTTTGAAAACGACATGCCTCCTGAGTCAATATCAGCGCGCGTGAAAGAAACCTTCGCCAGCGACGAAGATCGTCAACTCGATCTAACGCTACGCCCCAATCGTATCGACGAATACATCGGGCAGCGTCAGGTTAAGGAAAACCTGCGCGTGTACATGAAAGCTGCGCGCGGCCGTCGCGAAGCGTTGGACCACGTGCTGCTCACCGGCCCGCCGGGACTGGGAAAGACGACACTCGCAAACATCATCGCGAACGAGATGGGCGCTGAGCTGAGATCGACTGCCGGCCCCGCGATTGAGAAAGCCGGCGACATTGCCGCCCTGCTGACAAACCTGCAGGAAGGCGATGTGCTCTTTATCGACGAGATTCATCGCCTGCTTCCCGCGCTGGAAGAAAAACTCTATCCGGCGATGGAGGACTACCAGCTCGACCTGCTGATCGGCCAGGGCGCCGCCGCGCGTTCCATCAAACTCGAACTGCCGAAGTTCACCCTGATCGGCGCCACCACGCGCGCTGGTCTAATCACCGCGCCGCTGCGCGGACGTTTCGGCATCGTCTTCCATCTCGATTTCTACCCGCACGAAGATCTCGAAGTCATTTGCAGACGTTCCGCCGAGATTCTCGGCGTCGAGATCGACAATGAGGGCGCGCGTGAGATTGCACGACGCTCGCGCGGCACACCACGCATCGTCAACCGCCTGCTGCGTCGCGTCCGCGACTACGCGGAAGTTGATTACGATGGGCGCATCAACCAGGAGGTCGCGAATGATGCGTTGAACCGGATGGAAGTGGATACTTATGGCCTGGACGAGATGGATCGCAAACTGCTTTTGACGATCATCGAGAAGTTCAGCGGCGGGCCGGTCGGGCTGGGCACGATTTCAGCTTCCATTCACGAAGAGAAAGATTCAATCGAGGAGATCATCGAACCGTATTTGATCCAGATCGGATTTCTGGATCGCACGCCGCGCGGGCGCATGGCAACTCCCCTGGCGTACGAACATTTTGGTATTAAGACACCCGGCTCCCGAGTCCCCAGCCTGTTCGACCCCCGCTAACAAATTTGCGCCACGGATGAACACGGATGACACGGATCAGCAATAAAATAGAATCCGTGTTAATCCGTGAAATCCGTGGCTAATTATTTAATGAAACGCTTTCTTTCATTCTCGCGTCATTCATTCGGCGTTCGTAATCGCTCGCCGTGGACGTCGATGCTCGGGCATTCGCTGCACCAGTTTCACGAGCACGATCTGTTCACGTCCGGGGCGGCCATGAGTTACTTCGGTTTGATGGCGCTGTTTCCCGCTCTACTCCTGCTGCTCGCCCTCAGCAACAAGCTCGCCGCCGGCAGCCAACTGCTTGCGCACGCCGTTGACGTTTATCCCGGCTCGGGCCAGTTTCTGCGCGAGACGATCGGCGCGTTTTCAGAACTCAGCATTGGCGCAGTCATCACGTGCGTGATCATCGTGCTGTGGGCGGGCTCGTGGGTCTTTGCGGTTGTCGAGCGCGCTGTGAACCGCATCTGGGGAACAACCTCGCGAACGTTCCTGCACGGCAGAGCGCTGACGATCGGAATGGTTGGTATTGTTGGATTGATACTCGCATTTTCAGTAATGCTGACGTCAGTCCTGGTCGCGCTGCGCGAAATCGCAGACCGGTTGTCGCCACGTCAAATCGCAAGGTACCCGTTGCTGATGTCGGTTGGCAGTGCGTTCTGGCAAATACTCTTCTTCGGTGGCAGTTACCTGATTACGGTCGTCGTCTTTATTTGCATTTATCGGTTCATGCCGCGCGCCGAAGTTACGTTGCGCGACACGCTGCCGGGCGCGCTTCTCGCGGGTCTGCTTTGGGAAATCGCGAAGTACATCTTTGCTTGGAGCTTGCAATATTTTCACTACGACGAGATCTATGGCTCGGTGGGCGCGGTGGTGGCGGTACTGACGTGGAGCTACGTGTCGAGTTTGATAATGCTCTTCGGCGCTCAATTAACTGCGACCTTCCATTACGAACATCCTTCATCTTAGTAAATGCATATCTCAGAGTTTGATTATGAGCTTCCCGCAGATCTAATCGCTCAAACACCGCTCGAACAGCGTGACGCTTCACGAATGCTCGTGCTCGATCGCGACAAGCAAGCGTGGTCCGATTCAAACTTCACAAACTTCACCAGCTACCTTCGTCCAAACGACGTTGTCGTCGTGAACAACTCGCGCGTGATTCCTGCACGACTGATCGGGCATCGTGAGGAGACAGGCGGACAGGTTGAAATATTTCTGGTGCGCGAGATCGAGCCGGGCGTTTGGGAGGCGCTGGTCCGGCCCGGCGCACGATTGAAAAAAGGCGCGCGTGCAGTCTTTGGCAACGGCCGTCTGGTCGCGGAAATGCTGGACGAACCCGGCGCGGAGCTTCGTCACGTTCGTTTTCATTGTGAAGGTCCGTTTGACGAGGCACTGGCGGAAGTTGGATCAACTCCACTGCCACCATACATCAAGCGTCCGGCGGGTATTTCGCCGGCGGATCGCGAGCGATATCAAACAGTCTATTCAAAACCTCGCGGCGCGATTGCAGCGCCAACCGCAGGTCTGCACTTCACACCTGCGGTACTCTCGGAAGTCGCCCGCGTTGCGTCCCTCGCAGAGATCACACTCCACGTCGGCTACGGAACATTCGAACCCGTTCGCGTCGACGATGTGGACCAACACTCAGTCAGCAGCGAACACTTCGAGATCTCCGACGCCGCCGCACGAACGATCAATCAGGCACACGCAAATGGTGGACGGATCATCGTGGTTGGAACGACCACCATGCGAGCACTCGAATCGTCTGCGACAGACGACGGCCAAGTTGCGGCAGGAAGCGGCGTGGCGAGTCTGACGATTAAACCCGGCTATCGATTTCGTATTGCCGATGCCTTGCTCACAAACTTTCACCTGCCGCGCTCCTCGCTGCTGATTCTTGTCAGCGCGTTTGCGGGGCGCGACTTTGCTTTGCGCGCCTACCGTCACGCGGTCGCGCAGCGGTATCGTTTTTACAGTTACGGGGATTGCATGTTAATCCTGTAGGCATATAAAAATCGGGATGGTAAACTAGACTCAGTTTTATGGCCGTACTAAAGAAATTCAAGTCCCGCTGGTGGTCGCAGTCCGACGTCGAATTCGACCCCGAGAAGAAAGAGAAGACAGCGACTCCTTCATGGGGTATGAGCTACGACATTCGTCCGCTGACCATCTCACAGCTCGACGAAGTGTGGCGGCTCGATCAGCGCTGCTTTATCGATGGCGAAGCCTACAGCCGTGAGACCTTCGACTATCTGCTGACCGCTCCGGAATCAATTTCGTATCGCGCGGTGACGACCGGCGGCGTGATGGCGGGGTTTGTGATCGGGCTCGTCGAACCGGATCACACCGGTCACGTGACCACGGTCGGAGTCGGGCCGGAACACAGGCGACGAAACCTGGCCAAGAGGCTGATGTGGCAGGTTGAAGATGGTTTTCGAAAACGGAGTGTGAGACTGGTGCGCCTCGAAGTCAGGACACTGAACATCCCGGCACAGAAACTCTACGAGAGCCTCGGCTACTCAATCACCCAGAAACTGCCGAAATACTACTCAAACGGTGGCGACGGCCTCCTGATGCTCAAAAGCCTCGAGTAAAACAAGCCACGGATAACACAGATAGAAAATCCGGATTTCCGATCTGTGTTATCCGTGGCTTGTTTTTGGTTAGCCTTTGCGAAGTTCGGTCAATACTTGCTTCGCGACGGCTTTCAACGTGTCAAACACGCCTTGCCCCGTTGAAGCTACAGCCTCAACCACGGGCTCGCCCTTCCTTTGCAGCTCGGCAGCAAGATCCTCGGCTGGAATAATATTGCTGAGGTCGCGCTTGTTGAGCTGAAGCACGTAGGGAATCTTCATCAGATCGTAGCCCTGCGACTGGAGATTCTCCTCCAGATTGTACAACGACTCAATGTTGGCATCCATTCGCTCTTCCTGCGAATCGGCCACGAAAACAACTCCGTCAACACCTTTCAAAATCAGTTTGCGCGACGCGTCGTAAAACACCTGACCGGGAACCGTGTACAGGTGGAAGCGCGTCTTGAATCCGCGGACCGTACCCAACTCGAGCGGCATGAAATCGAAGAACAAAGTGCGATCTGTCTCAGTGGCGAGGCTGATGAGCTTGCCGCGCGCCTGCGGCGCGGTCGAGTCGAAGATGTACTGCAAGTTAGTCGTCTTACCACACAAACCTGGGCCGTAGTAAACGATCTTGCAGTTGATTTCTCGGGAAGCGTAATTGATAAAGGTCATAGCGTGCCGTTAGCTGAAAAGACTGTCGATGTCCTCGTCGGTAATGCCGGCGAAGGGCGAATCGAGGTCGTCATAGTCTCCAGCAGCAATTTCGTCGAACATTGCCGCGAGTTGATGTGAAACCTGCTTACTGCGCAGTTTCACGAGTCCGAGGCTGGAACGCTCATCGAAAACCACCACCAGCAGGAGTCTTCCAACCACGGAGATGTGGATGCTCTCCTTCTCGCCTTCATGAGAGAGTGTCGGGAACTCCTTCTCTCCGATCAGTGCAGCCATTCCACCTGTAGCCGCGACATTACCGGCCGCGAGGGACGCCAGACTGGTTGTGTCAAGATTTCCCACTTCACCCTGGGATGCGATCTCCTGACCGTCCTTATCGACCAGAAAGACCACCCTGGCCGAGGCGTCCATCCGCAACCGCGCCAGGACAGCCTTTATTTGGTGGTATTGCTGTTCACGCAACAGGATTGGTGTGTCTGCCATTGTGCGACTCTTTATTGAAGGCCGGGGCGGGATGTTTCCTGGAGGTAAAAACCTGAAACGCCTGTTTCCGCGGATTGCAAGTTTTTGAAACTAAAAGAGGTTTACTTCTTCGGTTGGGGCGGTTTTGCCGAGGTGGATTAAGCCTCCGTAAGCCGAAAAGCACTTTAACATAGCCAACAATGACCATCAAGTGTTTTTCTTTGTTTGTACATTTGTCGAAAATGAGGCGGTATGCCGGCTCTTTAAAGCACCCGCAAATACTTGTCTCCGTTGATTTAGAGTAGTGCCTATGGTAAGCTGCCCGGCAATCCACGGGCTGCTCGCAAGGGGTGAGCAGCCCTTTGAGAATCCGCCCATGAGTAGCAGTCTCACAAAAGGTTTGAGACGGTCAGCATCGCGTTCAAAGGTTAAACCGGCGGCGAAAAGCACGAAGCGCGCTGTCAAAGCGAAGTCCCCATCCAAACCCAAAGCGAAGAGAGCAACCGCGGCCAAGCCACCAGCGCGCAAGGCGGCGGCCAAACCTCGTGCGGCCAAAAAGACTACAGCCAAAGCCAAACCGGCAGTCAAGGCGAAGAAAGCTGCACCGAAACCAGTCGCTCGCAGAACTGCTGCTAAGAACGTCACTGTCTCAAGGGTCAAAACGACGCAGAAGCAGGCGGCTGTTCGCGCCGTGCGACCGATTCCAACGCCACCACCTGCGCCAAAGCCACCGACACAGGATGAGTCAGCGGCGTTGGTAGCGTTTGAACGAGCGCACAAGGAATTCGTGAGAGGCCGGTTTGCTGAAGCGCGGAATCAGTTTCGAATTCTGGTAGACAAGTATTCGCAGGTGGCAGAGGTCGCAGCACGTGCGCGCACGTATCTCGCGATTGCTGAGTCGCGCTTGCGGACTGAGAGCATTCTTCCACGTGATGCTGACTCGCTTTACGATCGCGGCGTCATCGAGCTCAACCGCGGTGAGTATGTAGCGGCGCAGGAGATGTTTGAAAGAGCACTCAAGCGTGAGCCGGAAGCGGCACACATTCACTACGGCCTGGCCGCGACTCGCGCGCGTCTCGGTTCGATTGACCTGGCGCTGGAGTCGCTTCAGAAAGCACTGGACTTGCAGCCAAACCTTCGTGTGCGTGCCCAGCACGATCACGATCTGAACCCCCTACGCAACGACCCCGATTTCGATCGGCTGATCTTCAGTCACCCTTCCTAGATTCAACCCAACGTTGAACCACAAATTCATTTTGAGTTTTGTGTCTTGGAGACTTCGTGGTTAACATCTGCCAGGAGCCCTTCAATTTGCAAAAGACAACAATTACAGGTCAAAAGCTGGTAGCCATTGGCGGTGGCACCGGGCTCTCAACTCTGCTCGCCGGACTCAAGCGCCTGGTGGGCAAGACTGAAGCAGAGATCTGGATCGAGAGTCTTTCGGCCATCGTCACCGTTTCGGATGATGGTGGCAGCTCCGGGCGTCTTCGTGACGAGTTGCAGATGCTGCCTCCGGGTGACATTCGCAACTGCATGATCGCGCTGTCCGAAGACTCGACGCTTCTGTCGCGTCTATTTCGGTATCGCTTTCGCGGTGACGGCGAACTCGGTGGGCATAGTTTCGGCAACCTGTTCCTGGCGGCGTTGACGGAAGTCACGGGAGATTTCACTAAAGCTATCGAACTGTCGTCAGAAGTACTAGCGAGCAAGGGCCACATCTTTCCGGCAACGATCAGCGATATCCGGCTCGCCGCGGAGCTCGAAGACGGCACAGTTGTTCGTGGTGAGACACAGATCTCTGCTTCGAAAGCACCGATCCGCAACCTGCGACTCGAACCCGAGCAATGTCTTCCGTTGCCGCAGGCGCTGAAAGCGATTCGCGCCGCCGACATCATCACCGTTGGTCCCGGCTCACTCTACACGAGCATTCTGCCTAATTTGCTCGTATCTCAAGTCGCCCGCGTCATCGGTCAATCACGCGCTACAACGATCTACGTGAACAACCTGATGACACAGCCCGGTGAAACAGACGGTTACAGCGCCCGCGAGCACATCGAAACGATCAAGACGTACGCGCCCGAGATTCACTTCGATTTTGTCATCGTCAACAATCGCCGCATCAGCAGCGAACAGGCGGAACGCTACGCCGCCGAGGGCGCTTACCAGATCGGCATAGACGACAATCAGATCGACGAAGCGCTCGATCAGACAACGGAAATCGTTTATGCCGACTTGTTGTACGACGGAGAAAAGGTGCGGCACAACTCGGATCGTCTGGCGCAAGTCGTGCTCAGTTGTCGCAAGCAAGCGTTGAATATCGTCACTGTATAAATTAGTTCATGTCACATAAAACCACATCGCTGAACGTCCTGATCATGGCGGCAGGCTTAGGGACGCGAATGAAATCGAACCGCGCCAAGGTGCTGCACGAGCTGGGCGGCTCGCCGCTGATTGCGCACGTGACCAGGACGGCCCAGGCTCTGAACCCGCAGCGAATCGTCGTTGTGATCGGTCATCAGGCGGAGGAAGTTGAACGCGCAGTGCTCGCTGAAGTCGGTGGACTCGCGAGTTTTGTGGTGCAGGCGAAACAACGTGGGACGGGCGATGCGGTCGAGTCAGCACGCAGCGTGCTCGAGAGCTCAGATTCACTGGTGCTGGTGCTCTCCGGCGACGTGCCGATGATCAAGCTGGAGACGCTGCAAAACTTTGTCGAGCATCACCAGAACGCCGGCGCCGCCTGTTCGATTCTGAGTGTTCGGCTCGAGAACCCGACTGGCTACGGGCGCATCATTCGTGATGCGAACGACTCCTTTTGCAAAATCGTCGAACAGCGTGACGCGACTGAAGAAGAACGCCAGGTCAAAGAGATCAACTCCGGTATTTACTGCTTCGACGCACGCGAACTTTTCAAAGCCCTCCGCAAGGTCGAACCAAAAAACGATCAGGGTGAGTACTATCTGACGGACGTGCCTTCCATCATCATGGACAACGGCGGCAAGGTCAGTGTCTACCTGCACCACGAGGCACGCGAAGTTTATGGGATCAACTCACGGGCTGAGCTGGCTGAGTTTGAGAACCTGATCCGGCGGGCAGCGATTCGGAAGTTGATGACGGAAAGCGGCGTCACGTTTATCGATCCCTCGCACGCTTACATCAGCACCGAAGCCCAGATCGGGCGCGACACTATCATCCATCCGAACGTCACGATCGAGGGCAGGACAGTCATTGGCGAAGGTTGTGTGATCCGCTCCGGAGCACGCATCACCAACTCGCGTCTGGGCGACGAGGTCGTAGTTAAAGACCATTCCATCATCGTGGATTCTCAGATCGAGTCGAAGTGCTCGGTCGGGCCGTTCGCGCACTTACGCATGAACGCGGTGCTGGAAGAAAAGGCGACGGTGGGAAACTTTGTCGAGGTCAAAAAATCGCGGCTGAAACGCGGCACGAAAGCCATGCATCTCACGTATCTTGGAGATGCGACGATTGGCGAGCGCACAAACATCGGCGCCGGTACCGTGACTTGCAACTACGACGGAGTGAACAAGCACGAAACGATCATTGAAGACGACGTTAAGATTGGTTCAGACACGATGCTCGTAGCTCCCGTGCGCGTCGGCGCCCGCTCGGTAACCGGCGCCGGCTCAGTCGTGACAAAAGACGTTCCTCCGGATTCGCTCGTCGCGGGTGTCCCGGCAGAAGTGAAAAAGAAACTGAAATGAGCCACAAAAAGGCACAAAAGTCACAAAAATCTTTTGTGCATTTTGTGCTTTTTTGTGGCTAAAAGGAGTATTTAGTGCATGTGTGGAATCGTTGGTTACGTAGGCAATAAACAGGTTGTGCCGCTCATCATCGATGGGCTGCGAAAGCTCGAATACCGCGGCTACGACTCAGCCGGCATCGCCGTCGTCAATGAAGGGCACGAGCTCGAGATCCGCCGCGCCGAAGGAAAACTGCGCAACCTCGAAGAGACCATTCGCCTCAGTCCGCTCGACGGCACGTACGGCATCGGCCACACACGCTGGGCCACGCACGGGCGTCCTACCGAAGAAAACGCGCACCCGCATC
This sequence comes from Pyrinomonadaceae bacterium, assembly GCA_036379695.1. GTDB lineage: Bacteria > Acidobacteriota > Blastocatellia > Pyrinomonadales > Pyrinomonadaceae > PSRF01. Next base: position 58,943 of record DASVGE010000019.1, on the reverse strand, counting down.
GCGACTGCACCGGCCGCGTGGTCGTAGTGCACAACGGCATCATCGAAAACTACCTCCAGCTAAAAGAACGCCTGCGCAAAAGCGATCACCGCTTCGTCACAGAAACCGACACGGAGATCATGGCCCACCTGATCGAGGAACACCTTAAACAGGACTCTTCTTTCGAGCAGGCCGTGCGTTCTGCCGTGACTGAGCTACGCGGCATCTTCGCGCTCTCGATCATCAACGCCGACGAACCTGACACGATCATCGCCGTGCGCCAGGGTCCTCCGGTAGTGATCGGTCTCGGCGATCGCGAATTCTTCGTCGCCTCCGACATTCCGCCGATTCTGCAACACACACGCGACGTCTTCTTTCTCGGAGACGGAGAGATTGCCGTCATCAATAAAGACGCAGTGCGCGTCACCGATTTCGAAGGCAACTCCGTGCAGCCATCGATTCAGCGGATCACGTGGGATCCGATCATGGCGGAGAAGGGCGGCTTCAAGCATTTCATGCTCAAGGAGATTTACGAGCAGCCGCGCTCCGTTCGCGATACGGTGCAGGGACGCATCTCGCTCGACACCGGCCGCGTGTTTCTCGACGAGATGAGCAACATCACCGAAGCGGACTTCAAACGTTTCTCCTCGATCAAGATCGCGGCGTGCGGCACGTCGTGGCACGCCGGACTGGCGGGCAAATACATGATCGAGCAACTCGCGCGCATACCGGTGGACGTCGATTACGCCTCCGAGTTTCGTTATCGCAGTCCGGTGATGGACGAAGACACGTTGTTGCTTGTCATTTCCCAGTCCGGAGAAACGGCCGACACGATTGCTGCGCTGCGCGAGGCAAAAGAACTCGGTTCCAAGGTGTTGGCGATCTGCAACGTGCAGGGTTCGATGATCGTGCGTGAAGCTGACGGCACGATTCTCACGCACGCGGGTCCGGAAATCGGTGTTGCATCTACCAAAGCGTTCACAGGTCAGATGATTGCGCTTTACCTGCTCGGTTTGTATCTCGGGCAACTGCGTGGCGTGCTCTCAGTGGATGAGGCCCGTTTTCACGCGCAGGAACTGGCGGAACTGCCGGTCAAGCTCGAGCACCTGCTCAATGATTCTGATTATATTGAGGAACTCTCGAAGGAGTTCTTCCGCTCGACTGACTTTCTTTACCTCGGTCGCGGGATCAACTTTCCGGTCGCGCTCGAAGGTGCTTTGAAGTTGAAAGAGATCTCTTACATTCACGCCGAAGGTTATCCCGCCGGCGAGATGAAGCATGGTCCAAACGCGCTGATCGACGAACGCCTGCCGGTACTCTTCATCAACACACGCGAAGACGGCAACCGCGCGTCAGAGCTGCGTTATGAAAAGACGCATTCGAATATCGTGGAAGTTAAGGCGCGTGAGGGTATTGTGATTTCGGTGTTGACTGAAGGTGATTCGATCTCGTCCGTCGTTTCGGATCACGTGATTGAAATTCCGGCGGCGAGCGATCTGCTCTCGCCCATCCTCTCGATCATTCCGCTGCAACTGCTCGCGTATCACATCGCTGTGCGACGTGGATGTGACGTGGACCAACCGCGAAATCTCGCCAAGTCCGTGACAGTGGAATAGATTTAGCCACAGATGAACACGGATAGACACGGATTATATCTGTGTTCATCCGTGTAAATCCGTGGCTCAAACATCTGTGGCGCCCCTCGAGGGCAAGCGGCTGCGGCACGACATCCCCCAAGCGTGCCTGGCTACTAGCGCCGCTTGCCCCCCGCTTCCTCTAACGCGGAATCGGGGGACAAAAAGGACCGTCCGCTTTCATGCTCCAGCAGTTTCTTTTTGCGGTCCAACCCCCAGCGATAACCGCCCAAGCTCTTGTCTTCACGGACCACGCGATGACACGGAATTATCAGGGCCACCGGGTTTGTCGCACACGCACGCCCAACAGCGCGCACTGCGCCCGGTTTACCCAACGCTTTGGCAACGTCGCCGTAGGAAACTGTTTGGCCGTAAGGAATCGCACGAAGTTTTTCCCACACCTGGCGCTGAAAGGCAGTCGCTCTGATGTCGAGTGGCAGGTCCAAATGCGGTTCGTTGTTGTCGAGATGATTCAGGATCTTTTGCACTGGCTCGCGCAATGCTTCGTCTGCGCGTTCGATCAGCGCCTGTGGAAATTCTTCGCGCAGATCTTTCTCGAGCTCGGCATCGTTGTCAGCCAGTCTCACTGCACACACGCCGCGCTCAGTTACCGCAACCAGTAAACGGCCCATACGCGAAGCGACAGTCGTGTAGTTGATATTTACGCCACGGCCGCCGCGACTGTACGTCGCCGGCGTCATACCGAGTTCGTCCGACGCGTGTTCGTAGAGGCGGCTGCTGGAATTGAATCCCGACTCGTAAAGCGAGTTAGTAACAGTCTCGCCTTTGCGCACGAGAGCTTTGAAGTTGCCGAACTTTTGCGCCGCTACATAATGTTTGGGACTGATGCCCATCACGCGTTTGAACGTGCGCTGCAAGTGAAAAACGCTCACGCCTGTTTCTGAGGCGAGCTCTGCGAGTTTGAGTGGCTCGCCGTCAGGTTCGTTCAGCAGGCGACAAACGCGCTGCACGAGATCGATCTGCGGATCCAGAACGCGCGCGCGTCGCGGTTGGCAACGCAGGCATGCACGAAAGCCCGCCTGTTCCGCTGCCTCGGGCAGATCGAAAAATTTAACGCGCTCGCGATGTGCACGACGCGAAGGGCACGACGGGCGGCAGTAAACTCCGGTTGAAGTCACTGCGAACACGAATTGGCCGTCGAAGCGCGCATCTTTCGCCATCACCGCTTGCCATAGTTGCTCGTTGTTTTGTGCAGTTTGAATCATGTCGGCATCGTAAGCCAGACAAACAGAATCAATCTATCTGATTCTTGCTGTCAAACTGCAGCCACAGATTACGCAGATTAGTATCCACAGATTACACAGATTAGTATCCACAGATTACACAGATTACAAGCAACAATCTGCGTAATCTGTGGATGGATTTTGTCTCTTCGAATCTCTGTGCTTAAATGCACCCACACAAGTGGACTCGGAATTTCTGTCACAACTGAATGAACAACAGCGCGAAGCTGTGCTTGCTACGGACGGTCCGCTCCTCATACTCGCGGGCGCCGGCTCAGGGAAGACGCGAGTCATTGCGCATCGCATCGCCTATCTCATCTCCGAGAAAAAGATTCCGAGCTGGAACATTCTCGCGGTGACGTTTACGAACAAAGCCGCGGACGAGATGCGACAGCGCGTGCAGCGACTGCTGCGCACCCAGGAGCGTAACGACCTGCCTCTCGTTTCGACGTTTCACAGTCTCTGCGTTCGCATCCTGCGCCAGGATATCGAAAAGCTGAACGACAGGTACACGCGTCGCTTCACCATCTACGACCAGGACGATTCGCTACGATTGATCAGGCAGTGCATCAAGGAACTCGGCTTCGACGAGAAGTATCTCGCACCGCGCGCAACGCAATCAGCCATTAGCTCGGCGAAGAATCGCGGCGAAGATCCGACTGCCTTCGCCGCGCGCGCAGAGTACCAGGACGAGCGGCGCGCAGCGATGGGGAGGATTTACCAGATGTACGAAGATCGCCTGCACGGAAACAACGCGCTCGACTTCGACGATCTGCTGATCAAGACCGTGCGCCTCCTGCGCGACGTTGACGAAGTTCGAGAAAAATACAACAACAAGTTTCGCTACATCCTCGTCGACGAGTATCAGGACACGAACTCGCTCCAGTTTGCGCTCATCCGTTTGATAACGCAGAAAACTCAGAACATCTGTGTTGTCGGTGACGAAGACCAGTCGATCTACAAGTGGCGCGGCGCGGACATCAGCAACATCCTCAACTTCGAAAAGCAGTTTCCCAACACGAAAACCATTCGCCTCGAACAGAACTATCGCTCCACGCAAACAATCCTCGACATCGCGGGCGCGGTGGTGAAGAACAATCTGGAGCGCAAAGGGAAAACTCTTTGGACGTCGAACCCGCGCGGTGGACGTGTCGGTTATTACCAGGCGTTCGACGCGGAAGCGGAAGCGCGCTGGGTAGCACACAAGATCCTCGAGCATCGTCGCGAGGAGTTCGACATCCGCGCCGCGGTGCTCTATCGCACGAACTCTCAATCGCGCGTCTTTGAAGAGGCGATGCGCCGAGCCGGTTTGCAGTACAACATCATCGGCGGTTTTTCGTTCTACGAGCGCATGGAAGTGCGCGACATCATCGCGTATTTGAAACTCGCGCTGAATCCGAACGATTCGATCGCATTGCAACGTGTGATCAATAGTCCGCCGCGTGGCATCGGCAAAACGACGATCGACGAGATCGAGCGCCGCGCGCGCGATTACGAGCTCTCCTGGTGGGAAACGATCGCAGTCATCATCGAGCGGCCGGAAAATCTCGGCTCACGAGCGATCAGCGCGCTGAAGAGTTTCCGGCGTGTCGTTACACACCTCGCAGAGCTCTCTGATCCGGAAAAGACCTCAACATCAGACGAACCCGTTTCCGATATAGTTCGCGCCGCAATTAAGGAAACCGGTTACGAACAGGCGCTTCGCGGCGAACGCACCGACGAAGCGGAAGGCCGGCTGGAAAACTTGCAGGAGCTTGTTAACGCCGCCGTTGATTATGACGAGCAGGGTGTCGAAGGACTGCGTGAGTTTATCGACCACTCCGCACTCGTTTCCGATCAGGACGAATACAAACGCGACGCGCCCGTAACATTGATGACTGCGCACTCGGCAAAGGGCCTCGAGTTTCCCCTCGTCTTTATCGTCGGACTCGAGGAAGGTTTGTTTCCACACTCGCGCGCCAAGGCCGATCCCGCGGAGCTCGAGGAGGAGCGCCGGCTCGCGTACGTTGCGATGACGCGCGCCGAACGTTTCCTGTACGTGACGCACGCGATGAAGCGCCGCGTGTATGGTGAAGAACTGGCATCCGAGCCTTCACAATTTTTGAATGAAATGCCGAGCGAGTTGCTCGAGGATTTGAGTCTTGGTAAGTCGTGGCTATCCTTCAAGGGTGGCTCGGCGGACATTGACTACGAGCACGGCGAGTATAAAAAAGAGCACAAGAAATACACGGGTAAGACTTACAACAGCGTCGATTCGATCGCAGATTTCTTCAAACAACGTAATCGCCAGTTGGGCCAGACATCATCGACCCCAAAGCCAGTGCAGACATCCGCGTCTGATGAAATCAAGCCGGGGTCGTATGTGAAGCACTCGAAGTACGGTCGTGGGCTAGTGTTGCGGCGCGAGGGCGCAGGTGAGTCTGCGAAGCTGACAGTGAGTTTCCCGGGTTACGGGCAGAAGAAACTAGTCGAAAAGTACGCGGGATTAGAAAAAGCGTAACCACGCATGACACGGAGTGAAATCCGGATTTTTTCCGTGTCATCCGTGGTTAATTTTTAGCTGGCAGTTAATTCAGCGGCGATTTCGTTGGCGCCGAAGACCTTCTTCAAGACCTCCAACATTCCTCTCGAATCCACCGAGATCGCGCGATTCACTGAGCCGTCGTACATGAAGTCGCCGACCAGTGATTGAATGTTTCCGTCGAAAATCAACCCAACCAGTTCACCGTTCTGATTGATCGTCGGCGAACCTGAGTTACCGCCGATGATGTCGTTGGTCGACACGAAGTTGAACGGCGTATTCGGATCGACGTCTTTCTTCTTCTCCATCCAACGCGGTGGCAGCACGTATGGGAACTGGTGCTTGAATGCATCGGCGCGAGCATAAAGTCCGCCCAGCGTCGTGAACGGCGGAATCTTCTTGCCGTCCTCGGTGTAACCCTCAACCGCGCCGTATGAGAGACGCAGCGTGAAAGTCGCATCGGGATAGAGTTTCGTTCCTTCAGTCTCGAAGAGTGCGCGGGCGATCTTTGCGTAATTCGCACGCTCCACACCCACCACTTCACTGTCATAACGCTTGCGAAGTTCTCGAGCCTTCGGATCGATCAGCCGCGCCACCACGATCATCGGATCTGTCGAAGCCTCGATGGCAGCTTTGCCGCCCTTGGCCAACTCTTTGCGAGCCGCCGGATCCTTCAGCTTCGTGCCCGCGATCATCTCGTTGGCGCGTGCTTCGGGAGACTTGCCGTCGAGCACCTGCTTCGCGAGCGCGTTGTCAGCGCCCAGAAGCTCGACCATGAAAGCGAGCGAATCGGCGAGTTTCAACTTCTCGAAGTCTTCATGGATCGGAGCCGGCGAATAGAGCGTGAGCTCGAGTGAAGCACGACGAGCGTCGGTGTACTCCGGCAGTCGTTCGGCGTTCGGTTTCTCGCTCTCACCCGCGAGCCGCACGAGCGTCCGCGCGAAGTTGAACAAGGTGCTGTTGAAGCCACCAAGCTGTTCGAATATACGGCGTTCGCGAATGTAGCTCGGGTATGTCTTGTGGGCCTTCGCGATCGCGTCCCAGGCATCGCCATAAAGCTTCTGTCGCTCCGGATTGGCAGCGACCGATTTGCGCAGCGCCTGTTCTTCTTTGGTCTTGCGAGCCAGCAGGGACGGATCTTTGAGTCCCTTAAGTTGTCCGCGGTAGACCTTCAAACTGTTCTGGATGCTATTCAATTCGCTCTGCGCCTGGCGTGTTTGCTCTTCACCCATCGCCATGTATTTCTTGAGCATCACTTCGCGGCGTTCAAGCAAACGAATGATGATCGGGATGCTGGTGTCGCGCAGTTCTTCCAGGTGTGCCACTGTGTTGAGACGCGAGGTCGAACCCGGATTGCCCGTCACGAAAACGAGGCTGCCTTCTTTCGGGCCGGCTGTGGACCACTTGAAATAGTTATCGGAACGGACCGGCTGATCGTTTTCATAAACGCGGACCAGCGCCATGTCGATGTTGAAGCGCGGGAAGTTGAAGTTGTCCGGATCGCCGCCGAAAAATGCGGCCTGGAATTCAGGAACAAACACGAGTCGAACGTCCGTGTATTTCTTATAGCGATAAAGATTGTATTGGCCGCCCTGGTAAAGCGTGACAACGTCTGAGCGCAATCCAGTCGCCTTCAACGACTCTCCTTCGATTGCCGCGATCTCAGCGCGTCGCGCGGCAAACGCTTCGGCGTCAGTCGTGCCGGCCTTCACGGCTCCGTTTACGCGCGAGGTGACATCTTCGATACTTTGCAGCACGTTTAGTTCGAGGCTCGGCGCTTTGATCTCTTCGGCGCGGGTCTTCGCGACAAAGCCTTCCTTCGCCAGGTCTCTCTGCGGCGTGCTCACCTCGCCGACGATGTTTTCAACGATGTGATAGTTCGTGAGCACCAGGCCGTTTGGAGATACGAATGAGCCCGAACCGCCGCTGTTGAAGCGCACGGAGGCGAGCCGAACTTTGTTCAGCCATTCGTCGGTAACTTCGAATCCGTATTTCTTCTTGATTTCGGCGCGCGGGACGTTGTTGAAGGTCCACATGCCTTCGTCGGCCAGCGCGGTGATGTGCAGTGTTTGTAAACTGAATAGCGCCAGTAGGAGCGCAGCAAAGAATTTTCTTAATTTCATCTCAAATCCTCGAACAAAGATTTAGGCACGGATAGCACAGATTACAACGATTTCAGGAGATCTGTGAAACGGCTGTGATGCGTCGATTACTCCTCGCGCTCGCCGCGGTCCCTGAGCCGTAATAAAGGCGAAGCCGGTGTCGCTCATTGCGAGGATCAGTAGCTGTTCGTCGTTCGGGCGGCCAAAGCCCTGGCGAGTTGATCGAGAGTGATGCCGAACTAGTTGCTCCGTGAGGTAAACACCGCGCTGTTCGATTTTGTGACCGGAACGTTTTAACTATTGGAACGTTTGCCGGACGGGTCGCCGGTAACTGGTTTCTGTTTGCTGCTGACTTCACTGCCGCACTGCCGGCAAAGGTAGCTATCGTCTTTCTGGGCGGCAGGCACCAGCCAAAGACAACCGCACGATTGGCACAAGATGGTGGAACCCAGTAACCATTCGTTAAATCTCATTTGATTTTCTACCCTCATCGTTTCCCCCTGTTCGCTGCTAAGCCGGGTTTTTAGAGCGCTAGGTGTTCTAAACGACAAACGACGCGATAGTTTCAATAAAGTATTGCGGCTTCGTGGCGGGGAAACAGAACAGATTTCAACAGAACAAGAACCCCTCAAAACCGAACAAGTCAGGAAGAGGGGCTTGCCCCCGCTGTTTCGCTGTTAATTTGCAGCGGGGGCAAGCCCCTCTTCCTGACTTGTTCTATCTAAACTGGCCTGTTTTGGGGTGTTCTTGTCTGCTGACTTGTTCTTTTCATTAAGGAGCTTGAAAATCAGCGTCATGCGATTGAGTCAATTCTCGCGGATGCTGCTGGTGGAGTGGCGCAAGCTCAGGCTTCCGAATTCGGGTGAAACGATCGTCGTCGCCGTTTCGGGTGGCGCCGATTCCACCGCCCTGCTGCTCGCCATCGACGAGCTCAAAAAACACCACAAACTCCACGCGACCATCTGCGTCGCCCATCTCGATCACCGCTTGCGGAAATCGAGCAGTAAAGACGCCAAATGGGTCGCCGCGCTCGCGCAAAAACTCGGGTTTCGCAGCATTATCGGCCGGAGCAGAGTTGCCGAAGACGCCCGCGCCGCCAACGACAACCTCGAACAGGCGGCACGAGAAGCGCGCTACGCATTTCTGGAACGAACGGCCAAACGGGTCTCCGCAAACTACATCCTGACCGCCCACACAATGGACGACCAGGCAGAGACAGTGCTCCTGCGATTAATGCGCGGCAGCGCCAGCTCTGGCCTCGGCGGCATGGACGCCGTTCGTCCGATCGCAAAAAACAGCGCCATCAAACTGGCTCGACCGCTGCTCTGGGCACGACGCATCGAGACTGAAGACTACTGTCGCCTTCGAAAAACACAGTTTTTAGACGACGAAATGAACGACGATCAGAGTTTCGCACGCGTCAAAGTCCGGAAACAGCTCCTGCCGCTGATGCAGTCGTTCAACAACCGCATCGCCGAAGCCCTTTCACGCACGGCCGCGCAGCTGCGCGAGGACGATGCCGTTCTTTTCAAAGATTCCGATGCACTTTTACAGCGTGCGGCGGTGTCTAATGAGGAGAATGGGGGCGAAAGTGAAACCAAAGCGCCCGCGCTCGACGTAAAGGTCCTGGCCAACGAGCCGCCGGCACTGCGACGCAGGGCGCTGCGGCAATGGCTTTCGGACGCGCGAGGTGGTACACGCAGACTTGAAATGGTTCACTTGCTGGCGGTGGAGAAGCTTCTGGAGGGTAGTGCCGGCGGTCGCATCGTGGAGCTGCCAAACGGAGGACGGGTGCGACGCCGGCGGAACCGGCTGGAGTTTGAGTCTGAAAAAGTTTGAAAAAGCAGCGTTCAATCTCTATAGTCCTGAAGTGAGGTGCGTTTTTTAGCGTGATAGGGAACCTTAATTGCTAGACTGCATCAAAGTTACGGTTGTTTTGAATGAGTGGACTTCGGCGTTGTGACGTCGAGGGTGGACAGCGACAAATGACGCCCTGTTAAGGTATTATCAGGGGTCGGAGGCGTTAATGAATTTGAGTTCTACGGCAAGACAAATCGTATTTTGGCTCCTGATTATTGCGGGAGCACTATTGCTATATAAGCTGGTTAATCCGCGCGGCAACACTTCTAAGCCCGTCGCACTTACCGACATGGATCAGATGATCCAGAGCGGTAATCTTAAATCGTTAACAGTTAAGCAGAATGAAAGCGTAGCTATCGATAATAGTGGCCAGGAATACCGCGCGACGTTGTCGAATGAGTTTGCGAAAGCCGAGTTGCTCAAGTCGGCGCGCGAATTGGTCAACGGCAAGCCTCGTGTACAAAAGGTCGAAGAAGAATCGAGTAGCAGTTTTATATGGCCCATGCTTATAACGTGGGCTCCGCTCCTGTTTATCATCGCAATCTGGATCTTCATGCTGCGACAGATGCAGTCAGGCGGTAACAAGGCGTTATCGTTTGGCAAGTCGCGGGCAAAGCTACTCAACAACCAGCAGAAACGTGTGACGTTCAAGGACGTGGCTGGAGTTGAAGAAGCGAAGGAAGAGTTACAGGAGATCATCGAGTTTCTTAAGGAACCGCAGAAGTTTCAGAAGCTGGGTGGACGCATTCCCAAGGGCGTTTTGATGATGGGACCGCCGGGAACCGGAAAGACGTTGCTGGCCCGTGCGATCGCCGGTGAAGCAAACGTTCCGTTCTTCTCGATCTCGGGTTCAGACTTTGTCGAGATGTTTGTGGGCGTCGGCGCATCTCGCGTGCGCGACTTGTTTGAACAAGGCAAGAAGAATGCACCGTGCATCATCTTCATCGACGAGATCGATGCGGTGGGACGCCATCGTGGCGCCGGTCTTGGTGGCGGACATGATGAACGCGAACAGACGTTGAACCAGTTGCTGGTTGAGATGGACGGCTTCGAATCGAATGACGGTGTAATCCTGATCGCTTCGACCAACCGTCCGGACGTGTTGGATCCTGCGTTGCTGCGACCGGGGCGTTTCGATCGACGTGTGGTTGTTTCGCGACCTGACGTTCGTGGACGCGAGGGCATCCTGAAAGTTCACACTCGCAAGATTCCCCTCGGTGAAGACGTTGATATCTCCGTGATCGCGCGGGGAACACCGGGATTCACCGGAGCCGATCTGGCGAACCTGGTTAACGAAGCCGCTCTCAATGCCGCTCGTTACAACAAGAAGCTCGTCGCAATGGGCGACTTCGAGTTGGCGAAAGACAAGGTGTTGATGGGCGCTGAGCGCAAGAGCATGGTGATCTCGAACGAGGAGAAGCGCGTTACGGCTTACCACGAAGCGGGTCACACGCTGGTTGGTCTGAAGGTGCCAAATGCGGATCCGGTTCACAAAGTGACCATCATTCCGCGTGGTATGGCGCTGGGTGTGACGCAACAGCTTCCCGAAGGCGATCGTCACAACTACAGTCAGGAATACCTGCTGGGCCAGATCTCGATCCTGATGGGTGGTCGCATTGCTGAAGAGACATTCCTCGGCAGTATCACCACGGGAGCTTCAAACGATATCGAACGTGCGACGGAACTCGCGCGCGCGATGGTTTGCGAGTATGGCATGTCTGACATGGGTCCGCTGACCTTCGGCAAGAAGGAAGAGCAGATCTTCCTCGGACGTGAGATTGCTCAGCATCGTGATTTCTCTGAAGACACCGCCATCAAGATTGATGAGCAGGTGAAGAAGATCGTCACCGCGCAGTATGAAAGAGCGAAGGCGATCATCGAAGAGAACCGCGACACGATGATTCGTTTGGCTGAGTGCCTGTTGGAGCGTGAGTCGTTGGACGGCGTTGAGATTCGACGGATCGTGGCGGGCTTGCCGCTGGATGAGAATCCGTCAGTTGACTCGGGCAACGACGAGGATCGGCCGCAGTTGAAGGAGCCAACGGCAAAACCGCTCAAGCCGATTCTGCCACCGATAACCGGCGGCAATCCGCAACCTGCCTAAAACCATCCACAGATTACACAGATTCACTTAATCTGTGTAATCTGTGGAAAATGACTTCCTGGCAAATTAGAGATCGAGTAATGCCCATCGGTGAGCGAACGCTCATCATGGGCATTCTTAATGTCACCCCTGATAGCTTCAGCGACGGCGGACAGTTTGTTGACTTCGATAAGGCGCTGGCCCACGCCGAGACGATGATCTCGGAAGGTGCGGACATCATCGACGTCGGTGGCGAATCTACGCGACCTGGCGGCGAGCCGGTTTCGATTGAAGAAGAGATAGAACGCGTCGTTCCCGTTATCGAAGCTCTCACCCAGCGAAGCAAAATCCCAGTCTCCGTCGACACCACGAAATCGGAAGTAGCACGGGCGGCCCTGGACGCAGGCGCAGCGATCGTCAACGACATCTCAGCGTTGCGTTTCGATTTCTACGTCGCCGACGCCGTAGCGCGAGCCGGCGCAGGCCTCGTCCTGATGCACTCACGCGGCACACCCGCCACGATGCACCGCCTTCCGCCAGTCGCCGACATCATGCACGAAGTCACGCACAGTCTGCGCGCCAGTATCAACATGGCCGAACGACGTGGCGTGAAGCGCGAGTCAATTGTCATCGATCCGGGAATCGGCTTCGGCAAAACCCAGGATCAAAACCTCGAATTAATCGCGAAGCTCGATCAACTAATCGCCGTCTTCCCCGACTATCCCTTACTCATCGGCACGTCTCGCAAGTCCTTCATCGGCCGCATCCTCGCCGACGAAAGCGGAACGCCCGCCCCCGTCGAAGATCGCCTCCACGGCACCATGGCCACCATCACCACCTCCATCCTCCACGGCGCCCACATCGTCCGCGTGCATGACGTGAAAGCCACCGTCGAAACAATCCGTGTGGCGCGGAGCATCCGTGATAATCCGCGGCCAATATGAGAGAATCCACGACCGATGAATAAGCTCCTACGTGTTTCCCTTTTCATCCTGATGCTCGCGTTCGTTTCCGGTTTTGCGGAGTGCTATAAGCCGGTGACTAAGAATCAGCTTCCTGCGCGGATCAAGACTGTCGCGGTGCCGGCGTTTCAGATGGAGAGTCAGGCGCTGCGCTACAAGGTTGAGTCGCGTTTCACTGACGCGGTGATGCGGGAACTTGTGCATCGCGGGCGTGGGTTGCGCGTGCAGGGAGAACGCGAGGGCGCCGACGCCGTGATCGAAGGTGTTATCAGGAGTTTCAACTTCGGCGGCGTGTTGCTCGATGACAAGGGACGCGCGCGAATCTTTGAAGTCACGATAGTCGCTGCCGTCACTGTGCGCGATCAAACTGAGAACCGTGTGCTTTACGATAATCAGAACTTCGTGTTTCGCGGCGAATACGAATTCGCGAGCGATCCGCGTAGCTTCTTCAACGAGGAAGATCCGGCCATCCTTCGCATGTCGCGCAGTTTTGCGGAGAGCATCGTCTCAACACTCATCAACGCCGCCGAAATCGGAAAGAAATGAAAACGCTGACGCGTACAGAGCTTGAGCGCTCTTTGCGGGAAGGCCTGCGACCGCTCTACCTGCTGCTTGGTCCCGAGATCTACCTGCGCAGAGTTGCGGCGAAGGCGATCACTGAAGCCGCGCTCAGTCGAACGTTGCTGCGCGAGTTCAACGAATCTGCTTTCAGCCTGTTGAGCGATCCGGTGCAGTCTGCTATCGCAGCCGCCGAGCAGTTGCCGATGATGTCGGACATGCGCGTGGTCCGCATTCGCGACTTCGCCAGGCTGCGTGAAGCCGACGAAGAGGTTCTCATTCGTTATTTGAACAACCCGGCGCGGACCACAGTGATGATCTTCGTCGCTGACGAGCTCGACAAACGAAAGAAATCCAGCAAGGTGCTACTGGACGTTTGTACCGTGGTCGAGTTCGGGCCGCTGAAGGATGCGGAAGCAAAGGCGTGGGCCAGGTCGCGGTTGAAAGAGTTGAAAGTTACGGCTGACGATCAGGTACTGAGCGAAGTCATCCGGCTGGTCGGAACCGACGTCCAAACGCTCAACAACGAACTCGAGAAACTCACTTCAGCCGCTGCGGACACTGGCCGGATCACGCCGGCGCTGGTAGACGAACTGATCGGACGCTCACGCGAACTGTCCAATTTCGAGTTGGGCGATCACCTACTCGCCGGTAATCGCAAAAAGGCACTCGAAACACTTCACCGGCTGCTCGAAGACGGCGCCGAACCCGTCATGCTCGTCGGGCTGATCGCCGGCAACTATCACCGGCTCGCCCTCGGTAAACATTTAATGGCGCGTGGCGGCCGCGAAGAAGTGTTTCGCAACATCTCGCTGCCGCCATTCAAACGCGACTCATACATTTCCACTCTCCAACGCAGCAGCGCCGCCAAGATCGCTCGCGGTATTCAACTCACCGCCGCCACCGATCTGGCCATCAAAACCTCGCAGGCAACACCTCGTCTCCAACTCGAAATGCTCGTCTGCGAATTAGCGTCATAATCCGCGCTTTTGATCCGTGAAATCCGTGGCCAATATCGCGTTGCACTTCTCAACGAGGGAAACATCTGGTCCAAGCTCGTTCAACTTCTGATCTATCTTGTCGATCCAAAAGACTGTGATCGCCTCGCTGTACTTTCCTGTCTCGCCGACGTGATGTTCGAGAAAGCGGAGCAAGCCTGCCCGCATCCGCTTGAGCGCTGCTTCCCTGTCCATCGCGTGCAGATAGCAAACTGCCACCACCAGGTGCTCCGGATGATTAAAATCATCAGCGCCGGTCTCGCACGCTTCAAAGCCGCGCACTACGTTCTGTATCTCAGCTTCTGATTGATAGCGATTCATCACTGACTCCTTCTCAATAAAAAACCGAGGCGGATCGAAATGTCGATCCGCCTCGGTAAGTTCTGATTTAGCTTGCGCGTTATTTCGCTGCTTGATTCGCCTTTAGCGTCAGCCGTGATTTGTAACGCGCGGCCGCATTCTTGTGCATGACGCCCTTTTGCACAGCCTTGTCAATCACTGAAATCGTCTCGGGCAGCACGCTCTGAATCTCGTCGTTCTTGCCCGAGTCGAGCGCCGCGCGCACCTTCTTGATATACGTTCTGACCTTGCTTCTATTGCCACGATTAATCACGCGCCGCTTCTCACTCTGACGCACGCGCTTCTCTGCTGATTTATGATTCGGCATTCAAATCTCCCAAAAAACCTTCGAAAACCGCGCCGAGGGCCCCTTCGGACGTCAGGCGCAAGTGACGGAGTATAGGTATGGCGCCACCCAGTGTCAAGTTCTGGAAGTCTCAAATTGTGGTGGCGGTGGAGGTGATACGCTGTTGCGGTCTAAACCCTTCACAACCAAAGCTGCCAAAGGTCTGCTGAAGAGGAAAAGACAGAGACCAGCAGCAAAATAAGTCAGAAGAGTGAGAGTAGAGATTATAAATGTACCGTCGAATGCTGCGGTGAAAAGAAAGTAGGGCGCGTAGAAAATGCCATAAAGGAAGTAAGAGACCCCAAAGATGCGCAAGAGAATTGTGGCTATAGGTTTGTAGTCCATGACTATTAACTGCCCGAGGGCTCCTTCTCCTTTGTTTTGACCTCAGTGACAACCTTTACCGCCTCCTCACCATTCGTGGTGCCCAGTTGCTTGAGTATGTCCGGTACGTTAAGCCCCAGCGCCTGCAACTGTTGCAGGAGCGCGTAGATCATCGTTGGGCCGGTCTGTGCGAATCGATTTAGACCACCTGAACCGCCCCCGTTGCCGTCGCCACCATGGTCGATCATGACCACCTTCTCGATGTTGCCCAAAGGCTCGGAAACGGCCTTGAGGGCCGGTGCGGTCGCTTCGATAATGCTCGGTAGTTTCTCCAGTATTGTCTGAAGCCGTGCGGCGTCGTTGAACTCTCGCCACGCCGCGGCTTTTTCTTTGATAGCCGCAGCTTCGGCGAGTCCCTGCGCCTCGACCGCCTTCGCATGGGCCAAACCTTGCGCCTCGATCTTCGCCGCTTCGGCCAAACCCAGCGCCCGAATCTTTTCGGCCTCAGCACGGCCCTCTGCCTCGATCGCCGACGCGCGGCCCGCACCCTCTCGCTGTAACTTCTGGCTTTCGGCTTCCGCCGTCGCAATCAGTGCCTGCTTCCGTCCTTCCGCCTCGAGCACCGCCGCCTCTTGTTGACCCTGGGCCAGTAGCACACGCGCTCTACGTTCAGCTTCCGCCTTCTTAACAACCGTCGCTTCCAGCTCTTTCTCTTTTCGTAATACCTCCTGCTCCTGGACGGCGATCTGCTCCTGAGTGCGGATCTTCTCAATGCGAACTTCCTCTGCCACGACCTCCTGCCGCGCTTTCGCCTCAGACAGTGGACCAGCCTGCTCCGCGGTAGCTTGTTCGCGTTTGATCTCAGCCTGGAATTGAGCGCGCTTAACCTCGGTCTCTCTGGTTGAAGACGCGATGTCAGCCTCTGACGCAAGACGAACTCGCTCGCCCTCCTGCATTGCCAGCGCGGCTTTAATCTTGGAATCGCGCAACGCTTCAGCCTTGCCGATCTCAGCATCGCGCTGAACCTCCGCAGTTCGTCGCTGACCGAGCGCATCAAGGTAACCTTCGTCGTCAGAGATTTCCTGGATCGTCAACGCGTCGAGTCCAATACCCATCTTTTCCAGGTCGCCGGCGGCCTCGGTCGTTAACTTCTGCGCAAAGCTCTGCCGGTCGTTGTTGATTTCTTCGACTGTGAGCGTTCCCAGGATCGCGCGCAAGTGACCTTCGAGAGTTTGAAACACGAGCTTGTGAAACTCTTCCGTTCTCATGCCGAGGAAGCGCTCGGCTGCAGCACGCAGCGAGTCGTCGTCGCCTTTGATCTTCACGTTGGCGACAGCCTTTACCGAAACCGGAACACCTTGCACGGTGTAAGCCCGCGAAGTTGCGAGCGGCACGGTGAGGACATTCAAGTTGAGATATTCAACCTTCTCGAGAAAGGGCACGATTAACGTGGCGCCACCTCTTACGAGGCGATAACCGACGACTGTACCGTCACTCAGTTTTCTTGAGCGTCCGGAGATTACGGCAGCCGTATTCGGTGAAACTTTGACGTAGTTGCGGCTGAGCAACATCAACGCGATGAGGAAGCCGATAACTACGACTAAAATCGAGACGGGGAAGAGTAGGTTCTGAAAATCGAGCATTGTTGTTACCTCAAAATTTTGGGGAATCGTATGTACTGACGATGAGTGAATCGCCCGCAACCTCTTCAACGCGAACGGTCGCGCCAGCCTTTATCTCGCGGCCGTCGCGAGCACGAGCCAACTTTTCGACCCGCTCTTCTCCAACGCGGCAACTAACCTGGCCGAGGCTCCCGGGCGCGATGGAAACGACCACCTGAGCGGGTCGGCCGATCAGCTGTGATGTGGTTACAGAACTTGTAGCCTGCTGTTTATAAAGAAGACGTCCAAACAGCGAAACGACGCCGCCCAGGATAACGCCTCCGCCCAAGCCGAGCAGCGAGCTCGCAACAACCGAAAGTCCCATCTGGATTCCGATTGCGCCGAAGCCTCCGAACGCGGTCACAAAAACACTGAGCACCCGGCTGTCCAGAAGGCCATGGCCGTCTGCTCCACCATCCAACCCGGTTTCAAATCCGAAGCTATCGAAAATGTCTCCCACCACCAGGGAAATCAGAAGGAAGGCAAAGCCAAGGGCGGCAATGCCAAGAAAAACTATCAACGGGTTTATGTTCGAAAGAAAATCAGGCACTGAGTTACTCCTTCGAATTATTCTTTTGAGCCAGAAACGGCCTGGGCATCGGAGAAGTACTTGATACTGCGTAAAGACTATCATTGAGCGGTATTAAGTTGAAACTCTGAACCTGCGGATTGACACTCGCGTGAGGCTGTAGTAGCGTCAATTTCGGAATCTATGCATACCAATTTGCTGCTCACCGCACCCCTGCACCCATGCCCCGATTGGTTCTGCTGCGCGAAGGAGAGAGTTAACAGAGTTTGAAGAAGATTGAGCTTCCGCCTCGTGGTCTGGAGACGCTGTTTGGTGTTCACGATCAGAACATCAAATATCTCGAGTCTCTGCTCGACGTTCGCATTGACGCCCGCGGTCAGGACGTCTCGATTGACGGCGACCCCGCCGACGTCGAAACGGTCCAACGCATCCTCGAAGACTTTTCCGACCTCTTCAAGGAAGGAAAACACTTCACCGACAAAGAACTGCGCGAAGCGTTTGCACAAATCGCCGAAGACCGCGCCTTTAGCCTGCGCGACTACTTCACCAAGACCCGCTTCAACCCGGCCGGCAAGAAGCAGGTAGCGCCGAAGTCAGTCAACCAGCGCAAGTACATCCAGGCGATACAAGACAACGACGTCGTGTTCGGCATCGGTGTCGCCGGTACTGGCAAGACTTACCTGGCAGTCGCGATGGCGGTCCAGGCGTTGATGCAGAAACAGGTAAACCGCATCGTGCTGGCACGTCCGGCTGTCGAAGCCGGAGAGAAGCTCGGCTTCCTGCCCGGCGATCTACAGGACAAAGTCGATCCGTATCTCCGGCCACTCTACGACGCGCTGTTCGATCTCATCGACTACGAGCGCGTCACGCGGCTGCTCGAGAAGCGCGTGATCGAAGTCGCGCCGCTGGCTTTCATGCGCGGGCGAACGCTGGCAGACGCGTTCATCATCCTCGACGAAGCACAAAACACGACCAGCGAACAGATGAAGATGTTTCTCACGCGCATCGGCTTCGGCTCAAAGGCGGTGATCACAGGCGACGTGACACAGGTGGACCTTCCCACCGGAAAGCGCAGCGGTCTGATTGAAGCGGAACGGATACTTTCAAAACTCGAAGGTATCGAATTTGTCTACTTCACCGATAAAGACGTCGTGCGACACAAGCTGGTGCAGATGATCATTCGCGCGTACGAGGAACAGACCAAAAAGAGCCACATTTAGTGATGATCGAGGTCGTCAATCGCCAGCGTCACTTCAAGATGGATACCGAAGTTTGGACCACCTTTGCACACAAGGCATTGGCGGCGATCGGGAACGGCGAGTCGTCAGCAACAATCGCTTTTGTTTCAGACAAAAGGATTCGAGAACTGAACCGGCAGTTTCGCGGTATCGACAAGGCAACTGACGTCCTGTCGTTTCCCGCAGGTGGACCAGACGAATCGAACCTCGGCGACATTGCGATTTCGACGGAAACAGCAGCAACGCAGGCAAAGGAAAACAGCTTGTCTTTTGACGACGAGATTGCACAGCTAATACTTCACGGACTACTACATCTCTCCGGCTACGATCACGAAACGGACAACGGCGAGATGAACCGGTTGGAATTGCGGTTAAGGAGGAACCTGGGAATTTAGCTTTTAGTCCACAGATGACACAGATTATTAAATTGCAACCTGTGTAAGCTGTGGATTGCATTTACGATTCACGCTAAACCATTTACTATTCTCCCCATCGATGCAACTTGAAATAGGGCTTGCGCTCCTTCTGCTGATAGTGCTCTCCTTGCTGGCCACGGTCGATATGGCCTTCGCCCAGTTAAGCGATGTGCGACTGCGCCGTCTGATTGGCGAGAATGGAGACAAGCCTGAGCCACGATCGAGAGTCTTCCTACAGCAAGCACTGGAGAATCGCCCGCGCTTTAGCTTCGCACTGTCGGCGATGATTCAAATCCTGCTCGTCGTGGTCGCCGTCCTCATCACGTCGCTCTCACTCACGATTTTCCCCGAGCCGCGCCTCGTACTTGTAGGTTTGCTTGCCGGACTGATCCTCGCCGGTATATTTCGACAACTGATCCCACTCTTCATTTCAACTCGCAATCCGGAAGCCACGCTGCTCTTCCTGCTGCCCGTCGTCCGTCCGTTCTTCCCAATCATGGCTTTCATTGCCGATCCCTTTCAGCGACTCTTCGATCGTTCGCGCCGCAAGGACCAGGTTGCCGAAGACGGCGAAGAGGAAGAAGAAAACGACGACAGCAGCGACCTACAGGCACTGATCGACCTCGGCGAAGCCGAAGGCATACTCGAAGAAGAAGAAGGCGAGCTGATCCATTCGATCATCGACTTTGGCGACACGCGCGTGAGTGAAGTGATGACGCCGCGGCCTGACATCGTCGCCGTCCCGGTGACCGCAACCGTACGCGAAGCGCGCGACGTGATACTGGAATCGAAATACTCGCGCCTGCCGGTCTATCGCGATCAGATCGACAACGTCGAGGGCCTGATTTACGTGCGTGACCTGTTGCTGAGTTGGGCTGAAGGACGCGAAGACGAAAACATCAAGCCGTTGATACGTTCTGTTTACTTCGTACCCGAGACGAAACCAGTTGCCGAGTTGCTCGAAGAGATGCAGAAGGCTCACGTGCAACTCGCGATGGTGATCGATGAGTATGGCGGCGTTTGCGGCCTCGTCACTGTCGAAGACATTCTCGAAGAGATCGTCGGCGAAATTGAAGACGAAGACATCGCCGGCGAAGAGCTGGAAGAAATAGTCGAACGCAAAGACGGCAGCTACGAAGTCATGGCCTCGACTGAGATCGGTAAAATCGAACGCCTCTTCGACATGGAGATCGAAGCCGACGATTTCACCACGATAGCCGGACTGGTGATCAATGAATCGGGAACAGTTCCGGCGGTCGGCGAAGTTTTGACGATACGAGGTCTTGAGGTGGAAGTGCTGGAAGCTGATGAACGACGCATTCTGCGACTACTCGTCAGAAAAGCGCAGGAAGAGAACGCGACGGAAGCAAGCCACGGGTAGTTTATCCACAGATTACACAGATTTGTTTTATGAAATCTGCGTAATCTGTGGATAAAGAATAATCTTATGGGTAAACACAAAAGCAAATTCCTGCGGGGTAAACGCATCGATCCGGCGCCAATCGAGAAGAATGTCGCGGTTGCGGATCTAATCGACGAAGCTTTTATGGCTTACAACGCCGCGCGCCTGCGCGAAGCGTGTCATCTCTTTACCAAGAAGATGCTGGAGCCCGAGGTGACGATCGGTCTCTCGCTCACCGGAGCACTGACACCGGCGGGCCTCGGAATTTCCGCACTCATTCCCTTGATCAAAGCCGGCTTTATCGACTGGATCATCTCGACCGGCGCCAATCTCTATCACGACACGCACTTCGGCATCGGGCTCGCCATGCACATGGGAAACGCGCAGACATCCGACGTGGTCCTGCGCGAAGAAGAAGTGGTTCGCATCTACGACATCTTCTTCGATTACTCAGTGCTGCTCGACACCGACGCCTTCTTTCGCAAGATTATTGAAGGGCCGGAGTTTCAGCGTTCGATGTCCACCGCCGAGTTTCACTACCTCTGCGGCCGTTACGTTTACGAACGCGAACAGAAACTCGGCATCAGCGAGAAGTCGCTACTGGCCGTTGCTTATGAATACGCCGTTCCCATTTATACTTCCTCGCCGGGCGACTCTTCGATCGGCATGAACGTGGCAGCGAAAGCACTGCAAGGCAACCAGCTCGCTTTCGATCCGTCACTCGACGTGAATGAGACGGCGTCGATCGTGCTCGCTGCAAAACGTAGTGAAGTGAAGTCAGGCAATGGAAAGAAAATCAAAGGGCGCTCGGGAGTTTTTATTCTCGGTGGTGGTTCGCCGAAAAACTTCCTGCTGCAAACTGAACCACAGATCCAGGAAGTGCTTGGTATCGACGAACGCGGACATGATTTCTTCCTTCAGGTGACCGATGCACGACCCGACACAGGCGGATTATCGGGTGCGACTCCGGGTGAAGCAGTGTCGTGGGGCAAGGTGGATCCCGATCGATTACCTGACGCGGTTGTGTGTTATGTCGACTCTACGGTAGCGCTTCCGCTCATTACGGCTTATGCTCTTACGCGTCACGAACCCCGCGAGCCGAAACGACTGTATGAGAAGCGCGAGCAGTTCATGGGTCTGTTGCGCGCCGAGTACAGAAAATCAAAACGACGCTAACCCGATGGAGACCACGACCGATCATGGGTGATAGAAACGGTAAGCCGAAAAGTTATTACGATTGCACGGACTGTCCCGCATTCTGTTGCTCGGTGTACGACCGCGTTCAGGTAACGCCGCGCGACATTCGCCGTTTAGCAAAGCACTTCGGCGTCACTGAAGAAGTGGCGACAGCGCGTTTCACAAAGATCTACGCGAAGGAAAGAGTGTTGCGTCGCAAGCGTGATGAGTTGTTCGGCGTTGCATGCAAGTTTATCAACCCCGAGACGCGCGGCTGCTCGATCTATCACGCGCGCCCGGCAGTGTGCCGAGAGTTTCCCATCACCAAACGCTGCGCGTACTACGATCTGATGAAATTCGAACGCGAGCAGCAGGACGATCCGAACACGCTTCCCATCGTGAAGATCACGTTTAGGAACGGGAAATAGCCACAGATAAACACGGATTTCAGACACAGATTTAGATAAAAAATCCGTGTATGAAATCCGTGTTTATCTGTGGCTGAGTTAGTCGGTGACCGGCATCGGAACCGGCACGCGGCGGAAGCCGTCGATGCGCTTCAACCAATACTCATTAAACTCTGAATAGATAACGCCCTGACGACGTGACGCATGGTAGAAGCCATGCTCGTCGGCAACGACGCCGACGTGCGTCAAATTACTGAAGAACACGAGTGTTCCAAACTTGAACTGCTCTTCAAGCGGAGCGGGTTCGAAGCGAGCAAACAGGTTGCGCGCGCTCGCGCGTTCGAAGTTGATCCCGGTCGCCTGGAAGATGCTCCACACAAATCCGGAACAGTCGAACCGGGTTGGTCCAGTGGCGCCCCAGCGATAGCGCGATCCGAGGCGCTCATCGATCGCAGCCATCAGTAGTGGCTCAAACTTTATGAATCCGGAGCTCGGCGAACCAATCGATGGCGCAAGGTCGATCGTCGGTTTTGGCTTGGCCTCCCAGACCGGCTTTGATTCGAGGGCAGCTGCCGTGAGCGCAAAGTCGTCCGGTGAACACGAAGTTTCATTCGCGTCACCGTTGGGGACTGTTACTCGTGGACGAGTTTGGGCGAATGCTGAACTGGTAAAAACTGAGAGTGCCAAACCGGCTAACACAACACGAGGGAACAGATTTCGTAACTCCATAAACAGGGAAGTACCTTCTCTTTGGATTTCTAATTTTTTGGTATTTCTGCGTGAGGAGGGCACCGCTAAAACCTTTGGCATCTTAGCGGCTCAAACAGGGTGCTTCAACAGGCAATGTGACTGTTTCGTGACGAAACGCCTTTCGTATGAGCCATTTGCACTGAAAGAAGTCACGAATTCATTACAACGATCTGGGGCGTCTAAAACAATGTTTATGGGGGCAATCAGGAATTTCGATAGCGGCAATCAGTCAATCTGACTTCAATCCATCCGCAGATTTCAGAGAAAAATCTGTGTAATCTGTGGTTGGATTTTAGGCGCGCTGAAGCCTCCGAAAGAGGGTCACCGTGAAAAGCAGAGTGATAGCGAGTGTCATGGGGCTGAAAACTCCCGACATCCTGAAAAATTAGTTCGACTGTATGGTTGTTATTAAATTTCGAATGAGGCGGCGCTTTCAGGTTATCCGCGCGCCGGCGTAGTTCAAACCCACCGTGATTATCTTCTGGAGCAACTGATCGTAAGGCACGCCCGAATACTCAGCCGAATCAGCGAAGTCCTCGTGATGCGCGATCTGTGGATTCGGATTCGCCTCCAGTAAGTAGAACTGCCCTTCCTCAGTCATGCGGTAGTCCAACCGCGCATACCCGCTCAGGAATAGATAGCGATAGATTCGTTTCGACAACCGCTCGAGCGTTTTGTGCTGTTCGGGCGTCAACTCCGCCGCGCGCGTCGCCACCCCAACCCGCTCCTGGTAAGCCGGGTCCCACTTCACTTTCAGCGTCGCAATGTTCTCCGCGCCTTCCGGTAACTTCTCCATCACCAATTCCCACGGCGCGTAAGTTTGAATGTTCTGATTACCAATCACGCCGACGTAGATCTCGCGACCCTTGATGTACTGCTCGACGATCGCATCGGTCTTGTTCTTTTGATGAATAAACTCGACGCGCTGTACGAGCTTCTCATCGTCGTGCACGATCGAAGCCTGCGCGATTCCGACCGAGCCTTCCTCACTGATCGACTTAACCAGCAACGGAAACTTCAAGCGCTTCGGACGCCGCACTTTTCTATTCATCGGAAACACCGCGAAGTTCGGCACCAGCAGACGGTGATACGAAAGGATCATCTTCGTCAGTGCCTTATCGTGCGCGATAGTCATGCCACGCGGATTACAACCCGTGTATGCCTGCTTCATCAGTTCGAGATAACTGACGACGTGCTGATCGTAAAGTGGATAACCGTGAAATTCTTCGAGCAGGTTGAAAGCGATGTGAGGTTTGTATTCCATGAGCGCATCCCCGATCACCTTGAGCTGGTTGTATAAACCAACGGGATACACGTCGTGGCCCATCTTCTTGAGAGTCGAGATCACGTCGTATTCAGTTTTGATTTCCAGTTTTTCTTTGTCGGAAAGGCCGTCCAATGAGTCGGGAGGCACGAGGCTTTCGTGGACGAGCACGATGATGCGCAGCTTCTTGCGTGGCTCAAAGGTCATACGGCTATGCGATGATAACCTGAATGAAGCACGTTCATTACTTGCACAGTCAACGCTATCATGACACGACGACGCGTTTCGCGAAAGGGGGTTGCTACACGAAGTTTCAATTCTTTGCAGCGATCGATCATATTTTGCAGCACGTGATCGATGGTGTACTGATGCACGCCGGTGCCTTCGGCGACGATCTGTCGCACCTCACGCCGCACCTTGCGAAGGAAACTTGCCGCGCTCATCTTCGACTTGTGTCGCGGATCGTCAGAGAAAATTCGATTCAGATCGCGATCGTAAACTGCGGGCCATTCGAAGTCGTAACGCTCGCGCTTGCGCCGGTAATGTTCGCGCAAAGTTATTCTCAACGCAGATAGTGGCTCCACTTTTGTGCGCGTCCTGTTTCTCGGCTTGGTGCCGGCGAGACCGTTCATCAACTCGTCGATGTACTCGAGCTTGTGCAGCGCGGGCCAGCCGCGATAACGGCGACGCCATTGCGAGCGTGGCGTGAGCCAGACGGCGAACGTTTCGGCGAAGTCTTCCGCCGGGTGCGCCTGCGCGTACCACGCGGGCAGGTGCAACACGAACTTCCGGCTCTTGGGTTTTGGTTTGTAGAAGTCGGGATAGGGTTGTGCAAACGAGCCGAAGAGTTCGCGGTACTGGCGTTTGAAGTGAAGCCGAAAAGCCGTGTCGAGGGCGTGGCCGGCTTCGTGCCGCAGAATGCGTATGGCCTCCGGGTCGCTGCCGCCTTCGACTTCCAGCATCTGCTTGCGTTCGAGTTTCATGAGGCGCGGGTGCGCCAGGTAAAACGGAATCGCGATACCGGGCACGCCGTCCGGTGAAAACCACTCTTCTCCCAGCCAAACATGGGGTTTGAAGCGAATTCCGCGGGCATTCAGCTCGTTATAAAGCCTTATAATCTGGCGTTCGACAAACGAACCCTTGATTTTTATGGGCAGGTCGCAGATGCGCAGGTCAAGCAATTGCTCATCGTTGAGGCGATGCCAGGGGAATCGGTAGCTCACGGTGAAGCAGATTCTAGCCGCCCCTACCACGAGCGTCAAAAATAGGTCCTATCCGTCCCCCAGGTCCTATTTTCTTCGGCCTTTGACCCTTTTCCCGGAGCGCTTTCGCGTTTTCAAATTGAGGGTTATAGTACAGCGTCTCCCCTGGCACACAAACATCCCCAAATCAGGAGAAATAACAAGAGGGTATGCTCAAAACGATACTTTTCAGAACTGCAATTGCAACCAGCTGTTTGATGTTGATGTCAGTAATTGCCAGTGCTGATACCAAGGTCAAGTCGCGTCAAACCAGCGGCGGTCAAACTTACGAAAACACCAGTTACATCAAAGGCAAACGCCAGCGCACCGAAACAAACAACGGTCAGATGGTCATGATTCAGCAGTGCGACCTGCGGCGAAATATTCAGATCATGACGGAAGCAAAGATGTACATGATCCAGCCGTATGACCAGCCGTCAGCAACACCAGGCACGACCACCCCAACAAGCGCTGCCACGACTCAGCCGAATGCCACACGAAAAGGCGGCCTGGTCACTTCAACCGTCACCACCAAAGACACAGGCGAGCGCAAGCAGATGTTTGGTTACACTGCGCGCCACATCATCACCACGATGGAGATGAAGTCGTCGCCTGACGCCTGCTCGCAGGTCGACACCAAAATGCAGATCGACGGCTGGTACATCGACGCTGCTTTTGCACTCGATTGCGATATGGGCGCCGGCTACTCAGGTTACCGACCGAAGGCCAGTGGTGGCTGCCAGGATCGTTACGAGACCAAGCAGATCGGCGCCGCGCGCAAAGGTTACCCCGTTTGGGAAAAGACGACGATGTTTGGACCGAATGGCGCTGAGAGTTTCACCACCACCACTGAGGTAGTGGAATTTTCTCAGGCGACACTCGATCCGAGTTTGTTTGACGTGCCTGCAGGTTATCGCCAGGTCGAAGACTTCGCGAGCGCGTTCAGCGCAGCCGCGGCCGCCGCCAATCCGGAATCCAGCAATCCATCCACCAGCACTTCCAGTGTTTCGACTGCCGCCGCAACCACGCAGCCCACTGCAACTCCGCTGGGGCCGAAACGGGCAGGTGTCATTCGTCTGGGTGTCCCGGCTGTGAAGACCGGCAATGTCGGTGAGGCAATGAACGCTGCCGAGCTCGCTGGCGCCGTGCGGAATACACTGCTCCAACACCTGAAATCCGGAAACGTCGAAGTCGTTCCGATCGACGCTACGGGTGGCGCTACGATCCAGGCAGAAGCGCAACAGAAAGAGTGCGACTACATCGTCTACACGAACGTCTCGCACAAAAAAGGTGGTGGCGGTGGTTTTGGAAGCGTCTTCGGCAGCACTGCCGCGAAGATCGGTAGCAGCGTCGGCTACCCCTCGGGCACGGCCGCAGTGGTCGCAACGAACACGATCGCGGCAGCTACAGTAGCTGAAAAGATCAAAAACAAAGACGAGTTGACCCTGGACATCCGGCTGGAGAAGCCGGGCAGCACCACGCCCAGCTTCGCACAAACATACAAAGGCAAAGCGAAGTCAGAAAAAGAGGACATCATCACTCCCCTTGTCCAACAAGCCTCTTCAGCCATCGCCTCAACCGTCAAACCCTAATCCAACCACCGATAACCGCGGATGAAATACGGATCAAATCCGTATTTCAATCCGCGTTCATCCGTGTTCCCGGTATTACTCCTGTCTTCAAGTACGACGAGGGACAGTGCTTCTCGATCGTGCATTCAGCGCACAACGGATTGCGTGCTTTGCAGATCTTCCGCCCGTGGTAAATCATCAGGTGCGGGAAGAGCACCCAGTCCTTCTTCGGCACGATCGGGATCAAATCCTGCTCGATCTTTTCCGCGGTCTTCTGTTGCGTCAATCCGAGCCGATGTGAGAGCCGCGTGACGTGCGTATCCACCACGACGCCCGCGTGAATATCAAAAGCGTTTCCCAACACCACATTCGCAGTCTTGCGCGCAACACCCGGCAGCTCCAACAACTCATCCATCGTCTGCGGCACCTGCCCGCCGTATTGCTCCGTCAACATCTTCGACGCTCCCTGTATCGACTTCGTCTTGTTCCGAAAGAACCCGGTCGACTGAATGTCTTTCTCCAGTTCGCGCGGCGACACGTTCAGGTAGTCTTCCGGCTTGCGGTACTTCCGAAAGAGATCGGCAGTAACCATGTTGACGCGCTCGTCGGTACACTGCGCCGACAGAATCGTGGCGACAAGCAACTCAAACGGGTTCGTATGATTGAGCGAACACTTCGCATCAGGATACGCCCGTTTGAGTCGCCTGATAATCGCTCGCGTGCGTGCTTTGAGTTCGTCGAGACTCTCGCGTTTCATCCAGTTCGTTTTAACTTCCCTGTCTTCTTGGCCCACGCCTCGATTCGCACGAAGACCAGCAGGCCTAACGGTAGAAGTATCGCTCCCATCAACGCCAGTATCAGCAACTCGTGCGACACCGCCGACAGCGGCGCACCGGCGAGATGCTCCGCCGTCGAGTTGCTGTTTCCGACTCCGAACAGCTTCCGGCAAGCAGACAACGTGTAAGTCGCCGGTGAGATTGCCGACAGCGGCTGTAGCCAGCCTGGCAGGACTTCGATGGGATAATAAACTCCGGAAACGAGTAGAAGCGAGCCCTGAAAGATGTGCGTCGCTTCTGCGCCTCGCTCGGCGCTCATCACCGGAAACACCGCCGCGAACAGTCCCAGTCCCACGAAAGCAAGCGTACTCACCGCCAGCACCACGAACACGCCAAACAGGTTTGCTCCGCGCAAGGTCAGGTTCGTGAACAGCATCAGGCCGACGAGCACGATCACGCTCGTCACGATGCTGTTCAGTAATGAATACAAACTGACGCCGAGCAGGTGTACGGCTCGCGACACCGGCGCCATGAACGTGTATTCCAGCGTCCCTTCCCAACGCTCGTAAGCGATCGACATCGCGATCTCCTGATAGAGCCAGGAGAGATAGTTCCACAACAGCGCTCCGACAACGAGTGTCAGCGTGAGTTGATAGTCTTTCTCCGCGACGCCGATCAACGCCACAGTTGCTGAAGTCACGAGTGCGTAAAAATTGAAGACGACGACCCACCCAATGTAACGTCGAGTAATGTGATACCCGCGAAACAGGAAGGCCCATGTCTGTCGTAAAGTAGCTTCCATTGCCCCACTCCTAAATCCATCCACAGATTGCACAGATTAATCTGCGTAATCTGCGGATGGCTCTGTCTAATCTGCGATGGCCACCATTTCCTCTTCTTCCTCGACGAGCTCTTCACCCGTTAACTTGATGAAGGCGTCGTCGAGCGTGGCGGCGCCGGCGCGTTGTTTCAACTGCTCAGCAGTTCCTTCAGCCACGAGCTTGCCGTGCGCGAGAAAACCGATGCGGGCGCAGAGTCGTTCCGCTTCGGCCATGTCGTGCGTCGTCAGGAGAATCGTAGTTCCCTCTCGTGACTGTAGATTCTCCAGAAACAACTGCACGTCGCGACGGCTCTTCGGATCGAGACCCGTGGTCGGCTCGTCGAGCAGCAACAGCGGCGGATTGATCATCAGCGCGCGCGCGATGCTGATCTTCTGCTGCATACCACGGCTCATCTCCTCGAGCGGCGTCGAGAACTTCGCGTTTTCCATTCCCAACTGTTCGAGAATCTCCATTACGCGGCGCTCCGCCTCGCGCGCGTTCTGGCCGTAGAGCAGCGCCGTGTAAAGCAGGTTTTCACGCGCCGAGAGTTTCTTGTAGAACGCGGCGTCAACGCTGACGCGACCGATGATGCGGCGCACCTCGTCCGCCTGCTCGGGCAAAGTGAAATCCAGCAAACGGACGTAGCCGCTATCGGCGATCAGCAACGTCGAAAGAATGCGGATCAAACTCGACTTGCCGGAGCCGTTCGGTCCGAGCAGTCCGTAGGTCTCACCCTGCGCGACGCTGAACGAAACATCGTCAATCGCCCAGAGTTCAGACTTCTTCCGGAAACCATTTCGTTTGCGGAAACTTTTACGAAGATTGCGCACCTGTATAGCTGGTTTTTGCATGATCGAACCTCGAAAGTGGATCGCCGAATACAGGACCACTGGGAAAACACACTTCGGTTGTTTACGGAATTGAAAAAGGAGCGGCTAAGTCCGAATCAAGCTCGGTTCAGCCAAGTTTTGAGAGAGAGGACAATTTTCATCGAAATCACCTGTGGCGGAGAGAATATAACAAGGGCACTAAGATTTACAAGAAGCGGAATTTTAGCCACAGATGAACACGGATTCCATACACGGATTTTTATCTTAATCTGTGTATGAAATCCGTGTTCATCTGTGGCTAACTACCGTTTACCATGTGCGATTTTGATTGCTTCGGGTAGTTGCCGGAGACGCAGCATCGAGATCACGCCGAATAACGGTCCGGGCGCGAGGATCATGAAGGCGTAGCGCCAGCCCCAGGCGGTCTGGACTTTTGGAATCAACTCGATCGAGATCGTTGTCAGTAGGAAGCCGATACACATTTGAATCGTCAATGCGGTACCGATGTACTGCGGGTCTCCGAGCTCGGTGACGCACGAAGAGAACTGTGCGGAGTCTGCCACGACGGTTGCTCCCCAGATTACGGCAACCACTAGCAGCAACCACGGACTGCCGCCGTAAAGCAATCCAATCACTAAACAACACGTGCCGCTAATCGCCATCGCCCACGAAGTGACCAACGTTCGTCCTACACGGTCGGCGACCAGGCCCGCGATAACACAACCAACCGCGCCGGCCCCAATAACCAGAAACGAACCAAGCTCAGCCAGCCATGGATCTTCATTCTGCGTGGCGAGGCTCGCGCGGATCATCACCGGGATCCAGATCCACATGCCGTAGAGCTCCCACATGTGCCCGAAGTAACCAAAGCTCGCCAGCCTCACGCCGCGGTTGCTGAACACCCTGACAATCTGCGACAGGTCAAACTTCGCCGGCGGCAAGGCGAATGGACCCTCCTCGACAAAGAAGAGCACGATCAGGGCGCCGATAACTGCCAGTAACGAAACAAAGATCACGTTCGCACGCCAGTCGTTGCTTCCGACCGCATTGACGAGATAAGGTGTGGCCTTTCCCATCGTGAGGGCTCCGACCAGCACGCCGAGCGCCATGCCGCGACGTTCGCGAAACCACGTCGCCATGATCTTCATGCCGGGCGGGTAGACACCCGCGAGACAAACACCGGTCAGGAACCGCAGCACAATCGCGGTTGACGGATCGTGTACGTACAGACCAAAGACTGCATTTACAGCGACGCCGCTAAACGACGAAACGGCGAAGAGATGTCGTGTGCTGATAATGTCAGGCAGGTTTAAGGTCGCACTGATCAGCGTGCCGGCGACGAAGCCGAGCTGAACGGCGTTGGCGAGCCAGCTAATTTGCGAGGGAGAGAGTTGCCATTCGAGCGAGAGTGCGGGAACGACTGCGGAACCGCTGAACCAAAGTGACATCCCCAGCAACTCCGCAATGGAAAGGAGCGCCAGGGCACGCCAGCGTCGTGGATGCGGGGTGGTCATTGAAGATCAAACAACAGGATTTCCGCAGGCTCTTCAGCTTTAATCTTCAGATTCGGTTCGGCGACAACCACAACGCCGTCACCCTGCTCCGCTTTCTCTCCGTTGACAGTGATCGCACCGCGTGCCACCTGAATCCATCCATAACGCGCCGGATCCATCGTGCGCTCAACTTCCTCACCGGCGTCGAGTAGCGCGGCAAACAAGCTAACGTCCTGGTTCAGTCTCACCGAATCATCGCGGCCGTCGTTGGAAGCAATCAACCGCAAACGCCCGCGCCGCTCTGCTTCCGAAAAAGCCTTCTGTTCGTAACCGGGCGTGAGACCGTCTGCACTTGGCAGTATCCAGATCTGCAGCAGGTGTACGCGCTCTTTGTCCGACGCGTTCTTTTCACTGTGACGAACGCCGGTCCCGGCAGTCATGCGCTGCACGTCTCCCGGACGGATGACAGAGCCGTTGCCCATGCTGTCTTCGTGTTGGAGCGCACCTTCCAGAATGTAAGTGATGATCTCCATATCGCGATGCCCGTGCGTCGGGAACCCGCGACCCGGAGCGACAAAGTCTTCATTGATCACGCGCAAACTGCGAAAGCCCATGTAACGCGGATCGTAATACTGATCGAACGAGAACGTGTGATACGTATTCAGCCACCCGTGATCGAAATGTCCCCGCTGATTCGACTTCCTGATATTGATCATGTCCCGCTGCTTTCTCTTATGTGCCTTCTGTGCCTTTTTGTGGCTAAATTCTTTTGTGCCTTTTGTGCCTTCTTGTGGCTAAATTCTTTGTGCCCTTTTGTAGCTATGGTCCAAGTCTCTCTTCGTGCGCTACAAACACCGTCGCCAGCTCATTCAAACCTTCAGCATCCTGATCGTCGAACCTGCCGATAATCTGACTATCCAGATCGAGCACGCCGAGCAATCGTTCGCCATCAAACAGCGGCACGACGATCTCTGAATTCGAGGCTACGTCGCACGCGATGTGTCCTGGAAACTCGTGTACGTTCGGCACGATGATCGTTTCGAGTTGCTGCGCCGCGACACCGCACACGCCTTGCCCCAGCGGAATGCGAACACAAGCCGGATTCCCCTGGAATGGTCCGAGCACCAACTCCTCGCCCTGAAGAAAATAGAAACCGGCCCAGTTCACGTTCGGCAGTGAGTTGAAGAGCAACGCGCTGAAGTTCGCGGCGTTGGCGATGAAGTCGTGCTCGCCTTTCAACAAACTCAACAACTGCACGACGAGGTTCGCGTAGAGCTGTGATTTGTGATTCGTCTCCGCTGAAGCGGCACGTCGCTTAACAGCTTTCTTCTTGCTGGCCTTCTTCGCGGGGGTTGGCTTTCGAGTGGTTTTTTTCTTTGCACTTCGAGGGGTCATGTTTGCTTTGATTCCTCCATTGCGGGCCGGATGCTGATGACCACCGACTTCGAGGCCGGGGTATTGCTCTTGAGGGCGACACTGCGCACCGGCACCAGAACATTCGCTTCCGGAAAGTAAGTCGCGGCACAACGGCGTGGAATATCGTAAGGCACCACCACAAAGCGCCGTGCAATCCGCTCCTCACCTTCAAAATGGCTGACCAAGTCTACAACTTGTCGCGCGTGCAAACCCATCGCGGCGATGTCCTCTTCGTTGAGAAACACGACGTGGCGATCTTCACTGATGCCGCGATAGCGATCGTTCGAACTGTAGACCGACGTATTAAACTGATCGTGACTACGGATTGTCATCATCAAAAACTGGCCGGGTGCGAGATGATGTTCCGGCAGTTCGTGAACAGTAAACTGCGCTTTGCCGCTCGCGGTGTTGAAGACGCGATTGCGAGCAGCGTTCGGAAGATAGAAACCACCCGGTGCGCGAACGCGCCGGTTGTAATCATCGAACCCCGGCACTACGCGTTCGATGGCATCGCGAATTTTATCGTAGTCGCCGGCCAACTCTTCCCAGTTGACAGTGGTGCGATGTTCAAGCGTCGCGCGTGCGAGCCGGGCTACGATTTGCGTTTCGCTCAACAACTCTTCAGACGCAGGCTCGAGCGAACCGCGTGATACCTGCACCACACCCATTGAATTTTCGGTGGTGACAAACTGCGGCCCAGTGGCTTCAACGTCGATCTCGGTGCGACCGAGACACGGAAGTATCAACGCCCGATCAGCAGTTATTAAGTGCGAACGATTAAGTTTAGTGGAGACGTGCCCGGTCAGGCGACAGCGACGCAGCGCAGCGGCGGTAAAGTCAGTATCGGGTGTTGCCGAAAGAAAGTTGCCGCCGAGTGCGAAGAAGATCTTGGCGTGACCGTTGTGCATTGCCTGAATTGCCCGGACCGTGTCGAAGCCGTGGTTTCGCGGTGGCTCGAAGTCGAATGCTTCGCCAAGCCGGTCGAGAAAGCTTTCGGTAGGTCGTTCCCAGATGCCGACGGTGCGATCGCCCTGCACGTTGCTGTGGCCACGCACGGGACACAGGCCGGCGCCAGGCTTTCCGATCTGGCCGCGCAAAAGCATCAGGTTCACGATCTCCTGTATGTTGGCGACGGCGTTGCGATGTTGAGTCAGTCCCATGGCCCAACAGAAGATCGTACGCTCGGATGCGACAAAGATCTGCGCTGCCTGTTCGATCAGTTCTCTTGCAACGCCGCTCTGTTCGACGATCTCGTCCCACGAGACACTTTGCACCGAAGAGACAAACGCTTCGAATCCATCGGTGTAGTTGTTGATGAAATCGCGATCGACGGCGCCTTCACGCGCGAGCACCGCTTTCGAGATTCCTTTCAGCAGCGCCACGTCGCCGTTGATGCGCACCTGGAGAAACAGATCGGCCAGTTCTGTGCCCGAGCCGAGCAATCCGAGGACGTGTTGTGGGTGTTTGAAGCGCGTCATGCCCACTTCGGGCAGCGGATTGATGTGGACGAGCTTGCAGCCGTTTCGTTTTGCATGTTCGAGCGCTGCCAGCATGCGCGGATGGTTAGTGCCCGGATTCTGACCGATGACAAAGATCGCCTCGGCTTTGTCAAAGTCTTCGAGGGTGACAGTTCCCTTGCCTACGCCAATCGTCTCACTCAACGCCGAACCGCTCGACTCGTGGCACATGTTCGAACAATCGGGCAGGTTGTTGGTGCCAAACTGGCGCACGAACAGTTGATATAGAAAAGCAGCTTCGTTACTGGTGCGGCCCGAAGTATAGAAGATTGCCTGATCCGGATAATTGAGTGAATTGAGTTCAGTGGCGATCAGTTCGAAAGCATCTGCCCAAGTCACTGGTTCGTAGTGCGTCGCATCACGTCGCAGCAGCATCGGATGCGTGAGTCGTCCCTGTGCGTTCAGCCATTGATCCGATTGCTCCAGGAGTTCGGCCACGCTCCACTTTTGGAAAAACTCAGGCGTGACTCGCTTGGTGGTCGCTTCGTCGGCAACATGCTTGGCGCCGTTCTCACAAAACTCGAAATGCGAACGCTTGCGATCCGGCTCCGGCCACGCGCAACCGGGACAATCCACTCCGCCCGTTTGATTCACTTGCAGCAGTGTCCGCACACCACGAACAAGCCCCATCTCATTGGAGATACTCTTGACCGCTGCAACTATCGACGGCACGCCACCAGCAGCCTTAGCTTTGTTGGTTTGATCTGACATCCGTTCCACAGATTACACGGAATTCTCTGATTTCAAAATCGACCTAATCTGTGTTAAAAGCGAATCGAGGAAAAAACAATATGACGCCTGCGCGCCCCCTTCGGTCGCTCCTTCTTTTCGTTCTCTGCTTATCAACTTTCGGAACAATCGCCGACGCCCAGGTAAAGCCGGCCCGCGATCCTAATCAACCTATCGATCAGGAGTACACGAACAAGATTCGCGAGTATACAACCGCTCCTTACTTCAACTCGCCTCTGACCGACTACCTGCCCGCTTCGCCCGACGTGCCGACGCCCAAGGCCGTGCTCGGCGACGTTGCAGGCGCGCCCGGCAAGTTGCCGTATGCCGAGGACGTTTACAAGTACATGCGCATGTTGGAGCGCGCCCGGCCGGAGCGAGTGAAAGTCTATACGATCGGCACGACTGAAGAAGGCCGCGAGATGATCGCCGTCGCGGTCGCTTCCGAGCAACTGATGTCAAAACTCGAAGAGAATCGCGCCCGGCTCACGAAACTTGCCGATCCGCGCACCATCAACATGGACGAAGCGGAAGCCGATCGCCTCGTCGCCGCGTCGTTTCCAGTCTATTACATCACCGGTGCCATTCACTCGACCGAAACCGGCTCGCCGACAGCGCTGATGGAATTGGCTTACCGGCTCGTCGTCGACAACAGCCCTTATGTGAAGTCGATTCGCGACAGCATGGTGACGCTGATCACGCCGGTCGTCGAAGTAGATGGCCGCAATCGCATGGTCGATGTTTATAACTGGCACCTCGCGAATCCAAACCAGAACTGGCCACCGTTGATCTACTGGGGGAAATACGTCGCGCACGACAACAACCGCGACGCGATCGGACTGTCGCTGAAACTCACGCGCAACGTGCTCAACACTTATATCCAGTGGAAGCCGCAGGTGCTGCACGACCTGCACGAATCGGTCCCGTACCTTTACGACAACACCATCGGCGATGGTCCATACAACGCCTGGGTCGATCCGATCCTGACCGACGAGTGGCAGATGATCGGGTGGCACAACGTTTCGGAGATGACTAAGTTTGGCATGCCGGGAGTTTTCGCACACGGCAACTTCGACACGTGGTCGCCGGGTTATCTGATGTTCATCGCCGCGACTCACAACGGTATTAGTCGTTTGTATGAGACTTTCGGCAACGCCGGCGCTGACACGCTCGAACGAACACTGTCGCCGAATGAGTATCAACGCACCTGGTATCGCCAGAATCCACCACTGCCAAAAGCGAAGTGGTCGCAGCGAAACAACAACAACTACCAGCAGACGGCGCTACTGACGACACTCCACCACTTCGGCAACAACAGCAAGCTCTTTCTCAAAAACTTTTACATCAAGAGCAAGCGCTCGATCGAAAAACCGAAGAACGAAGGTCCCGCTGCTTATGTCTTTCCAGCCGACGAAGTGAGGCCCGGAAATCAAGCCGAACTGTTGCGCACGTTGCAGGCGCAAGGCGTGGAGATCAGCAGGTCAACAGGTCCGTTCACGGTTGCAGTCAAAAAGAAAGCGAGTAGCGCCCCGGCCAGACCATCTCCGGCAGCTTCACCGTCGCCAACAGCGAAAACAGAAGATCGCACTTTCCCGGCAGGCAGTTACATCGTGCGCATGGACCAACCGTACAGCCGCATCGCCGATGCACTGCTCGACTATCAATACTGGGCGCCAAACGATCCGCAAACCGACATCTACGACGATACAGCCTGGACCATGGGCGAGCTTGCCAACGTCGAAGTAGTGCGTGTCGTTGATACGAAGGTGCTGACAGCGCCGATGGAACTAATCAAAGGCGACGTGCGCTCTCCCGGAGGTATCACGAGCAGTGGCTCGGTCTATCTGATCAATCACAACGCCGATAACGCCCTCGTGACGCTGCGTTATCGCTTGAAAGACGTTGATATGGAAGCTGCCGAGGAGCCTTTCGAAGCCGCCGGACGCAAGTTCAACAGAGGGTCCTTCATCATTCGCAAGGCCAACGGCGACGACCTGCGACGAGTCGCAAACGAGCTCGGCATCCAGGTTTATGCTGTGCCTGATGCGCCATCGGTGAAGACACACCCGATCAGAGCCGCGCGCATCGCGATGATGCACACGTGGCTGAACACACAGGACGAAGGCTGGTATCGCATCGGCCTCGATCAGTTGCAGGTGCCTTTTGCTTACATCAGCACGCAGGACGTCTCGCGCGACCCGAATCTCAAGAGCAAATACGACGTCATCTTGTTTGCGCCTGTAGGCCGTGCCGCGTCGGCCATCGTCAACGGCTTGCCGATGTACGGTAATCCGCTGCCGTGGAAGAAGACGCAACTCACGCCGAATCTTGGCGGCATCGACGAGACTGACGACATCCGACCGGGTCTGGGTTGGAGTGGTTTGCAGAACCTTCAGAAGTTTGTGAAGGATGGCGGATTGTTCATCACCGTCGACGACACGTCG
Source organism: Pyrinomonadaceae bacterium (assembly GCA_036379695.1). Taxonomy (GTDB): domain Bacteria; phylum Acidobacteriota; class Blastocatellia; order Pyrinomonadales; family Pyrinomonadaceae; genus PSRF01. The sequence goes on along the minus strand of DASVGE010000019.1, from coordinate 22,312 downwards.
GAGTTTGCAGTGAACTACGGTTTCACGGCGGGCGTCTCCGCGAATCGCTCGCAACGTTTGCGCGCGATTGGCGCGATCCTGCGCACTAAGACTGTCGACTCGGCCAGTCCGATCGCGTATGGCTACGGCGATTCGCTGGCGATGTATTGCTTCAATGGCGCGATTTACAACATCAACAACGGTACCGGAGGGCGTGGTGGACGACCTGCGCCGCGCGCTACTGGTCGTGGCACACCCGACGATCCCGACGTACCGCAAGGCCGCCCACCGGCAGAGATTCCCGAGCCACCGCCGCGAGTCGAGCCCTGGGAAGCGCCGGCAGTGACCGACGAACAGCGTCGCAACGCGATTGGGTTGATACCACCCAATCAGCGTCCGCGCGTGGTGATCCGCTACGCCGATAGTCGCGACTTATTCGTCTCAGGATTGCTGGATGGCGGCGATGAGATTGCACAGCGAGCAGCAATCATCGATGTGCCCTCGGGCAATGGTCACGTTCTACTCTTCTCGACCAATCCCTTCTGGCGCGGCCAAACCAAGGGAAGCTATTTCCTCGTCTTCAACGCCATCATGAACTGGGACAACCTGAATGCAGGGCGCAAGCTCGCTGAGAAATAGAGCCACAAAGAAGCACAAAAAAAGTTAGCCACAAAAAGGCACAAAAGGCACAAAATCGATTAGCTCAACAGCTAACTTTTGTGCTTTATGTGCCTTTTGTGCCTTTTTGTGGCTAACTCTTTTTGTGCTTCTTTGTGGCTACCGATCCCATTCCTTTAAGCCTTCAACCACGCGCAGGACCTCGCTGCGTTTCTTCTCGAAAAGCGCGAACATGAAGATGATCGTGGCTCCGGTCACGATTCCGGCGACGTACCATAGCCACGTCCAACCGAAGTTGATCGACGCGTACCAGATCATCGTGACGATCGATAGCAGGAGAAAGACCGCCCCCAGCAAAAGCAAACCGCGAATCCGAAACAGTATTCCCGCAAACACACCGGCCAGCGAGAACGAACCGAGTATCAACGGCAGCCACGGTGAATTCGCAACCCCATTGATGAAGATGTCGGCAGTTGACGAGACATAGATCGCGACCAGCGAGAGATACCTGATGCCCGTCATCTGATCTTCACTGAGCTTGTCTTCATTCAGATACGCCGCGAGCAGAACCGACAACGCCACCGGTATCAACCACAATTGCGGATGTTGCAGCAGCCCGTAATCGGCCGTGCGTTGCCACACATACCACAGCCCCACATTGCCGGCGACGGCGGCCAGCAGACCAAACACAAACGAACGGCGCAGGATTGACAACAAGCCATACAGCCCGCCCACCAGGAACAACAACATTGAGAAATCTACTTCAGACGAAGCGAGCCAGAATCCAAGCACCGGCAGCAGCGGCAGAAACGCACCCGTGCGCTCTAACGGCCGCGCCAGCACGAGTAACTTCCGGCGTCGCAAAGCTTCACTGGTCACGACACCGAAGTACGCGATCAGCATGACGACCAACGGCCAGTAGCGTTCGATAAAGCCTGTGAACAACCACGGCATCGTCAACCTGATGTGCAGGAACAGCAGCGCCAGCATCACCTCGGCGACGTACACGTATCGCATGCGCCCGCGCTCGGAGAGACTCAACGGGTCGTGACTCGGCGACAACGCGAAGAGCACGCTAATCACCACCGACGCCACGAGCGTCAGGCCAACGGCAACCAGCGAGAGCGGATGAATTCGTACCGCACCAAACTCCATCTGATACCTGACTTCAGTTCCGAGACAGAAAAACAACGCCACCACGCCCGCGCCCAGCAGCCACGGCACACAAGCACGCGCGGCGCTGGTCCACTGCGGCCAGCGAGCATTTACTTTGTTGAGCGCGAATCCGTAGAGCGCCGTTAGAGCAATCGCTTCGAGCATCAGGATCACACTGCGATTCAACCACGTCGCACTGAAACCGGGCGTCAGCCACGACCAGCCGGTGAGAACAGCGCCGGCCACAAGAGCGCCTATCGCCGCGCGACGCCAGCGCTCCGTGTTAACCCATTCAGCCAGCAGACCAAAAGTCAGAAACTGCGCCGCCAGCACCAGGCCCGCTGAAACCCGCAATTCCAAATCAGGAAAACTGACATTGATCCAGTAAGCGAGCACAGCGACTGTAACAACGGCGACTATCGAAAAAACCATGAGCCAATCGAGTTCGGTCTTCTCCGGGCCGATTCGCTCAGGCACTCCAAACTGTTTTGCGAAGTCAATGACTTGCCTGCGTCGATGCCAGAGGAGTGCGATGACGACAGTGTAGACGGCGAGAACGATCGTCGCGGACCAGGTGTATTGCGTTGCATTCAAGTCCAGTTGCCGGAGCGCGATCGTAAACGCTGTCAGGCCCAGTGCGTAAAGACCACCGGCAGCGACTTTCGCGTGACGGTCCCACAAACACGCCGTCATAAATGCCAGCACTGACAGGAACGCGAGCCACGATAACTGCGGCGCGTACACCAATGGCGACAGCGATCCGCGAATAAAGGAACTCAGGATCACAAGCAGCATCAGTACAGCCAGCGCAAGGATCGCGGCCAGGTGGTGAAATGAGAATTCGTGAAGCGTTGTCGTTTGCCTGAGGCGTTGCGAGCGCAGCTCGAGCCAGAGCCAAAGAATGCCGGCCAAAGAACCCGCGATCAGGTTCGTCAGCAGGAACTGGGCTTCGGTGAAGACGCGGCCTAAAACGAAGACCCACCACAGCGAGACTGCCACGTTGAACAGAATCCCCGCTTCGAAGATGTAGCGGCGCCGCAGTGTTTTCCAGTTCAGGACTGCGGCGAGAGCGGTGATCGCCAGCAATGGTCCGATCGACCACCAGTAGCTGGTTTGTGCGTCCGCTAAGCTGCGCAGACTCAGGAACACTGCGACGCCGCCTAAGATCGACGCCAGGTCCCTGCACCTCGACTGCCACCTTTCGCTCAGCTCGGCCGCCAGGAGCATCAGCCACGCACTCATCGTGATGCTGACGGTTAGTGTATGGAGCCCCACCCAGCCGCTGACTTCCGAACCTGTGGAAGCGAGTAGACAACTCACACCCAACAGCGCCGCAGCAAGCGCGTCGGCCGAACGTCGAGACGTCTGCTTCCCAGCTAACCACGCAGCGGCGACAACAGTGATGAAGAAAGTCAGCCAGCCGAGAAAGCTCCCGGTAGCGATTGTTGCCGTTCCAGCGCGCCAGGGTGACACAATGAGCGTGATAACCACCGGCAGGAACAACACGACATTCAAAACGACAGCCAGCGCCAGTTGCAGCTTGAGTAATTGATCGGCAAACCGCTCATCGTATTCCCCCAAACCGCTTTCCCAGCGTTGACGCGTGCTGAGCCACGGCAAGAGATAGACGGCGAATGTCAGCGCATTCAGTTGGATGAGCCGCACCAGCACCACACGATCCATCGAGCCACCGGCGGTGACAACTGACAGCAGAAACGCGAGCGTCACCGTCGCATTGAACAGAGCACCGGCGTAGAAAGCGAAGCGCGGTATTCGCTCGCGCAACGCATAACCGATCATGACGCCGCCCGTGATCACGAGTGGGATCCCATAAGAGAAGCCGTCGTCAAACCACGAGAAGAAACCGCTGACAGGACTTTGCACCGGCAGGTAATAAATCGTGCGCAGCGCCGGAAAGATGGTCAAGACAAATAGCGGCACGAAAGTAAGAGCAATCAAAAGCGTGCGCGCTTGTTTCGCGAATGGTTCTGCGTCTTCGTTAAACTCAGGCCAGCCAAAGGCAGTAAGACGCCGTGCGAAGCCATGTCGATACCAGATAGCCACTGAGCCACCGAGAAGGAAGATCGCTGCGAACCAGCGCCACGCGGTGGCAGTCGCTATCTGATGTTCGAACCGGCCCGCGAGCAGCGGAATGATCGCCGCAAGCACCGCAAGCGCTCCGAGCAGGTAAACACTCGAGCGACGTTCCCAGGCGCTCGCCAGCATCGCCACCAACAACAAACCAAGTACGATCCACGAGCCGAGCGCGAGCGCCTCCTGATGCGGAAAGCCCGCGATGTTGAAGCCTGTATAGCCACTTCCCAGCGCGGCCAACTCCTGCGTCACTCCCGAGAGCGCTCCGTAAACTGTAAGCAATAAGAATCCACCTAACAGATACCAGAGGACGATGCGATCGACGGAGAAGTCGCTGTCGAGCAGTCGCCATGCGTCTGCCTTCCAACCCTCTCGTCCGCGTTTGACGACGAATCGCAAGCCCAGCCAGGCGAGACAAAACAGCGCGAGCACAGTCCCCTGAATCTGCAACGCAGCCGGATGCAGGAAAGCGTGCGGCAAGTAGGAATACCATTCGTACTGCTGTAGCGCTGCTTTCACAGTCAGCACAAGTGCACAGATCAACGCAATCTGAAATGCATTGAGGATTAGCCGCCGGCGATTGAGCCAGAGCAACAGCAGAAGAATGCCGGCGATCCAGAAGACACGCTGCGCCTGCATCCACGTGACTTCCCATGTATTCGCCTGAAACAAACTGACCACACCGAGCACGATCGAGATCAGCGCGCTGTAGTTCAACGGCTGCGCGAGCACCTTGCCGCGCTCGTATCGTGAACTAACGATCGCCACGATCGCGCAAATCGTCGCATGTGCAAACAGCGCGGTTTGCCATGGGAACGCGAACGACAACAGATACGCAAAACTATGGGCCAGCGAAAACAGCAGCAACGCCGATCCGATCCACGCAAACGGCGACAGCTTGTGACGCCACGCAATCCAGAAAGCCCCGAGCGAGTAAAGCCCGTAGACGATCCAAAGAGCGTGATATTCGAATGACTCGAGTCCCGACAACGTTGCGAGCGCCAGACTCACGACACCGATCACGCACGCAGAGATCAGGTAGTACCGGCTGTCACGTTCGCGCCTCCGTTGTGATAACCACTCCGACGCAATCGCAAACAGCGCAAAAGCTCCGACAAGCACCTGTCCACTCGCAACTGAAAGACTGACGTCGAGCAACGACATCACACGCAGGTTTTGCCAGGTGATGTTTCCCACCACGACATGACACGTCACAAGGTAAGCGAGAGCAAAGCACATCGTTGCGATCAGATGCGCAACCGGTAACTCGAGCGCAACCGCGAGGGCCGTAAAGATCGCAAAGTTGAGCAGCGCCGCGGGCACGATGCTGGCAGGGTTGGGCCAGGCCAGCAGCATTCCTGCCAGCACAATCATCACGCCGAGAATTCCCAGCGCGGTGCCGGTGGTCCTCGATGCGACCAGTTCTTTATTGTTGATTCGGCGCCACAGGATCGTTCCGGTCGCGAGCATCGGCAGGCCCCACAGCGTCACCAGCGGCGCAAGGTACATCATCGACATCCCCAGCGGGCCCGCCTTGTAAAGCAGCAGTCCAAACGGCAACAGCGCCGCAAAACTCATCGTTCCGAGAATGGTGAAGACCGTGGTGGTCTCACTCTCGTCAATCTCACGATCGTCGAGCACGATGCGCAACGCGATGCCAACCGTAACGACGTAACACGCAACCGGAAACGCGCCGAGCAGGACCAGGAGCGCGGGAGACGTATCAACCGCCGCGAAGTGACGCACGAGCAGTTGTCCGACAGAAGATCCGAGCACACCTGCTGACAGTACATGTGCGCAACCCGGCGTGATGACACGTCCCGCAAAATAAACAAGGCAGAGAAAAATTGCGGGCGCCAGCAACTCGCTGCCGATCACGAGCGCGCCAGACGTATTGCTGGCTGAAACTGCCGCGATCGCGAGAAAGTTCAGCGGCACGAGCAGCGTGGCGATTGTGAGAATGCCCCGGCTCGTCGTCGGCAGTTTCCAACGATGCTCGGTGTACAACCCGATCCCGAAAAGGATCGCGGTAACGGTTGTGAAGATAAGAAACTTCAGAACCGGGATCTGAGAGATCTGGGCCCACAAACTTACGACGAGAGCAGTCGAACAACCGATGATCAGCAGACCGCCAATGATCTCGCCCCAACGAATGTTGCTCTCTTCCATAAAGGAGTTGAGCACTTCTGAAAATGGACGTCGTGGCGGGCGCGGCGGTGGAGCGGGTTGTTCGTATTTTGGCGGCAGTTCGTCATCGATGATGAACGTTGGAACCGGTTTGATTATGATCTCGTCGTCACTTGCGACAAGCGCAGCGGTTACGACTGAAGCCACGTTGGCCGGTGCTGGAGTATCTACCGGAACTTCTATTGACGGCGACGGTGGAACTGGCGCGCTGGCTGGCGCCTTCGCGGCAGGAGTAACGCGGGCTCGCTCTGCGCGGATGCGCCTTATCAGCAGGTTATACGTTCGCTCGTCTATTTTGCCGTCGACGTAGAAAAGACTGATTTGACGTTCAGTGATATCGAGATCGTCGAGTGGTTTAACGCTCGGCTCGAACAGTCGAACTGGCTGGTGGCCGTTCTTCGCGGCCGTGTCATCTGAAAATAAAAACCGTAGGAAGGCGGCGACCGTTAGCCAGATGACGTGACCGATAACGGTTATGATCGCCAGGAGGACGAAAAGCAGGAACACGAATTCCATGATTCTTTGCTCCGTTCACAGTAGACCCCAGTTAGGCTGTGCTATAACATTTTGCCCCCGGCCAATGACATGAACCTCTTCGACGCTATCTTCGCACAAAACCCTTCGTCGCCCGCGATATGTTTTGGCCGGCGCGTACTCGCCTATAGTGAGTTGCGTGCCGAAACGCTGCGGATAGCCGGGATTATCCGACGGCTCGGCGCCCGCTCCGGCGACCGCGTGGCGCTGCTACTCAACGATTCACCTGCATTCATTGAGGCGTTTATTGCCACGTGTTCGCTGGGGGCGATAGCCGTCCCGATCAACATGGCGCTGCGACTCGACGAACAGTGTTCGATCCTTCACAACTCCGGAGCCACCCTGGCGTTTATGGAATCCGACACCTGCAATGCATTGCTGACACATGCGCCGGAAAAGCTGCGTTCGCTGAAGAATATTGTTTCGGTGAAGCCGCTCGAAGAGCCGAAAAGCTCAGTCGGAGGGAGCGATCATTTTTCTATCACCGAGCTTCAACTGCGAGATCCACCACTTACGATCCATGACCTGAACTGCTTGCTGGAGGAGACTCGCGCCGCCGAGCAAGCCGACTTTCCGGAGCCGGGCCACGACGATCCGGCTTTCATACTCTACACGTCGGGCAGCACCGGCGAACCGAAGGGCGCGATCCACTGCCAGTCAGACATCTTCTACACGAACGAGACGTTCTGCCGCGAGGTGTTGCGGCTGACGTCCGCGGATCGTCTCTTCTCGTCGTCACGACTGCCTTTCGCGTATGGACTCGGAAACAGTTTTTCATTTCCACTCCTGAACGGAGCGACGACAATTCTCTGTCATGAGAAGCCGTCACCTGATCTGATCGCCAGAATCTTCAAGAAGCAACGTCCGACGATCTTTTTCGGGGTTCCGGTCATTTACAACCTGCTGCTCGAGTTTCACCGCCGCAGCGGCAAACTCGATTGTTCGAGTCTGCGTTTTTGCGTGTCGGCGGGCGAGGCATTGCCGGTTCATCTCGGCCGGGAATGGCAAAGAGCGTTCGGCGTGCAGTTGATCGATGGAATCGGTTCGACTGAGATGCTGCACATGTTCATCTCGAATCATGAAAACGACGTGCGCTATGGCAGCAGTGGCCGCTTGCTCAAAGGTTACGAAGCGCGACTACTTGACGAACACGGCAAACCGACACCCGACGGTGTTGAAGGAAACTTGTGGATCAAAGGCGACAGCGCCGCGCGCGGCTATTGGGAGAATCCCGAAGCCACAGCACAAACGTTTGTCGATGGCTGGGTGCGCACCGGAGATCTCTATCGCTGCGTTAGCGATGGATTCTGGTTTCACATGGGCCGCAGTGATGATTGTTTCAAATCGAGCGGACAGTGGGTTTCGCCGGTCGAAGTCGAAGGTGCTTTGTTACAGCATTCCGGCGTTGCGCGGGCGGCGGTGGTAGAAGATTTTGACTCCGATGAACTTCCCTGCGCGTGTGCGTTTGTTGTGAAGCAGGAGGTAGAATCCGACTCAGGACAACTTGAGCAGGAGTTGCGCAAACTGTTGAGCCAGTCGCTGCCGCGATTCAAACAACCGCGCCGGTACGTGTTCGTTACCGAACTGCCCTACACGGCGACGGGCAAGATTCAGCGATTCAAGCTGCGCCGGCAGTTACGCGCAAACAGCGCTAAACCATGAACAGTATTCAAGAGACTTACGCGCCGAACCTCGCCTGTTTTGGGTGTGGGCCGGCGAATCCGAAGGGCTTGCACGTGCGCAGCTTTCCGGATGGCGATGAGGTGGTGGCCGAATGGCAGCCGAGCGTCGAGTACGAAGCGTTTCAAGGGATGTTGAGCGGCGGCATCATCGGCACCTTGCTCGATTGTCACTGCAACTGGTCGGCAGCATGGCACCTGATGAAGCAGAGCGGCGCTGACAAGCCACCGTGTACAGTCACCGCGGAGTATTCGATCAAGCTCCTGCGACCGACGCCGACGGATCGACCGATAAAACTGGTCGCGCGCGTGGTGGAGTCAACTGACGATCGCGCCGTGGTTGAAGGCGAGTTGATTGCGCACGATAAGGTTTGTGCCACCTGTCGCGGAACTTTTGTGGCCGTCAAACCGGGCCATCCAGCGTATCACCGCTGGTAGGAGTTGTAAATGATTCATCGTCCTCGTCGACTTCGTAAAACTGACGCGATTCGTTCACTCGTGCGCGAGACTCGCCTCGCGCCCGAGAATTTCGTGCTGCCTCTGTTTGTCTGCCCCGGCACGGGTGTGCGTCGCGAGATCTCATCGATGCCGGGCGTGTACAACCTCTCGATCGATGAGACAACGAAAGAAGTCGCCGCCGCTTACGATCTCGGCGTTCGCAGCATCATTCTCTTCGGCCTGCCGGAATCGAAGGATCCTCTCGCATCGGGCGCTTATGCAGAAGACGGGATCGTGCAGCAAGCCATTCGCGCCATTCGGCAATCATCACCGGAAGTGATCATCATGGCTGATACGTGCCTGTGCGAATACACGTCGCACGGTCATTGCGGCGTGGTTCGCGGAGGTGAAGTTATCAACGACGAGTCGCTCGAGCTGTTAGCGCGCACGGCGTTGAGCCAGGCCGCCGCGGGCGCAGACGTCGTTGCTCCTTCGGCGATGATGGACGGCCAGGTCGGCGCGATCCGCGAACTGCTCGACGCCGAGGGTTTCGAGAACACCGCGATCATGGCGTACGCAGTGAAGTATGCGTCAGGCTTCTACGGTCCTTTTCGCGAAGCGGCACAGAGCGCGCCGGAGTTTGGCGATCGCCGCGCCTACCAGATGGACCCACCCAACGCGCGTGAAGCCATGCGCGAAGCAGAGCTTGACTACGTCGAAGGCGCGGACATCCTCATGGTCAAACCCGCGACTGTTTATCTCGACATCCTGCGAATGGTTCGCGATCGATTTGACGTTCCCCTTGCGGCGTATCACGTCTCCGGTGAGTACGCGCTGATCAAGGCAGCGGCTCAAAAAGGCTGGATCGACGAGGAGCGCGTGATGTTGGAAACACTCACCAGCATCAAGCGCGCGGGCGCAGACATCATCCTGACCTACTACGCCCGTGAAGCAATTCGCGCCTTAACCACGAAATAACCGATCCGTGAAATTCATCCGTATAAATCCGTGGCTGCTTTTGCTGACAGCCTCAGTAGTATTCGCGCAAACACTAAACTGCGGCTGCGAAGACAAACCTCAGATCAACCTGCTCGCAGTCATCAACGGCGTCAAGATCACCAAACAGGATCTGAGCATCGACACCAGAACCCAGGTCAGCGTCTTGCAGGAATCAGTCATCGCGGCACGCAGCCGGGCATTGAATCAACTAATCAGCAACAGGCTGCTCGACGCCGAAGCAAAGAAACGCGGCATCACTACCGCCAAACTCCTCGAACTCGAATTGACAGTCAAAGAGCCAACCGAAGCTGACGCGCGCGCTTTTTACGAGGAGAACAAAACCGACAGAGGAAGAGACTTCAAGAGCGCTAAAAAGGAGATCATTGCGCACTTGAAAAGCGAGCGCCAGGCTGAGCGCGCGAAGGAATTCGCAAATGCGTTGCGCGTGGCAGCGCGCGTCTCGGTAGCGGAGCAGCAAGTTACACCGCCAACGAACGAAGCAGACCTCGAACGCATCTTCGCGACCGTCAACGGCGTCAACATCACCTCGCTCGACATTGAGCAGAGCCTTCTGCCGTTGATCTACCAGGTCCAGAAACAGGTCTACGCGCTACGCAAACGTGACCTCGACCTGAAGATCAACGATATGCTGCTCGAGGCGGAAGCGAAACGACTCGGCACCACTGCAAAGGCCCTGATCGATCAGAATGTGAAAGCCAAATTATTGATTCCCTCTGACGAGCAGGCCCGGGCGTTTTACGAAAAGAACAAAGCACAATTGAACGGCGAATTCTCGGAGCTCAAGGTACAAATCTTTCAGTATTTGATTGAGGAGGAGCTAAGCAAGCTCGTCGCCGTTTACGCCGGAGAGTTGAGAAAGAATGCCGCGGTCCAGATGTACCTGACCGAACCACCGCCGCCGAACGTTAGACAGCTCTGTTGCAACCAATTAGACTAGGCCCGCTTCTAAGGTCACACTAAGGTCATACCGCTGGAGAAAACGCATGAAAATGCTCCCCGGCTTTCAGCGAAACCGCCGTAAAAAAGGCCTTCTTGCAGCTTCGAGCTTGCTGTTGTTGCTCGCCACCCAGACGAGTGCACAGTCAGGCAGGCGCACTCCGAAGCCGGCTCAACCGCCAGCCACACCGCAAACTGATTCCGACACGACCCCGAAAAACAGTGGCCGCGAACTGAAACAACGAGTCTCGTTACTGGTCGGCTGGGAACCGTCGTCAAAACACCTTTTGAGTGAAGACGCAATCTTCGCCGCGTTTTTACAGCAACTTAACGAGTTCAAGAACGTCACCGCGACTTCGCTCGGCGCTCTCAAACGCGACCATGCAGTCAAGCGCGCCAAAAGCGAGACCGAACCGATCGTGGTTTTCATGCAGTTCGACGTCGACGAGTTTCAGAGCGGCACAATCATTCTGAATGCACAGGATCTTGATGTTATCGTGTCGATCTTTGAGCCACGCACGGGCCGAAAGAAGTTTGAAGGCAAGGTGTACTACAAATCAGTCGCTGGCCCGATGTTAAAGAAGGACAACTGGCCCAACGGCACGCCAATCAGGATCACGAAAGAGGCAGTCGGGATCGAAGCAGCTGAACAAGTGCGCGATTGGCTCATCGTTAAAGACATCAAAAAGAACTAAATCCGCGCTTTTATCCGCGTTCATCCGCGGCTAATTTCATCCAGCGCCCGAGCGAGCCGCCGGAGTCCCTCTTCCAACATCTCGCTATCCCCCGTTATCCCCACCCGAAAATGTGCTGGCATCTCGAAGAAGCTGCCCGGCACAACTGACGTTTCATACTTCTCGCGCAACAAGCGACACAGTTGCTCTGACGTTCCGTGCCGCACACGCGGAAACATCACCGTGCCGAATTCCGGTCGCACAACCTCCAGATCCTCGCGCGTATCGAGAAACTCATTCAACAACTTGCGATTGCGATCGAGTAACTGCTGCGCGCGCGCCCCAATCTCGGCGAGCTGCTGCATCGCCACGACACTCAGCCGTTCGCCCGCGTGTACCGACGTGGCAGCATAGAGGTCGTTGAGCAGCCACATCCGTTGTGCGAGCTCAGGTTCGGCAAAGATCCAGCCACAGCGAAGCCCGCTCAATCCGAAAGCTTTCGTCAAGCTGCTGGTTACTACAAACTCATTACCGAGATGGAAACTGGTCCTGGGCGACTCTTCAAACAACGTTTCTATGTAAACTTCGTCGATGAGCACGCGCGCCCCAACGCGTCGTGCAATCTCGCCAATCCGTTTCAAGTTTGAATCATCAATCAGTACGCCGCTCGGATTGTGCAGGTTAGTCAATACGATTAAGCGCGTGTTTGGCGTAACGAGCGATTCGATCTCTTCGGGCACAACACCAAAACCGTTTTCAAACTTGCGCGAGAAGCGTTTCACATCTGCGCCGAGGTAACGAACCATCGCGAGCATCGGCTCGTACGCCGGATGTTCGAACAACACTTCATCGCCGGGTTTGATCAGTGCCGCCACTGCAAGATGGTTGGCAAACGTAGTTCCCGCTGCTGTCACCACATTTTCGGGCGCGACTCGATACCTCTCGGCAATTAACTGGATCAGCGGCTGGTAACCGTAACCGCCGTTTGTGATCTCCAGATCGTCGAGCGACACACGTAGTTCGCTCAGTTTCAGATTACCCACGCCACTCGTAGCTAAATTGAATTTCGCCGTCGAGCTCGTCTTGGCCCAGTGCATGTACGACGAGCTCATCACCTGGCGAGCCGCTGTCATCTGTTACTCCTCCAACGCCAGAAAAGATATGCCGGAATGCCTGCGAGCAGGATCGCGATTCCGATTAATGTGTTTTCAGGATAACGATAGACGGTATTAATCACCACCAGCCAGCAGACGGCAATGAACAAGATCGTCGTCACCGGATGGCCGGGCACTCTGTTAACACTCGCCGCTGGTTCTCGTTTGCGAAACACGAAAATGCAGCACGCGGTCAGGCCGAAGAAGATCGTATCCACGGAAACAACGTAGTTGAGAATCCGTTCGTAAGTTCCGAGTAGGGCGATAACAATCGCGAGCAGACCCTGTAGAGCGATCGCGACGATTGGCGCTCGCGTTCGCGGATGAACCATGCCGACTCGGTTGAAGAACAATCCGTCCTTTGCCATCGCAAAGTAAACTCGTGGCGCCGTGAGCATGCTTTGACTCAGGAAACCCGCCGTCGAGATCGCGATTCCCGCGGCGATCATGCGCGCGCCAAAGTCTCCCAGCGCGCGACGCATCACGTCTGAAGCAGGCGCAGACGACGCCGCCAGTCCTGCGGTTCCGAGCACGCTTACGTAGATCACGTTTGCGGCGAGATAAAGCACAACGACGCCCGTGACTCCCAATATCAAACCGCGTGGCAGGTTCCTGCGAGGTTCCTTGATCTCGCCGGCGATAAACGTCGCCGTTTGCCAGCCGCCATACGAAAAGATAATCGGCACCAGTGCCGCGCCGAATGCTGTTAAGAGATCGAGTGAGGGTGGTCTATCAAGCAGCGCCGATGGATTCTCGCTGCGACTGGCGAATAAAAACCCGCACACGACCAACATCGCGATCGCCAAAATCTTCAACACCATCAGGGTGCTTTGCACGGTGCTGCCGGCGCGCACGCCGAGACAGTTGATGACTGTCAGTGTGGCGAGCACGATTGCGGCCAGTTGCGTGGAAGACATCGGCAGGTGAGTTAACTCCACAAAGTAACGTGCGAAGGTAACCGCGACAGCAGCCATGCCACCGGTTTGAACCACCAGCAGCAGCACCCAGCCATAAAGAAACGCCAGGCCGGGGTGAAACGCTTCCCGCAGGTATGCATATTGGCCGCCAACATCCGGTCGCAGGGCAGCGAGTTCAGCCCAGATAAACGCAGCAATCAGTGCGAACAATCCGCCGAGCACCCACGCGCCGAGGATCAGAAACGGAGTCTGAACCTGAAGCGCCACTACCGACGGGTTCATAAAAATCCCGGAGCCGATAATGCCACCCATGACGATCATGGTGGCGTCGAAGAGTCCGAGTCTGCGTGCGAGTTGTGGTTGGTCCATTGGCCGACGATTTTAGCCACAGATTACACGGATTAAAAACCGGATTCTTCATCCGTTTTCTTTATCCGTCTAATCCGTGTTAACTTTTGCATTTTGCTAAGGGGAACCGAATTTTGGCTGCACGAGCTGACGTTATCATCACTGCTGGATTGAGACCTGACCTCTTCGCCGGTCGCGGTGTCTTAGCCAACAGCAGAACCCTCGTATTTGCTGCTCTTGTCGTTCTGATCGTGGCCGGTTTTGGCTTTCGGGCAACGGGCCTGAGCGCCGAAAGTCTGGGTGAAGACGAATTAAACAAGCTCAACGCGGTGGCTGATTATCGCGCTCGTGGTCTGACCGGCACGAACGGCGAGCACCCGATGTTGATGAAAGGGTTGCAGGCCGCCACTATCATCCTCGCCGAGAAATGGAATAACACTTCGTTTGTTGCGGCGCGACCGGCGAACCGGATCGCTCCCGAAACTGCGCTGCGATTGCCGGGCGCAATCTTTGGCGCATTGAGTACGCTGCTGATCTTTCTGATCGCTGCTGAATTGTTTGGCGTCGAAGTTGCGCTGATTGCGTCGGCATTGTGGGCTTTCGATCCGTCTGCCATCGGCTTCAACCGCGTTGCAAAGGAAGATACGTTTTTACTTTTCTTCTTCCTGCTGGCGAATGTGTTCTGGTTGCGCGGTCAGCGCGTTGCCGAAAGCACCGATCGCAATCCGAATAAGTACTACTGGGCCACCGCTGCTTGCTACGGAGCAATGGTGGCGTCGAAGTACGTGCCGCACCTGTTCGCGATCAGCATCTGTTATTACTGGATGTTTCAGCAGTTGCCGGAAACTCGCTGGCGTCTGGGAAAGAAACGGCTGCTAGTGTTCTTTGCGATCATGGGGCTGGTGTTTCTGATCCTGAGTCCGACAGTGCTGCTGCCGGAGACGTGGCGGCAGATGGGTTTGTTTGCGGGTGGGAAGCGCGTCAGTCACGACGGCTACGAGTTCATGAACCAGCTTTACCCGCAGCGCTTTGACGATTGGCTGCGCGGCATACCAGCGTACTTTTATCTCGTTTTCACTGCCGTCAAACTGCCGCTGTTAACTGTGCTGGGATTTCTGGCGGGTTTGCCGTTGCTGTTTCGGCGCAAGCTCGGCGATGGACGTTATTTCATTTTGTTCTGGTTCATGTTGTGGGTGGTTGCGTTCTTTTTTCCCGGTGGGAAGTTCACGCGTTATTACACGACCGTGCTACCCGCGGTGCTGATCACGAGCGCCATCGGGATTCAATGGACCGGCCGCTGGCTGGCAAATCGAATTGCGGGTTTCGATCTGAAACATTACGTGCCCGCCAGTCTGGCAGTGATTGTCATTGCTTGTTCAGTCGTCAGTTCCGTGCAGGCGGCGCCGCATTTCCGTCTCTTTACAAATTCTCTTGGCGGCGGCACACAGTGGGCTGGTTATTACTTCCCGCACGATGAATTCTACGACGCGAGCATGCGCGACGTGATGGCGGAGATCGCCACCCGCGCACGAACCGGTGCTCGCGTCGCCAGCGAGAGCCCCTCGTTAGCGTCCTACTATGCGGAACGTGCCCAACGCCCGGATCTCATCTGCATATCGCTCTCCGATCCCGACGCGGTGAAACAACTCGAGGTGGACGATTTCGTAATCGTCGCACGCGGCCGTCGTTACTTCAGCAACGACGCCATCATCTCCGCCCTAAACAATCACGCCACACCAGTCGCGGAATTGAAACTCGACTCCGTTCCTTCAGCGAAAGTTTACAAACTGGATCACAGTTCGCTTACCATCCTCACTCAAACTCGGTGGTGACCTATTTGAGGTTCTTATCCGCAGATTGCACAGATTTTATTAATTAATCTGTGTAATCTGTGGATAAAAAAGTGAACCAGGGCACTACCCAAACTTCCACGGGCCTGCCTCACTAATTAATTACTGTGATATATTTTCGCGTGGATGAACTTGGAAAGCCTCAAAGGAATAGTACACTCTGATCCAAGGATTATGGGCGGTACACCAGTGTTTGTTGGTACTCGCGTGCCCTTACAAAACCTCATCGATTGTTTGGAGGGTAGTGAATCCGTTGAGGACTTTCTTAAAGCTTTTCCAACTGTAAAGCGCGAGCAAGCTATTGCAGTGATTGAAGCTGGCAAACTCAAGATGCCGGAAACCGTTTAACCGTTAACCTCACAATGCGAATCCTCATTGACGAATGCCTTGATTGGCGCTTGTGTCGCGCTCTCGCGGAGCATCACTGCATCTCAGTACCTCAAATGAAATGGAATGGTCTTACTAACGGTGTGCTCCTGGAAAAAGCGCAGCACGAGTTTGATGTTTTCTTGACGGGAGACACAAACCTTAGTTTTCAACAGAACCTGACAAACTTCCAAATAGCAGTAATAGTTTTGGAAGCTCGGAGCACGCGTCTGATTGATACCGCTCGATTAATGCCGACTGTGGCGAAGATTTTGCCGACCATTCAAGCGGGCCAGGTAGTTCGTGTGGGCCCTTAAGGCGTCAATGCCGTAACTCGACTTCGACGGGTTTCGCGTCTTTGGAGTCGTAGCCCTCGGGCCAGTTTGAGATGTTTACGCCGTAGAGCCAATCCGATTCGGGGGTGACGGCGAAACGGATTTTCAGCGGTAAGCCACGCATGGCGCGGAGGCGGAGGAACAAGCCTGTCAGGCGCCACTCCTGGACCAGCGTCTCTCCTTTCGCCTCGACCGGAATTAAACGCGAACCGCCATTCCAACCATCGACGAAAAGGGTCACTCGCGTCTTAACGAAACCCGGTGGGGAGTCGATAGGCAAGACCGGCTGAACGTGCGCGCGGACGATGATCTCACTCACCTGCCGGCGATCCGCGCGTTCCGGCACGGTGTATTCGAGATAGCCCGATCCGGATCCCCAAACGTAACCCGCGCCTTCGCCAATCTTCTCGAATCGCTGAGCACTCGCCGTCTGCGGTCTGAACTGATAAAGGATCGACTTGTCGTCCCTCACAGTCATCTGCGGCAACGCTGAGTCGTCTCCAGCAGACCGAATCCACGCAAACTGTCGCGGTATGAGATGTTCTTCGCTGTCTTGCAAGTGCTGCGGCAGTTCCGCCGATTGCAGTGTCGCAAACATTTGCGATGCGCGTGCGATCTCGTTCAACAGATCATGGTCGCGCGGTGTTGAATAGGTGACGCCATAGCCTCTGCGCGCGTCGGGCGTGAGGATCCAGAACATCGCACCCGCTGCGCCTGCACGCGCGTTGCCGTCGAAGAATGCTTTGTACCACTCGACTTGTGACGCGCCCTTGTAACCCTCCACACCCATGCCAAACTCGCCCAACACCAGCGGCTTTTTGATCGAGAACGCCGCTGCGGCGCGGTTCTCGATAAACTCCTTCAACGCCTGCGGCGAATCGACAAAGCTGTCGTGATCGTCGCGTGGATAATTGTGAACGTCGCAATAGTCGATCGTTGGAATCGCATGATCCGCCAGCCATTCGCGACGTTCGGACGACGAGCGATAACCCCAGGCGCCCGGCGCGATCAGGTGGTTTGGATCGAGCGATTTCAGGTACGCACTCATCTCCGCAAACCATGCACGCCGTTCAGCCCAGCGCCCTGTGATTACCTGTGCTTCGTTCATCAACTCCCAACCGAAGATAGTTGGATCGTCACGATACATGACGCCGGTGACTGTGTTTCTTCGCGTGGCGAGTTTTTCGATGTGCTCGCGATAGAGACGACGTGTTTCCGGGTTTGTGTAAAAGAGGATCGCCTTTTCGTTATTGATACCGAACTTGTAACTGTCGTCGGCAGCATCGTTGATGCCCGCCCAGCGCAGGTATTGCGTCACGCCGCCTGTGTCGCGCCACCAGTTTGTCAAACACAGTTGCACGTAGATGTTGTTCTTCGCGGCTTCGGCGATCACTTTGTCGAGATGTACGAACGCGTCTTCGTTCCACTGTCCGGGCGCGATTCGAAAGGAGTGATGTCGCGGCCAGTCTTCAAAGTCGGCCATCGGCCTGACGTCGTTCGGGCCGCCTTCGCCAAACGCCCAAACGCGCACAACCTTGATTCCTGCTTGCGCTGCCTGGCGCATCGTCTCGGGCATGCGCGCGCGGTCTTCGTCGCGATACATCAGTGCCACATTCGCACCGACAAACCGGAACGGTTTCTGTCCAACGAAAAAACGCCCGCCACGTTGCCGCACGAAGCGGTCATTCGCACCGTTGGTTGCAACGTTTGGCGAAGCTACTAAATACAGAACCGCCGCGCTTCCGACGAGGAGCAGCGCGGCGACCACAATCAGTTTTCTATTCATCAACGAAATACGACTCGTCTATCTGGGGTCCGTCATCCGGACAAAACCCATAATCGCACAAATGGCGCCCAGGACAACAAACAGGTTGAAGAATGCGCCGACTCCGAGAGCCATCGAGAGGTCAACCGAGTTTTGACTCATTCCCAGAAACACAAACACGCCGAAGACCAGGAAGTGAAGGTGATAAATGATGAGGCACACCGCGGCGTATGAAAACCACCGGGCCGACGGTCCGAAAGCGGGCGATCTGGCGAAACCGAGTACGGCTGCGATCAACCATCCAACGCCTCCGCCAATCAACAGCAGCAATACAACGAGGACAAAGAAAGTCGGCTGCGTCGCTCGAAGCTGTTGTTGTAGTAGCAAGATGAGGAGTGGAAACATTTCTGCTGAGTCTCTCCTTTACGTTACAAAAACGAGCGCCGTCTGCGCACGTAAAGCCGCTCTGGTTTGTGCACAAACGGCGTCCAATATGGTGTCGGGTTAGCAGGCGCAGTTTATCCGGCGGCGTCAGTCGAGTTGCCGCTACGAACAAAGCAGCGCGCTATTGAGTTATATGAATCTCTTCTTCTTTGTTCACGTGGCCCAGGAAGTATATCAGACCACAAACAAAGGCCACTGCGGCCAGCCCGAGTGCGATCCATCCCGATGTATGCCCCCCGGCCGGATTCGGGTCGGTCACAAACCGGTAAAAGTAATAGATCGCGCCGATGGCGGCTACAATTCCCACCACTATCGCGAGAATATCCTTCAGGCTTTTCATTTGTACCTCCGCCCAATGATTAATATGAAGGTTAAGGAAAAAGCCACTCTTTTGCCCTATTTATGGCTTGCATGTTAACGCCGGGGATAAGGGAATGCAAGTCAGATGTTAACTGAGGAGGGCAAACAACATAACTACTCAACAGACGTTAGCGATTTGATTTCTCTGCCTGGAAGCACACTCATGTTCACCAGGGGAACTATCTATTGGAAAGCGAGATTTTTACTTGCATGTTGCCAAATTGATTACGATTCCTGTCTGACTGATAGCCCGTCACGTGAAACTCGATAACAAATTCTTCAATATAAAAGTTTCTTTTTGTCCTCATCGGATAAATCAGGCCATCAAGAACTCGGTTTGGCTCATCTATCGGACAAAATACCGCTCCCCATTCCTCTCTTGGAAAGTTATCTCTAACGCCAGGGCCTTCAACGCTGAGAAGATTTGGCCCTAACACATTGACACCGGCCACGTCCTTTGAGACCTCTCTTAGATCAGCAGCCCAGCATTTCAAACTTGAGTTTCTTATGGTATTTAAGCTCGCTCGTCTAAAGTGCGTCCTAAAGTGTTTCTCCGGGCTCGGTATGCTATAGAAGTCGAATTCGTATTCAGGTGTCTCGCTTGCTAATGTCAAGGTAAACACCTTCTCGTTGATTCTTGTCTTTCCCTTTTTCCAACTGTTTATTCGCACCACATCCGAATCCTGACTGTGCATCGCATTGGGCGCGTTGACGCAAATCAAACAGGAAACAATTATTGCCAGTGTTGCAGCAGTTGATATTAGTTTCCGCTGCCGGAAGGCAGCGCTTAAACGTTTCATGTCACTCGTCTTCATTTGTATAAGTGAGTTAGTTGATGCCACTACCGTTACTGCGTTCAGTCCTTCCGTCAATTGACACCAGGATGGCCGTCATCAGTGAATGGAGTTCGGAATTCCGTGGAATACTTGAGAGGTGGATCTTAACTTTCCGTTTCTCTTCTGGAGTAAGTGTGTGATCTTCAAACATGCTGATCACGTCCGTGCGAATCGATTTGGGCTGGACTATCAGTTTGCGCAAAAAGGCGTCGGGATCAGCAACAAGTGCCTGAGAATAGGCAGCTGCCAATTCGTAGGACATTGCGCCATCGGTCCAGGCTGCAGCAGAAAAAAGAGGTTCCAAAAGCTCCTTGTCACCTTGCATCATTAATTTCGCAACCAGATAAACTGCCCAGTCACCGCCGAAATCTTTATAAGGCTGATTTTTAGACAGCGCGGAAAGTACTATCTTCCGATTAGCGTGATACTCGTGATTCAGTCGACATAACGTAAATGCGATCAAAACCCTATTACGATCATCGGGGTCCAATGTCACCACGATACCATTAAGATCATTGATAAGGTTTTGGCGATTTCGCTTCAGAAGATCTTGCCAGGCACGAGCCGATCCCTCATCGTCGGCAGCAAAGCGCTGGACCTGGCCAAGCAGCTCGACACTCGATTGCTGCTGACCTCCTGGTGTCAGACCGCTCACTTGAACATTCCGCGATTCGGTTCGAGGGGTGCAGCCTGTCGGGAGTAGCAAGGCCAACAAAATAGGACCTAAAGCGGCGTAAACCATGATTGAGAGGAGTTTCTCTTTTGCTTTCATCATGGTTCGAGACTTTTAACGCTATTTGGCGCTCTGTTTTCCAAGACTCGATAAACTATGGGCGCCTCTTTGATAGAGTTCAAGAGTTTCCTGCGCTGCGCTTCACTTGCTTTTGGCTCAAACTTTATTGCAATGCCTTCATGTCCCTGGACCGGAGGATAAATTCGCAGGAAGGCTTCAACTCCAGGCGGGAGTGAGTCACCTCGACCACTTGGGTGAGGTCTCGACAGCACGTCCTTTGAGAAGGTGTTGATTTGCTCTCGCGTAACAGGATTTCTAAAGTAGATCAGCAGGTGAGCCTCGACGTCTGGTCCAATTGGACGCATCTCAGATCTTCGTAAATTATTCGTCGGGCATCCGAAAAATAATGAGGCGACGATGAGGATCGCAACCACTTTAAGAGCGGTGAAGAATTCGCTAAACATTGTGTGGGTTACCTCGGAGTCACTTCAGGAATAGGTTGCATTGGGTTGTCCAAATCAGAGGGAGAAGCTTCAGACCGTTTCCAGATTTCCTGAGAAACGATTTTGTCCCCCTCGTAAACATAGGAATAAACAGCGATTGAAGGGTAAGCGGTTGCTGAACTGCCTTCTGCTATTCCGACCTGTCCTGTATTGGTGTTTACGCTCAGATTGAGTTGAATCTTGATCTCCCCCATTATGTTGATTCCAGCTAGAGTGTCAACGCCGTTACGGGCAGTAGTCGCAATTGTGAAGTTTACTGTCCCATCGCTTTGAATAGGACTTAATACCCCACTAGAGCCATCCGAACGCTGACTGCGACCGTTAAGTTTTGTATCGGCTGAGCCTTGGGCTATAAGCAGAGGCGGCGTATTTGGAACAATCCCCGCAACAGGATTATCAGCTACAGTCATCCCTGCTGTTGTCTTTTGAACTATAGCGAAGTTCTTTGGAGTTTCAGCCGACCGTCCTGCAATAACGTCAACTCTCACCCTCGACGTAAGACTCGGATCGTCACCTGAAAAACCTCTGCTATCGCCCAATCCGCTCTGACCATATTTCGTTGGTCTGCTTGAGGCAATGAAGGCTTCTATACAGATGCCCACCTGCCCTGGTTTTAGACCGGCAGGCGCTGAGCATCGGCCCTTTATATCGACGTTATTGCAAGGAGAGTTTCTGACGTACGAATAAACGTTCCAAGACTGCGGATTCGCTTGAAATTGATCTGCGAACGGTTTATCGGGAGACGTAAATCTGCCAAGTACACTGGAGTAGTAGCGCGCAGCAAAGTAGTCTAATCCGGTTTCGACGTCGCGTTCCTTTGACGTGAACTGTTGCCGGATGCCGTCGCCGCTGGAGTAGCCCAGCGCGGTGGTGCGGCCGCCGGAGGGGGCGAAGAGTTCTTCGCCGAAGGGAAGATAGTCGTGGCGCTTGATGTTGGCGAGGGTGCCGGTGCGGTCGATGATCATGCGGGGGGTGCCGAGGTGATCGGGGATCAGCCATTGAAACACCGCCTCGTTGGCGGGGGCGTAGGCTTCAATCTCTACCACCTGGCTGCGGTTGTCGCCCGCGACGTTGGTGACGTGGACGCGAATCTTGCTCGTCGTTAGTGGAGCGAAGGTTAGTTTGCGCCAGACTTTGTCGTTGCCGGTGATAGTGCCGCCCGGTACCGTGGTCCAGGTGCTGCCGGTCCAGTATTGCACCTCAAAGTCGGTGAGCGCGTACGACGAGGTCATGGTTGAGGTCGGCTCTACCGGATTGCTCGGATTCTGTTGTAAGCCGAAGATGTCGATCTCACCGATCGTCTTTGACCCGGCGAACTCAACCTGGATCCAGTCGGGATAAGCACTCGAAGTGTCGTCGGCCCACCAGGCGCTGCCGACATGATCGC